>CAZFOA010000046.1:0-7656 GCA_964520205.1 uncultured Verrucomicrobiota bacterium | reverse complement strand
TCCAAACTTCTCAAAAAAACGGGTAAGCCGCCCTGCTTAAAGGTCCGCTCCACTTTCCCCTTTCAATTCCTCCGGCTTGGCTTAACCTCCAAAATCCATGAGCTCAAGAGCGATTCTTTCCACCCTCGCAGTCATCTCCGGACTGGGGTTCGCATCGGAACTGTTCGCAGTTGATTTTCCCACGCCGAGTCCGGCATGCACCCTCAAACAACACGTTGGCCTGACTGACATCGAAGTGGTCTATTCCCGGCCGGGAGTGAAAGGCCGCCAGATATTCGGCGGGTTGGTTTCTTATGGTGAAGTCTGGCGGACGGGAGCGAACAGCGCCACGAAGATCACCTTCAGCACACCGGTGAAATTCAATGGAGCGACTGTTCCCGCCGGGACCTATGCGCTGTTCACCATTCCCGGTGAAACGGAATGGACGATCATCTTGAACAAAGTGGCGGTGCAGTCGGGGGCGTTTCAGTATGACGAAAAGCAGGATCTGGTCCGCGTCCAGACGAAGCCGATCCAACTGAAGGAACAGATCGAGACCTTCACGATTGAATTCAACGAGATCCGGGATGACTCGGCGGTGCTCAATCTCGTCTGGGACACGACGGTCGTCCCGGTAAAGATCGAAATGGATCTCACCGGCAAGCTGGTGCCGCAGATTGAAGCCGCGATGGCGGCGCCGGGCGACAACAAGCCGTATTTCCAGGCGGCGATGTTTTATTACGAACACGGACAGGACTTGCAAAAGGCCCGCCAGTGGGTGGATGCAGCCATCGCCCAGCGAGAGGCCCACTACATTGTTCACCTGAAAGCCAAGATTTTGGCGAAGCTGGGTGACAAGGAAGGCGCCATCGCTGCGGCCAGGCGTTCGATCGAACTGGCCATCAAAGCGAAGGATAACGGCTATGTGAAATTGAACCAGGACCTGATCTCCCGTCTGCAGTAACGGCCGGCTTGCGTCCTATCGGACTTAAATTAAATCAAACGTTGGTCAACCTCGACTGTCGAAGCGAACATGAAACCACTCAAATCCGTTCTCATCCTTGCCGCCCTGGCTATCGGCGCCCTGCCGCTGATGGCCCAGCAAAAACGCATCAGCCCGCACGAAACCATCAGCACCGTGATCGGCGATCGCCGCACCGGCGATATGGTGACCATCACCTACGGTCGTCCTTACACCAAGAACCCGAAGACCGGCGAATCCCGCAAGATTTGGGGCGGGCTGGTGCCCTGGGACAAGGCCGACCGTCTGGGCGCCGACGAAGCCACGCTCCTGATTACCCGGCAGCCGATTCAGATCGGCGAGACAACAATTCCTGCCGGCGCCTATACCCTTTACACGGTTCCGTCGGAAAGCGGGCCATCCAAACTGGCGTTCAGCACCAACATCGGGAAGTGGGGTGTTCCGGTGGATGAGACGCACGACCTCGCTCGGGTGGACATGAAGAAGGGCACGCTCGAGAAGCCCGTGGATCAGTTGACGCTGGCCATTGAAAAGGATCCAGCGGGAGGCGGTGTGCTGAAAATCATGTGGGAGACGACGCAGTTTTCGGTGCCGTTCACCGTCAAGAAATAATCGGAATTAACCGGCTCGAAGGCTCTTCATTTGTGGAGAGTGGTCACCGAATCGCCTCCTGAACCACAGCCGGCTCCAGCTGATTGTGCCCATCTTGCCATGAATCTTGCCGTAGCGCAGGCTTCCAAACCTGCCGTGCGGCCGACTTCTCAGTCGGCACCACGCGAGATTTTGCCGGCGTGGCAGGTTTTGAAACCTGCGCTACGGGTGTCTGCCGGTTTCCGGGCCTCGGGCGTGATTCGGAAGCGTGGAGGCATCCCATGAAAGGAAGAAGCACCCCGAACAAGGTGGAACCACGCGCTCGCGGATGGCTGCCGCTGGCTGCCGCCGGCGCCTGTTTGTGCGCTTTGGCAAACGTGACTCCGGCAGCGGAGCCGCCGGCTTCAGCCGTCTTGCAGGAGATGAGAAGCTTTCAACAGATGGGCAGCGTGCTTTTCGTCGCGGCGCATCCCGACGACGAAAACACACAACTCCTCGCGTATCTCGCCCGGGGCCGCAACTATCGCACCGCCTACCTCTCACTGACGCGCGGCGATGGCGGACAAAACGTGCTCGGCCCCGAATTGGCCGAGGAATTGGGTGTGATTCGGACACAGGAATTGCTCGCGGCGCGGCGGATCGACGGCGCGCGGCAGTATTTCACCCGCGCGATCGATTTCGGGTTTTCCAAGGATTATCTCGAAACCCTCAAAATCTGGGACCGGCAGCAGGTGCTGTCCGACATCGTGCGCGTCATCCGCGAATTTCGGCCGGATGTGGTCATCACCCGCTTCTCGCCCCAGCCTGGCAACACTCACGGTCATCACACGGCGTCCGCGGTGCTGGCGCTCGAGGCTTTCAAGCTCGCCGGCGACACCAACGCGTTCCCCGAACAGCTCGGTGAACTCTCGCCGTGGCAACCTCGGCGCATTCTTTGGAACGCGGGTGGATTCCAGCGCGGCGCAGACACCGCCACCAACGTCATCCGAATTGACACGGGCGGCGATGACCCGGTCTCCGGGGAATCGTTCGCTGCAGTCGCCGGGCGCAGTCGTTCCATGCACAAGACCCAGGGCTTCGACAATTTCAGAGGCGGAGGCGGCGGCGGACCGCGGCCGGAGTCGTTCCAGTTGCTCGACGGAGAACCGGCGAGCAAGGACATCCTCGATGGCGTTGACACCACGTGGGGGCGGGTTTCCGGCGGCGCCGAGATTGGCCGGCTGACGGATGAAGTCATTGCGCAATTCAATCCGCAGGATGCTTCGTCCAGTGTGCCCGCGCTCTTGAAAATCCGAAGCCTCCTGAAGGCTCTCCCGGCGGACCGTGTCCTGGATGAAAAGCGGGCGCAATTGGATCGAATTCTGCAAGCCTGCCTCGGGCTTTCGGTGGAAACCACGGTTCCAGTTGCCGAGGCCGTGCCGGGTGAGTCGCTGAAATTGCAGCACACGGCGATCGTGCGCTCCAGAATACCGGTGCGATGGTTGGCCGTGCGTTATCCCGGCATTAAAGGCGAACTGAGCGAAGGCATCAATCTAAGCGCCAATATGCCGGCCACCAGGAATTCAATCCAAACCCTGCCGGTCAACGCGCCCCTGAGCCAGCCGTATTGGCTGCGCGAAGATCCAAGCGCCGGCACGTTCCGCGTGCAAGATCCCTCGTTGATCGGCCGTCCCGAAAATCCGCCGGCATTTCCCATCGAACAGGTGTTTGAAGTCGGCGGTCAAGAACTCGTGGTCCCGGATGAACCGGTGCAGTTGACGGCGGCCGGATCGGAAGCGCAAGCCCGGCGCCGGCTCGACGTGGTACCGCCGGTATTGCTCCAATTCGCGTCCCAGGTGGAATTGTTCGCGCCCGGCGCCTCACGCCCGGTCGAAGTCGAGTTGGTGGCATTTCGCGCCGGCGCGGCGGGCGCATTGCAACTGGATGTTCCAGCCGGCTGGACCCTTGCGCCCGCCAAACAATCGTTCCGCCTCAAGGCAGCCGGGGACCGTGCTAAGTTTGTTTTCACGGTCACGGCGCCAAAGGAATCGACAAATGCCTTTATCATCGCCCACGCCAGGATTGGTGACGCCACTTTCAGCAATGACCGGGTGGAAATTCGCTACAACCACATCCCGCTGCAATTGCTCCAGCCGCCGGCGCGCGTCAAAGCGGTCAGCTTGGAACTGGCCACCCGGGGCAAATCGGTCGGTTATCTCCCCGGCGCAGGCGACAGTGTGGCCGGGTGCCTGGAGCAGATGGGCTATGCCGTCACGCTGCTGACGGGCGCCGACCTCACGACGAACCGGCTGAAGGATTTCGACGCGGTCGTCATTGGCATCCGCGCGTTCAACGTGCGGACGGATCTGGTTTCGCAATTGCCGGCGCTGTTTGCCTACGTGGAAGCCGGCGGCAATGTCATCGAGCAATACAACCGTCCGGGCAACGATTTGAAGGCCGACCACCTCGCCCCCTACAGCCTGCGTCTGTCCAACGAGCGCGTGACCGATGAAACCGCGGCCGTGACGTTTCTGGCGCCGGATCATCCCGTGTTGAACACGCCGAACAAAATCACCCGGGCCGATTTTGAAGGTTGGATCCAGGAACGGGGCATTTATTTTCCCAACCAGTGGGACGAGCATTTCACGCCGATTCTCGCGTGCAGCGATCCCGGTGAAACGCCGAAGTCCGGCGCGTTGCTGGTGGCGCGATATGGGAGAGGCTATTTCGTTTACACGGGGCTGGTGTTCTTCCGCCAGTTGCCCGAAGGCGTGCCGGGCGCGTACCGGCTTTTTGCCAACCTGGTTTCACTTGGCAAATGACACCGAAGCCGAACGATGACGAAACCGGCCTGCCCGGCTTGCGGACATGGCGTGCGGTTTACGTTTTCGTGCTTGGCGTTTTCATCGTTTGGGCCGGCCTGCTCCTCGCGCTGACAAGGCTGTATTCGTGAACGCGCTGGATTACACGGTTCTCCTGATCACGATTTTGGGAATCGCCGGATACGGCACGTGGTGTACGCGCGGACGCCGCAGTCTGGCCACGTTTTTAAAAGGGACGGGAGACACGCGCTGGTTCGTCATCGGCCTTTCGGTCATGGCCACCCAGGCCAGTGCGGTGACGTTCCTCTCCACCCCGGGCCAGGGATTTCAAAGCGGGCTGGGCTTCGTGCAGTTCTACTTCGGCATGCCCATCGCCCTGGTCATCATCGCGGCTGTGTTTCTGCCGATCTATCGGCGGCTGAATGTCATCACTGCCTACGAATATCTCGGACAACGGTTTGACACCAAGACGCGGCTCCTGGGAGCGGGCGTTTTTCTGGTGCAACGCGCGCTGGGCGCGGGACTGACGATTTATGCCCCGGCGATTGTGCTCTCCAAGGTCATGGGCTGGTCGCTCGGCGCAACCATCCTTTGCAGTGGATTTGTGGTGATCGCCTATACCGCCGTCGGCGGGAGCGACGCCGTTAACGTCACCCAGAAATATCAAATCACCATGATCTTCGCCGGCATGATCGCCGCGTTCGTCATTCTGCTGCTGAGGCTCCCGGCCGGTCTCACGTTCTCGGACACGCTGACCATCGCCGGCGGAATGCGCAAACTGGAGGCGGTCAATTTCTCCATGGACCTGGGGAAACGGTATACGATTTGGACGGGCGTCATCGCTTCCACGTTTCACATGCTGGCCTATTTCGGCACGGACCAATCGCAGGTGCAGCGGTATATTTCCGGCGCCTCATTGCGCGAAAGCCGGCTTGGCCTCATGTTCAATGCCGTGTTTAAGATTCCCATGCAGGTATTCATTCTTTCGCTGGGAGTGCTGCTTTTCGTCGCCTACCAGTTCGAACGTCCGCCGGTTTACTTTGACCAGGTGGCCTGGCAGGAACACGCCGCGCGGGGCCAGGCCGGGCAGTTGCGCGACATTGAAGCCAGATTCTCCGCGGCGCACGGTGATGAAAAGCAGCAATTGCAGGGTTGGATGAACGCCCGTCACGCCGGGGATCGGGTTGCCGAATCCGCAGCCCGCGCGGGCGCCATGCTCGCGCACGATCGCGTCGAAGGCATTCGCAAGGAAGCCAGGCTGGCCATCGACCCGCACGATCGCAGGAATGACACCGACTATGTTTTTATCACGTTCATTCTGGACCATTTCCCGCACGGAGTGATTGGCCTGCTGGTGGCGACTTTCTTCGCCGCCGCGCTTTCCGCCAAAGCCGCCGAACTCAACGCGCTCGGGTCGGCCACCACCGTTGACTTCTATCGGCAGGTGATCAAGCCCCATGCCACCGATGCGCACTATCTCGCCGCTTCCAAGGGTTTCACGATATTCTGGGGCATCGTTTCCATTGTGTTCGCGCTCTGCCTCTCACTGGCCGAAAACCTGATTCAAGCTGTGAATATTGTGGGGGCCTTGTTCTATCCGGTGATGCTCAGTTTGTTCGTGGTCGGCTTTTTTCTCCGCCGAATTGGCGCCACCGCCGTTTTCTGGGGAGCATTGGCAGCCCAGGCGCTGGTGCTGGTCCTCTTTTTTACCGTCCCCGACCAGCGCCTGAGCTATCTCTGGTATAACGTGATCGGCTGCCTCGTCTGCGTCGTTGTCAGCGCGGTCATCCAGTCGGCGCTCGGCCCGCCGGCAACGCGCGCCGGGGCGCCGGCCCGACTATGACTGCGACACCCGTCATCTGCTTCGGCCAGCAACCGTGCGGGTTTTTCCCGAAACGCTTTCTGGTCGCCAAAATCCGGACCGCCCGGCGGCTGCAGGCGGAGCTCGGCGGCGAGATCGTTTTCTTCTGCCATGACAGCGACCACGATTCGCGCGAGACGAAAACCACGCTGCGCCATCGGAAGACGAACGAGCCGGCGCAACTGAACTTCGCCTTCGCGAACCGGGTCCAGCGGAAATTCTCCCCGCTCTATCTGAAGCGCATCCCGGCCGATTGGCAGGCCAAGACCGTGCTGCAGTTGCCCAACTATGTGGACGGACCGTTGATTGAGATATTCAAGAAAACTTCCGCCGCCGACGTGGCCGACTTCTGCCTGGAAATGTATCGCCGGATGGGTTTGCTCGATGGGATTCGCGTGCTCCGCTCGAGCGATCCGGCTTTGCGCAAAGCCGCGTGTGAAGTGGCTGAATTCTTCGTGGATGTTCCGCACGAGGGAGAGATCGTGCGCGCCCGATTCCGCGACGGCGGATTGACGCTGCATGAGGGCGGAGACGCCTTCGTGTCGTTGCCCGCCAAGCCGCCCTTCGCCCCGGAGCAAATCAGCCCGACGCGCGATACCCGGCTGCGATGGATGCAATCGGTCCTGCACTGCACGCATTACGTTGCCGGCGTGGGTGAAAGAGCCTACCTTCATCCGGACGAAGCGCCGGAAATCACTTTTGTGAGCCGCGACACGATTGACCGATCCGATGAAGCCTATGTCGAACTCCCCGCCTGAACCCCCGCCGTTGCTCGCGTTTGGCGCGCACCCGGATGACATCGAATTCGGGTGTGGCGGGGTGATTGCGCGGGAGACACGGGCCGGTCGAAGAACGCACTTTGTGATTTGTTCGCGCGGGGAAGCCGGCTCGCATGGCACGCCTGCCCGGCGGGTTCGAGAGGCGAGAAAGGCCGCCGCGGTTCTGGGCGCGACCGTCGAATTCATCAAGCTTGACGGTGATGGGCGTCTTGAAATTCAGGCCGCGCATGCCGTCAAACTGGCCGGAGTCTTGCGCCGGGTGCGGCCCGGCATCATTCTGGCGCCGAGCCTCGTGGAGAACCAGCATCCCGATCACTGGCGGCTGGGAAAGCTGGTGCGGGACGCCGCGCGGCTGGCGCGGTATGGCGGACTCAAGGAATTGCGCGGGAAAAAACCGCACGCCATCGGGCAACTGTTTTATTACGCGGTTACGCCGGAAGCGGAGCCGCGCGACCTCACTCCCGTGTTGATTGACGTTTCGGCGCCGGAGATTGTCGCCGCCTGGACCGCCGCGATGGCGGCGCACGCAACGCAGACTTCCGCCCGCAATTACATCGAGCTGCAGCTCACCCGGGCCCGTTTGCTTGGAATGCGCGCGGGGATCAGCCACGCCATCGCCCTTTTTCCCGGCGATCCGCTTGTGCTGGACTCGCTGGCGCAGGT
>CAZFOA010000045.1:0-19995 GCA_964520205.1 uncultured Verrucomicrobiota bacterium | reverse complement strand
CATCCCGCCGGTGCCGTATGGGACAAAACTTGTTTACGATCCCGAGACCGGCGAAGCCAAGGTCGTAAAACAGCCGTAGTCCCGTCAGAATTTGAATTGAAACGTGAGCAGAACCGAGTGCGTTCGGACGCCGTCGAAGCCCAACGAGAAATTTCCGATGCCGGGACCGGGAAAAGCCGGCGGGTAACTGAATGACGGATTGCCGGTGGCATAGTATTTGTAACCGATGCCAATCGACATCTGGTTGCTCAACTTGAGACGCAATCCGGCGAACGCCTGCCACGCGAACACCACGTCGGATTCAGAGCCGGACACCACCACCGAATTGTTTCCAAACCCATCCGTGTTGAAAGTCGTCAACGAACCGCCGGCCCCGGCGCCGATATAGGGAACGACGAGGGTGTGAGGAATGGGATAGGACAAGGTGAGGTTGGCGAGAAACGGCAGGTTGTCCACAGAGGTATTGTGCGAGAAAAATCCCGGGACGGACTTGATTTCGGCGCCAACCGCTCCGAACTCGAAGTCTGCGCCGACGTATTTGTTAAACTCGAAGCCGAGGGCGGCGTTGGCGGAGTACCCCGCGTCGTAATCCACCGGGTTTCCCGCCGGGCCGCCAAAGCCCGAGAGCCGCCCGTCCTGAAAGAAAGAAGGACCCAGTTCGAGACGGGTGTAGAGGCCGGCGTCTCCCCTCCTGGAATAGGAGTAATAATATTGGGCTTGCGCCTCGGGCGCGACAAGACCGGCGGCCAGCACAAAGAGGGCAAAGAAGTATCGGTATTTCATGGCGTTCGAACTGAATTCATTTCCGCTGCCGCACCGGCGGCGTGCATTCAGTTTGACGCACCAGCTCCCCTTAAAATTCACCTCGGCATCCGCAGCTTCACTTTCTCCGCCACCTGCGACACGTCCTTGTCGCCGCGGCCGGAGAGGTTCGCGATGATGAGCTGGTCCTTGCCGAGCTTCGGCGCGCGTTGGATGACTTCGGCAATGGCGTGGGCGCTTTCGAGCGCGGGAATGATGCCTTCCAAGCGCGCCAGTTTCAGGAACGCATCGAGCGCCTGGTCGTCGGTCGCGTAGGTGTAGGCGACGCGTTTCTGGTCGCGCAGCCAGGCGTGCTCGGGGCCGACGGCGGCGTAGTCGAGTCCGGCGCTGACGCTGTGCGTGAGCTGGACCTGGCCGTGTTCGTCCTGCAGCAGATACGAGCGGGTGCCCTGCAGCACGCCGAGCGAGCCGCCCTGGAAACGCGCCGCGTGTTTGCCCGCTTCAATGCCTTCGCCGCCCGCCTCCACGCCGATCATATTCACGGACTTGTCGTTGAGGAACGGATAAAACAGTCCCATGGCGTTGGAACCGCCGCCGACACAGGCGATGAGCCAATCCGGCAGGCGCTCTTCCTTTTCCAGGATCTGCCGCCGTGCTTCGTCGCCGATGACGCGCTGGAAATTGCGCACCATGAGCGGATACGGATGCGCGCCATAGACGGTGCCGAGGATATAATGGGTGGTGCGGACGTGGGTGACCCAGTCGCGCATGGCTTCGTTGATGGCTTCCTTGAGCGTCTGCTGTCCGGCTTTGACGGACACGACTTCGGCGCCGAGCATTTGCATGCGGCAAACGTTGAGTGCCTGCCGTTCGCAGTCCACGGCGCCCATATAGACGACGCACTTGAAGCCGAACATGGCGGCGACGGTGGCGGTGGCGACGCCGTGCTGGCCGGCGCCGGTTTCGGCGATGATGCGGGTTTTGCCCATGCGCCGGGCGAGCAGGACCTGGCCGATGCAGTTGTTGATCTTGTGCGCGCCGGTGTGGAGGAGATCTTCGCGCTTGAGATAGATTTTCGCGCCGCCGAGCTCGCGGGTGAGGCGCTCGGCGAAGTAAAGCGGCGTGGGGCGTCCGCAAAATTCCTTCAGGTAATAATCGAGTTCGCGCCGGAACTTCGGGTCCTTTTGGGCGCGCCGGTATTCGTCCTCCAGCTCCTGGAGCGGCTGCATCAATGTCTCGGGCACGTAGCGGCCGCCGTAGGGACCGAAATGGCCCTGTTCGTCCGGAATCTCGGCGCTGGAACGTTTGCTCATAAAACGGGAACCAATTTCGCGCAAAGAATCCAGGCGCGCAAAGGAAATCAACCGGCCTTCGCCGCCGCGATGAACGCGCGGATTTTTTGACGATCCTTTTTTCCCGGCGCGATTTCAACACCGCTGGAGACATCCACGGCGTAAGGCTGAACTTTCCTGACGGCTTCGGCCACGTTTTCCGGCGTCAAACCGCCGGCAAGGAAAATCGGCCGGCCAAACGTTTTCGCTTTGACCGCCAGGTCCCAGTTGAATGTTTCTCCGGTGCCGCCGGGTTTATCCGGCACGCAGGCATCCAGCAGCCAGGCATCGGTCCGGTAACGGGCCAGGGCTTCCAGCGAGCCGGCATCGCGCATGCAGAACGCCTTCAGGCTCATCAGGCCGAATTGCAGGCAATAGTCGGGCGCTTCATCGCCGTGAAATTGAAGCAGGCTCAAGCCGCAATCGGCGATGGCGCGCCGGACGAGCGCTTCGGGGGCATTGACGAACACGCCGACTTTCACGATGAACGGCGGCAGCGAGCGGATGATGTCCGCCGCGGCCTGCAGGGAAACGCAGCGTGGGCTCCGGTCATAAAACATGAACCCGAGCGCATCGGCGCCGGCTTCCACCGCCGCGAGCGCGTCGTCAGGATTCGTGATGCCGCATATTTTGACTTTGACGCTCATGGAGCGGCGATAGCATCCCATTTCAGGGGTGAAATCTCAACTGCCTTTGCAACTCGTTCTGGCGCAAACTCCAGGCGCCGGCGCAGGGGGTCCGGAATCGCCAAAAACCTGGCGTTTTCAGAACGACTGTTGTCGCCGGCATGGCATTGTCCATGCGGCAATCGCGGTGCGAAATGGTCCGTCGGAGCCGAAACCGAGAGCGCAAGATCATTGGCGTCCCTCGGCGGGTTGGGGCGACGGTTTCATTCGGGTTCGATGAACTCCGAGTTCACATGAAAAAGCGCATTCTGTTTGTGGGTGAAGACCAGCCGCTCTGGCAGGAATTTCAGCAACTTTCCACCGGCGCCGAGAGTGTCTGGGCGGCGGACTTTGCGGGGACGGGTCCGGAGGCATTGGCGCTGGTCGAGCGATTCAGTTTTGATGCGGTGGTGGTGGATGTTGGGTTGTCGGGGAAGAGCGGAGTGGATTTGTTGGATGAGATCATGCAGCGCCAGCCCAATGCGCTTCGCCTGCTGCTGTCGGAAATCGAGGATGCGCGAAGCACGGTGAAATGTATCGGCAAGGCGCACCAGCACCTCTTGAAACCCTGCGATGCGCTCATGGTGAGCCATGCCTTGCATCAGGCGTTGGAACTCCAGGCATGGCTGCCCGGCGACGCCATTAGCGAACTCATTGCCCGGATGCGCTGGGTTCCAAGCCCGCCCGGGATTTATGCCGAAATGCTGGTGGAAATGCAATCGCTCAATACGTCGGTGGACCGAATTGGCGAAATCATTGCCCGGGATCCGGCCGTCACGGCCAAGGTGCTGCAGCTCGCCAACTCCGCCATGTACGCCCTGCATTTGGAGGTGGTCCAGCCCATGGAAGCAGTCGCCTACATCGGCCTGGAAACGACGAAAGCGCTGGTATTATTGGCCCACACCTTTTCCTCGTTCGACAAGCTTCAACTGGTTGGTTTTTCCGCGGAATCGCTCTGGCAGCATTCGTTGCTCACCGGTCAGTTTGCCCGCCGGATCGCCGCTCTGGAAAACAGTGGGCCGAAACTGGCTGAGCAGGCCTTTGCCGCCGGGCTGTTGCACGACATCGGCAAATTGCTCCTCGCCGCAAACCTGCCCGAGCCGTTCGGCCAGGCGCTGGCCCTGGCACAAGCAAAGAACTGCCAGTCATGGGAAGCTGAAACCCAGATTTTTGGGGCATCCCACGCCGAGCTGGGGGCGTGTATGCTGGGGATTTGGGGATTGCCCATGCCGATCATCAAGGCGGTCGCATTGCATCATTGCCCGAGTCGCTGGCTGGGGCAGGGATTCAGTCCCCTCACGGCAGTGCATGCGGGCAATGTCCTTGGACATGAAGCCCGGATGGAATACTCGACACGGATTCGCGGGGAAGTGGATTCGGTCTACATGAAAGATTTGGGGCTCGACCAGCGGATCGAGGAATGGCGGCGCCACTGCCTTGATCCCAAGGCGGTCGCGGCCGCATAACCCTCCGGCTCGGAATTTTTCAGACTGCGCAGCGCCGGCCGCGAATAGCCAGAAAACCGAGCGCGCCAATCGCCAGAACGAGCGCCGAAGGCTCAGGCACCGCAAAGCTGGCAACGCCGTCGAAGGTGATTTCATCCACAAAAATCCAACGCTTCGGGTCGTTGTCGGTCAATGTCACCGTCAATGTGGTCCCCGTCCAGGAACCGGAAAAATCCACCATTCCATGGGTGCCGACGAGGATCGCATTGTCCGCGACCGTGAAGTCTGTCCCGCCAATGTTGACCGTGGACGGAAAATGAATGAGCGCGGCGCACTTCGTTCGGTTGAAATTGATCCCGACCTGGTCGATCGTCACGGGCTCCGGAAAGTAAAATGTGATGATGGGGTTGGCGACTCTCCAGCCGACCCATTCGTACGCGGGCCCCTTTCGAAGATTGGCGTGCCGGTTGTTCGCGCCATAAATTCCGTCGATGAGCTGGCTGCCGGTTTCGTCGAAGTAATTGTAGGCTCCGCCTTGCGCGATCCCTTCTCCCGGCGTGGCCGTATAGGACGACGGGACCAGCACTTCGGCGTCAGCGTCGAGATTCAGAAACAGGATAAAGCACGCGGAAAGGAGGAGGTTGGTTTTCATCTGAGATTGAACTAACCTTACGTCGGCCCACCTTGCCGGCGCTATGGGGTGTTTCCCCCACTTCCAGCCCGACGGGCATTCCGACCCTCCGGAGCTTTACGATAATTGTGGAGGCGATTCTTCGCGTGAGTGTCAGCCGATGCAAAGATTCTCAAGTTTCTTGATTTCGTTCTTAGCCATCAGGGGCATGGGCCGGGGGGTGTCGTCTTGAAACCAACACGAGTGAAAACCTCCTAACTGGCGGTCAGGCTGGTACCCCCATCCCGAATTGAACGGGAATCCACGGTTTAGGAAACCGCTGCTCTATCCATTTGAGCTATGGGGGCGCCCAAATGAAGTTTACGAAGCACGAGGGGTCGCGCCAGTGGAATCTTGAGAATCGTCTTCCCGCAAGGGATTGCCGGGAGCGACAATCCCCCATTTCTTCTCGTCAACTCACTTTTTGGCCGGGAAAGCCTCGGAAACCGCCGGGTGTTGGTTCAGCATCTCTTTTACTTTTGAGACAATCGTGTCGGGACTGGTCGGTTTTGTGACAAATTCGGTGGCGCCGGATTCGATTGCAGCGCAGCGGCTGAGTTGACCGCACAAACCGGTAAGCATGAGCACCGGGATGGATGCCGTGGCCGGGTCATTCCGCAAAATTTCACAAACCGCAAACCCATCCAGTTCCGGCAGCATCACGTCCAAAAGAATCAGATCCGGCATGAGTGAACGCGCCTTTTTGACGGCGTCCAGGCCATTCGTCGCCGTGGCGATGGCGAACCCATCTTGTTTGAAATAAGTCCGCAGAAGCTCGAGCAAGTCCGCCTCGTCTTCGACCACCAGTATCTTCTTTCTTTTTATATAGTTAGTTTGACTCATGTTCTAGCCCCTCGACACGGCAACGATATAGCCGCTTTGCATTGGTTTAAGCCGCCGCGCAATCAGCAGGAAAAGTGCCGATATCCCGAGGCGCGATCATCCCTTCGTCCTGCCATGAGCAAAACCAAAACCCTGAATAAGCAAGCGAATGCAGGCTTCCTGCAGACCCGCGCCGAAGGTGTCCGTGGCATCCGTTATCTTGCGGCTGCAGTCTCTTACGAACGGCACCGGGAGTGTGGGGACGGGCCGTCGTGTTCCGGTGAATATCCATTGCCGGCATCGAGTCAAACTAATATGGCGCGCGGCCGCGAACCGCGTAAGCTTATTAGAGCCTATGAAAAATGCGACTTTCTGGAGTTTCGGTCTGGCGCTGGCTTTGGCGGCGGTTCCGCTCGGTGGCGGCTGCGACCAGGAGCCGGCGAATTCGGCGCCCGCCGACGCGGCCAATACGAATCAAGAGTCTGCGGCCGTCGCGGACACCTCGGCGGACACGGCAGCGGCGGCAGCCGCGGAGCAGCAGCTTGAAAACGCTCCCGGACAAATCGTTTCATCCGCAACGCCGCCCGCACCGGCGGTCAATCTCAACGGCCCGGCGGCCGAAGTGGTCAAGCTGGCACAAGCGGGTGTGGAAGAAGTCGTCATGCTGTCGTTTGTGACCAATGCCCCCAACACCTTCAATCTGAGTTCGGATGCGATCATTTACCTGAATGACATTGGCGTCCCGGGCACCGTCGTCACCGCAATGCTGCAGCACGATCAGACGGTCAAAGGACGGTCGTCCAGTTCGCTGGTGACTTCGGCTCCTCCGATTTATACGAATCCACTGGTTCCGACGCCGGGCACACCGGCGCCGTATCCGTCTCCGAACGCCGTGCCGGACACCACCGAAGCTCAAGCTTCGCCGCCGGAAGCGACGGATAACACCGAGGCCTCGCCGCCGCCGAATACTTCCTCCACATATTTCCACGACTCGCTCGCGCCGTACGGGAACTGGATTAACGTCGCCGGCTACGGTCCGTGCTGGCAGCCCACGGCCGTCGTGGTAAATCCCGGATGGCAGCCGTATTGCAACAGCGGGCACTGGGTTTACTCGGATTGCGGTTGGTATTGGGTTTCCGACTATTCATGGGGTTGGGCGCCATTCCATTATGGCCGCTGGTTCCGTCACAATCAGTGGGGATGGTGTTGGGCGCCGGATACCGTGTGGGGTCCGTCATGGGTCAGTTGGAGATACACGGAAGGCTATTGCGGTTGGGCGCCCTTGCCGCCGACCGCCTGTTTCACGCCGGGAATCGGATTTACCTACTTCGGGCACCACGTGGGCTTTGGTTTCAGCTTCGGTTTGGGCGCGAATTGCTACGCGTTCGTTCCGATCGACCACTTTTTTGACCATCACCCGCATCGCTATCGTGTGCCGTCAAACAACGTGAACCATTTTTATAACCACACCGTCGTGGTGAACCAGATCGTCGAGGGAAACAACCGCACGATCATAAACCGGGGCATTCCGGTGAGGCACATGGCTGAAGTCACCCACCTGGACATTCACACCGTCCATGTGCGCGACGTTGCGAACCCGGTCACGGCTCGCGCCGAACGCGGGGATCGCGGCGGACAGACGCTGCCGGCATACCGTCCCAACCTGCCGGCGCCCGGGCATCGAACTGCGCTGGTCGGCGAAGGCGTCCGGCCCGATTGGCATAACCCGGAGATCGTTCGCCCGGGAACACCGCCCGCCATCGCTCCCCGGCAACAACCAGGCGCGGTCAATTCCCAGCCGCACGGGCGCCGTCCGGAAACCGTGCCCGTCTTCAGAAATCCACCGTCCACTCCGACCGAGGCCGTGCCGCGCCCGGATCGTTCCACTTCTCCCAGAGACGCCGGGCCGAGAACGAGTCTGCCCGCGACGAAGCAGCCGTCATGGACCCCGCCCCCCACGCCGGCGCAACCCGCGGCTCCGGTCCAGCGGCCTGCTTCGCAGCAAAATAATCCGCGAGCCTCGCTCAATCCGGATTTGCGTCAATTCACGCCGGCACCAAACCTGGTTGAGCGGCCGCATCCAGGGGTTTTCCGCGGGGAAGCCTCCCAATTTGGGCAACCGGATGGATCGGCGTTCAGACAGCCTTCACCGTCTGCGCCGCGAGAGCCTCAGTTCCAGGTTCGCGCCAATCCATGGACTCCGGCCGTGCAGGCCCGCCCCCCGCAACGGTGGTCGAATCCCGCCCCCGAACGCACAGCGCCGCCCATGCAAATGCATCAGTCGCCTTCAGCCCAAACCGGTCCGGCGGCCCAGCGCAGCACCTACAGCGCGCCGGCCTGGCACGGCTCGCAACCGAACGACCCTGGTTCCCGTCAGAATCGCTGAGCGGGATTATTCCGTCGCGCTTTCCTTTTCTGCTTTTGAAAAACGCCGGTCGTTGGCACAGTGGGTCCGATGGGTGTCACGCCGCACGATTTTAAACGCATGGCCGAGCGCTTGAACCGCTCACCGCGGTCGGTCCGGCCGGTGGTTGATCCGGTCCTCCACCCGAATCACAACCCACACCAGGTCATCCTCGGCCTCGATCCCTCGTTGCGCGGAACGGGATTTGGCGTGATTCGCTTGACCTCCGCGCATCCGCAAACGCTCGTTCACGGCACGATTTCCTGTTCGCCCGGATGGAGGCATTCGCAATGCCTGGCCGCCATCGCTGAGCGTCTGCGCGAAGTGCTGCAGCGTCACCGGCCGACCGTTTGCGTGGTTGAGGGGATATTTTTTGCGCAGAATCTGCAGACCGCCATCGTCATGGGTGAAGCGCGCGGCGCGGCGCTGGCGGTCATCGCCGAGGCGGGTCTGGAAATCTACGAACTCGCGCCGCGCAAAGTGAAGCAAGCCATCGTCGGCTACGGCGCGGCGCAGAAACTCGCCGTCGCCAAGATGGTGCAGCGGATGTTGCATCTGGCCGAACCGCCGGCGCCGGACGCAGCCGACGCGCTGGCGCTGGCGCTGACCCACGCCCGGGAATGCGGGCGCTACTCGCTGACGGCGCCGAAGCGGGTTTGAGCCGCGAATGAATCCGTTAATCACACCATTGTCCCCTGGCCAGGTTTCCGCGGGTGATCGTCGCGGCGGGCCGGTGTCCCGTTCATGATTACTTTCCTTCACGGCCAACTGGTTGAGGCATTGCCGACCCGCGTGGTTGTGGACGTCAACGGCGTCGGTTACGAAGCTTTGATTCCGCTGTCCTCCTACAACCGGCTGCCGCCGCCGGGCCAGCCGGTGCGGTTGCTCACGCAACTCGTCGTGCGCGAAGACGCCCACACCCTGTACGGTTTCATGACGGCCGAGGAGCGGGATTTATTCCGCCTGCTCGTCAACACCGTCAGCGGCATCGGGCCGAAGATCGCGCTGAACATTTTAAGCGGCATCAACGTGACCGCGTTCCGGGGCGCGGTGGCGAACGGCGACGTGAAGGCGCTGTCGCAGATTTCCGGTGTCGGCAAGAAGACCGCTGAGCGCATGATTGTGGAGTTGAGAGACAAGATCGGAATGGCCGGCGCGTGGGAGGCTTCCAGCGCGCGGCACGGCTTGTCGGCGGACGAGCAGCGCATCAACGACGCCGTGCTGGCGCTGGTGGCGCTCGGTTTCAAACCGGCCGAAGCGCAGGACTCCATCCGGCAGGCGCAGGCGATGCTGGGCCTTCAAGCCCCGGTGGAAGACCTGGTGCGCGCGTGTTTGCGAAAGGGAACCTGATGGCCGGAGCAAGTTCAGCGCCCGAGAATCCAGCCGCTTCGGCGGGTCAAAAAAAATCCGGCGTGATCGTTCCGCACGCGCCGACGTGGTATCAGCGGGCGGGGGCCTGGCTGGTGTATCTGCTGTTGCGCACGCTGGCCCGCACATTGCGCTACCGCTGGAACGACCATGGCGGCGTGCTGGAAACTTCGTGGGACCGCCCGGTGATCTTCTGCATCTGGCACAACCGGCTCGCGCTCTGCATGGAAGCCTACCAGGTTTACACGCGCCACAATCGCCGCTCCGGCATGGCGGCGATCATCAGCGCCAGCCGGGACGGCGGATTTCTCGCCGCGATTCTCGAGCGGTTCGGAGTCCAGCCGGTGCGCGGGTCCTCCAGCCGCCGCGGCCCGCAGGCCATGCTCGAACTCGTCACGTGGGCGGAACGCGGTTATGACCTGGCCATCACCCCCGACGGTCCGCGCGGCCCCTGTTACGCCGTTCAGGACGGCGTCATGTCGCTCGCGCAATTGACCGGGCTGCCCATCATCCCTTTTTCCTATCATGCGCCCCGGAAATTTCGCGCCCGGAGCTGGGACCGTTTTCAGATCCCGCTGCCGTTTTCGCGTTGCGAGATGAATGTGGCCGCGCCCGTCCGCGTTCCGCGTGAAGCTTCGGATGCGGACCGGGAGGTGTTGCGCAACGAACTGGAGCGGGCGCTGAAGGAGATTTCGCCCGACTGACGCGTCTCGGGAAGCCGGACGGGATGCGGCTCGATTGACCCATCAGCTCCAGCCGAGCCGGGAAAGATAACGATAGACCGCATAACATCGCATCACGGATTTCACGTAGTCCCGGGTGCTGTGAAAGCCGATTTGCCGGACGAAGACCTGGCTGTTCGTGGCCGCGGCTCCGGCATTCCATTTGAGCACGTTGTTCCGGCCTGCGTTATAGTCGGCCAGGGCGTAGGGCAGGGGATTGTCCGTCGCGGCATAGCGCTTGAGCAATTTGCCGAGGTAATAGGCGCCGGCCAGCGTGTTGGTGCCGGAATCGTAACACTGCTCGTGCGCAAAGGGGTGAATGCGCTCCGCGTCGGCCCACTCCTGCGCCGCGCTTTCCTGGAGTTGCATCAAACCGATTTCACCTCGAGTCCCATGCGCATCCGGTCGAAACCGGCTCTCGCGCCAAACCAACGCCCGGACGAGCAGCGGATCGACGCCATAACGCCGGGAGGCCGCGCTGATTTGCGGGACAAACCTGCTTTCCCGCCGCTGTTCCCGCCATAAAAGAACCGCGGCCACCGCCGCCGCCGCAGCCGGAATCAAAATGAGAATCCAAATCCCGCGCCGTTTCACCCGGCAATCATAGCGGCGTTTCCGCGCCGCCGCCTAACAAAATTTCGCGGCCGACCGATCCAAGCCCCGCCTTCGGCCGTCCGGAATTCGCCGTGGGCTCAATCCGCGCGCGCGGAATTGCCGGCCATCTCGGCCTGATGGTTTTCGATCAATTCCTTGATGCGGACTGCGTCGCCCTTCTTGTGGCCGTGGCTGGCCAGGGGATCGCTGCCGCCGGAGGATTCGATGAGGATGTCCGACCGGAACAGGCCGGTCCGGATGTGGACGGACGCCACTTTGCTGATGCTGATGCTGATTTCATCCCGCCTGAACCAGGAGCGTTTGAGCCGCGTGACCGACTTGTCACTGACCTCGATGATGACCGGGAAAATGAAGTTGCCCCGGCTCCAGCGGCTGGCTTGAAACAATTCAGATGGCATAACAAAAATTCTCCCGGTTTAAATCTCACCAAAGCTTTTCCCGCCACTTCGCCAATTGCTTCCGCACTTCCTGCGTTCCCGGCGCGCCGGTGAGATTTCGTTTCGTCATGGCCTGGCGCAAATTGAAAATGCCTTTCGTGTCGCGCCCAAAGCTTTTATTCACGGCCTGCAATTCCGGGAGCGTCAATTGATTCAGCGGTTTGCCGGATTTTTCCGCCAGCGCGACAGCGGATCCGACCGCGTGATGCGCCTGCCGGAACGGCACGCCCTGGCACACCAGGTCATCCGCCAGATCCGTCGCCAGCAAAGCCGGGTCGCTCGCGGCCGCCTCACAAACCGCGCGGTTCACCTCGAGGTTTTGCAGCATGGCTGCGACAACCCGCACGGTGGCGCGCACGGTGTCCGCCGCGTCGAAGAGTTGTTCCTTGTCTTCCTGCAAATCGCGGTTGTAGGTCATCGGCAGCCCCTTCAGCAGCGTCAGCAGCGCCACCAGATCCCCGATCACCCGCCCGCACTTGCCGCGCGCCAGTTCGGCGACGTCCGGATTCCTTTTCTGCGGCATCAGCGACGAACCGGTGGTGTAGGCATCGGCGATTTTGATGAAATTGAATTCGCGGCTGGACCAGAGGATCAAATCCTCCGCCAAACGCGAGAGATGGACGGCCATCAGGGCGGCCGCGGCGCAAAATTCCACGGCGAAATCGCGGTCGCTCACGGCGTCCATGGAGTTCTGCGAGAGTTTCGGCCGGCCCCGGCCGTCCACGAACCCGAGCAGTTTCGCCACCACGTTCCGGTCCAGCGGCAGTGTGGAACCGGCCAGGGCTCCGCTGCCCAGCGGGCAGACGTTCACCCGCGAGAAGCCATCCGAAAACCGCTCGTGGTCCCGGTCGAACATCTCGACATAGGCGAGCAGGTGATGCGCGAGATAAACCGGCTGTGCGCGCTGCAAATGCGTGTAGCCGGGAAGCAGGACGCCGTGATGTTTTTCACCCAGAGCCACCAGGGCGCGCTGGAGCCAGCGGCATTCCTTGACCAGGCCCAGAATTTCCTCTCGCAGCCACAGCCGCAGATCGAGCGCCACCTGGTCGTTGCGCGAGCGGCCGGTGTGAAGCTTCGCGCCCGCGGGAACGCGCCGCGTCAATTCGGCTTCGAGGTTCATGTGAATGTCCTCCAGCCCGGCCCTCCACCGAAACCTGCCTGCCCGGATTTCTTTGCCCATGGCATCCAGTTCCTTCAGGATGGCTTTCAGTTCGGTTCCGGTCAGCACGCCGATTTTGCGCAACATGGTGGCGTGCGCCATCGAGCCGAGGAGGTCGTGCCGCCAGAGCCGCCAGTCGAACGAAATCGATTCCGTGAATTGCGCCGCATCCGCCGCAACCTCCCCGGCGAACCGCCCGCTGCGCGAAACCTGGGTGCTTTTTCTCATGCGCTTCAATGGTGTTTGACGAAGGCCAGAATGATGCCCAATAAGGCCAGAAAGAGGCCGCCCACCAGCAGGACGAACCGGTTGCGCGCCACGCGCTTTTCATAGCGCAACGGGCGCAGCCCTTGGATGCCGCCGGCCGCGAGGTAATTCACCAGCTTGGGATTGGTGGTGGACGGCCCGTGAAAATGAGCGCGGAATCGCTGCAGCAGCGCGGGCAGGTCATATTTGCGCACTCCCAGTTCGTTGAAATGTTCCGGCGTGATGGCGGCTTCACCGCGCGCGATCAACCGGTTCTGGTCCACTTCTTCAAAAATCGGATCTTCCGCCGCGGCTGGGACCGTCCCCGGCGCCGTTGGTTCCAGGATCCGATGAACGCTGGCGCCATGGGGCAACGCCGTGGAGCGCAGCCGGGGGAACTCCGAACTGGGCGGGCTTTGCGGACTCCGCTGCAATTGCGCATCGAGCTGCTTGATTTGCGACTCAAGCGCCGCGATCTCATTGTTCAGCGCCTGCGCGCGATCGGAAATGGGATCCGCTTTTTTTCTAAAAAACGCCATGCAGCAAACCGTTCAGTGCCGGTAGTAAAAAACCGCCACGATGACTCCGAGCGACACCAGCACCGCCAGGACGACCGGCCAGGTGAGCGCCAGGCCGATTTTGCACAGTCCCAGGAATCCTCGCTCGCCGAGGAATGGCTGGCGTTCGGGAGCGTCGCCGCCGCTCAGCGTCTCCTTGCCGGCCGGCGCCGGGCCGGTCAACACGGAGTACTTCAACCGCGCCGAGTTCCATTCCATCCGCGCGTTCTCGATGGCCGTGAGCGCGCGGGTCAATTCCACGTCGAAATTGTCCTTGGTCCATGTCTCTTCGTGGATGGACTCGATCTTGGACAGCGCGTCGCGCAAATCCGAGAGTGATTTGGCCAGTTGCTCGGCGTCGCGGCGGGCGGTGAATTCCGCCTCTTCCAGCAAACCCAGCCCGCGCGTCAGGCTGTGAACCAGTTCCTGGCGGCCCGTTTCGAATTCCTTCCGGCGCCGGCGGCTTTCCTCGAGTGTGGAACGCTCGCGCTCCAACTCCTCTTGCGCGCGCTTCAATTCCGTGAGCTTTTGCTGCGCTTCGACCACCCGCGTGTCCACTTCCTCGCGCGTCGGCGCGCGTTGGGAGCCTCCCGCGCCGGCCATCGCCGTGGCGTGCGGCGCTTTGTGCGCCTGAAAATCGTTGTCCACAAAATCCGTCGGGTCGTAATCGGACATGCTCCGAGCTTAGTCCTCGCGGCAACGGGTGTAAAGGGGCGTTCGCGTTCGCCGAGGGCCGGTTTGGCGGGGCGAGGCTCGGCTTGAACGGGACGACAACATTCAACATTCAACGCCCAACTTCGAACCTGAGGAATGAAGCGGGCTGGAGGCTTGGGATGGGAGTTCGGTGTTGACTGTTTGAAATGGACCGGAGCGCGGAGCATTGCTGCGCGCGAACTCGATTCTTAACCTGGCGGAGCAATGCTCCGCGCTCCGAATTCTCCAGATTCAGCACTCCCGTTCTTTACGGCCTCTTGCGCCTTTTTGCGGCGATTGATCCAAGCCGGGAAGATTCAGATGAACAGGAGATCACAGAGAGAACTACCCAAGTTGCTCGATGAATTAATTACTGTTCTGGCTGGGTAACTTGTGGGAATATGATTTTCATAAAGATTTTCATTCTATTACAGACATTTGATGCTATAGTGTATGCAAGTGTGTGTTTATCAACGTATTGATTGTTCATTGATATCACCGTAATGATTTTCGGAATATCTGATTTATGGAAGTTTACAGGCAACCTGGTGCGATGAAACCTATGCTCCCGAAGGGGCAGGGTGGCCGTCTTTCTGAATTAACCTGTGAAATACTGAAGGCGTCCGGCCGGCTTGCCGGACAGGTTCATTCACCGCTTGTTCTCAAGCGGGTGGCGGATTTGGTCCGCGAAATGAACTGCTATTATTCCAACCTGATCGAAGGCCATAAAACTATTCCCCGTGACATCGAACGGGCGATGAAGCGCGATTTCTCCCACGATCAAACCCAGCATGACAACCAGCAGCTCAGTCTCGCCCACATCGCGGTGGAAAAACTCATGGAAGAACGGCTCGCCGGCGAGTCGGTGGATGTTTATTCCCCCGATTTTCTCTGCTGGCTCCACCGCGAATTTTATAGCCGCCTTCCCGAACCGCTCCACTGGGCCACCACCAAGAGCGGCAAGCGTTACCAGATTCAACCCGGCGGCCTGCGCGATTTCATGGTGGATGTCGGCAAACATACCCCGCCTGATTTTGCCGCCTTGCCCAAGTTCTTGAGCCGTTTCCACTCCTTTTACGGAGACAAATCTATTTTGGAAACCGACCGCTTGGCAGCCATCGCTGCTGCTCACCATCGGCTCGCTTGGATTCACCCGTTCGGTGATGGCAACGGACGTGTCATCCGGCTCCAATCCCACGCGCAGTTTATCCACCACGGCATTGCCGGCCACGGCCTGTGGACCTTGTCCCGCGGGCTGGCCCGCTGGCGACAGCGCTATTACGCCAGCCTCGAAGCTGCCGACCAGGGGCGGCGCGGTGATCTCGATGGCCGGGGCAATCTATCGGACGCGGCGCTGGCCGACTTCTGCGTGTTCTTTCTCGAAACCATGCTCGACCAGATCCAGTTCATGAGCGGACTGCTCGGCCTGCCCGCCCTGCGCACCCGCGTGGAACGCTACTTCCAGTTTCAAGCCCTGCACCTTGATCGCTATCGCGAAGAGCTCATGCGCGTGGCCCGCACGCTGGTGGATGAAGGCGAAATCCCGCGCGCCCGTGTGCAGGAAATCACCGGCAAGGCCGCCACCGTCTCCGTCGAAATCATCAAGCTGGGACTGGACCAAGGCTATTTTGAAACACCCAGCCCCAAAGGCCCGCTGCGCGTCTCCTTCCCGGCTAAAATTCACGAGTTCTACTTCCCGCAACTCTTCCTCGACCTGCCCGTCGAACCACCTGCCGGGAGGGCCGCATGAACAACGCAGTCAAGGCCCATCAACTCTTCGGCGAGCAACTGCCCAAGCTGCTCGTCTGTCCTGCCATAGACGCGGGCTAACCGTTTTGGACAGGATGCTCAGGATTGACCGGATGGACTGGCGACGGCTGATTCCTTTGACGTTGACCGGTCCAAAACCGGTCGATAGGCTTCTTCGCGAGATTGAGGATTCTCGAAAATGACTCACTGTTTCCCGGCTAATATCGACTGAGCATGGAAAGACTCAATGGAATCAAATAGTTCGGCGTCTATTCAGAACGTCCTATGAGCGAATTCAGCGAGAGTTACCACTTGAAGACCGGCCAAGCGAGCGAAGCAGTCGAGTTGCTACGTCGCGCTGGAGTCAGCGGTTTTGTATTCCCACCTGAAAACGGCTGGGTCACTTTTCTTGCCGCAGATGGTAAATTCGTACCCGACCAGCGGATTACGAACGCGAATCAACAGGCTCTGCTTCACTTCCACTCCTGCGACGACCACGGATGGGGTTTCTCGTACTTCGAGGCCGGCAAGCCCGTCTGCTCCTTTAAGTGCGACTGGACACGAAAGGTGAAGGTGACCGACTCTCAGTATTCCGGCGCAGTCTTGGAGCAGCTCATTGCTGCCCACGGCACGTCCACTTTGGTCGCGGTTGAGGCGGTCCTTCGCCCGTCCAGCTTTGAAAGGGCTATGGAGTTGCGTCCCGCAGAGGTTTTCGTCAGCGCGGTTGGCTTGAGCCGTAGCGCTTGGCTTCCCTTCGATCAGTTGGCTGACGACTACGAGTCATCTCCAAGGCATTACCCCGATGTGGTCAAAGTCGAATGACCGAAAAGCCGAACAAGTCGGATGCACAGAACCCCGCGATGACGCCTCAGTTTCAAGGCAGACACTTGTGGCGCGGGGTTTGTGATCCGCGTTGTTGGGCTGCATGCGTATGATCGCGAAGTCAGTTGGCTTCCTAATCGTGTTGGCGCTCGCCATTGCGGCCAGCGGAGGAGAAGATGTACTTTTCCAAGAGAAGGTCTTGCCGCGCGCGAACCCGACAGCCTTCGATTTCGATGCCAGCGTGAGTGAGGTTACAAACGCCGTCCGGAGGAGTCACGATGAGTGGTCGCACGAGATGAGCAAGAAATACGGGAGCAAGACTTGGGATGGAGTTGGTGACGCAGTTTCAAGACGCGTGCACACACGAAGGCTCCAGATGATCGGTCTGGAGAATTTAGTCTGGAAGGGAGATGCGGATTCACTTACGAGGGGTCTTCTCACCAAGCCGGGCAATGAGAATGACGCGTACCTTCTTGGCATGGAGGCGCCATATTGTGAGTCTGAGGTATATTTTCAGAATGGCCAGCGACTGATATACCACGCCGATTTTCACATTCATTTGGCTTCGGTCGCTTCCAGCAGGACTCGCGTGGAGATTACCACATACGACCCCCGGGTCGCGGCGGGTATCGATCGGAGATTTTCTCCTGTTTCCTCAGGCCCTGGCCTTTTTACGGTGGAGGTTGCCCCGACCACGGTCGAAGAGTATCAGATTCTACTCGGAATCGGCCGCATACTTGGGGCCACGAATATGCCGCAGTTGGCGATTCCGGAAGTTGACGCTTCGGCCAGGCAGATTGTGAGACCATTTCCCAAATGACCAAGAAACAGTCCGATGCGCTGCAGCGAACCCGGCCATCACGTCCAGGTTGCAATCGAACGCCCTCGTGGGCCGGGTCGCTGGGTCGTTGACCACTTGGCAGACCATGAGCAAACGAGCCGCAATTCTCCTGGCAAGTGTGACCCTCATTGTTGGTGCCTTCTTGGGAACCTGGGCCTCCACGGCGGTTCATTCACGCCTTGAGAGCAGCTTCGTGATCACTTCACTGCCACCTTAAGCCGCCGACGCCGGGTCGGGGGACCCGGCCTACAGGACGGCAATTCTGCCCATCACCCCAGTCGGCCGGCTGTCACGCGACCGTAACCCAAGCTCCCGCATTTCGGCTTGTCACCGCGGCGCCGCAGACCTAGATTCCATTCACTGAAAGCGAGAAAATTTTTGACATGATCGAATTGGTTCAGTTTCCGTGGAGCCCCTTCGGCATCGTTCAGCGCCGCATTTTGGAATTTTCGGGTGTTCCCTTCAAAATCATCGACATCCCCCCCCAGGACCGCTCGCGGGTCTGGAGGATGACGAAACAGCGCTACTACGGCGTGCCCATCATCAAGGATGGCAAAAACGTGGTGTTCGAGATGGACGAGGACTCCCAGGTCATCGCCAAATACCTGGACTCAAAACTGCGGTTGGGCCTGTTTCCCGGCGAGCTGGAGGGCGTGCAATCCATTCTCTGGCGCTTCATCGAAAATGAAGTGGAAGGGATGGCGTTTCGGTTGAACGACGTTTACTACAGGGAAAATGTGCCGCCGTCGCACCAGCTGCAGTATTTGCGGTTCAAGGAGCGCAAGTTTGGCCGCGGCTGCCTGGACCAGTGGCGGGCTCAACAGAAGCATTTGTTGAAACAGTTGGAAGAGCGCCTGGTCCCGTTTGAAGAAATGGCCATGCACGGGCCGTTCCTGCTCGGCGAACAGCCGCGTTTTGTGGACTTTGATCTTTTCGGCATGCTGGAAAACTTCCTTTACTCCGGCCATTACCGGTTGCCGGCGGCCCACAATCATCTTCGGAACTGGCATCGGCGGATGTCCAAACTAAACCGTCGATCCTAGCCCCATGAGCCACGCGCCCTTCCCGTTCGCCGCCAGGCCCGCGGCCGGCGCTGATTTCACCCGGGCCATTCATCGTTTTACTTTGTGAAGAATTATATCCTCGACACCAATGTTCTCCTCCACGACCCCCAGTCATTGCTCAATTTCGAGGAGAATGACGTGCTCATTCCCATCGAAGTCATCGAGGAGATGGACCGGTTCAAGCGCGAATCCACCGAACTGGGCCAGAACGCGCGCGCCGTCTCGCGCATGCTGGATTCCTACCGTGGCCAGGGGCGCCTGAGCGAAGGCGTGAAGCTGCCCACCGGCGGCCGGCTCAAGGTCGTTTTCCCCAAAGGCAGCCATGCCAACGGCGACGGCGGTTTCAACGCCAATACCGTGGACAATCGCATCCTCTCGCTCGCCGCCGGAATTCAAAAAGCGCAGCCCAAAAACCCGACGATCCTGGTCAGCAAAGACATCAATTTGCGCATCAAAGCCGACGCGCTCGGCCTGCAAGCCGAGGATTACGAGACCGACCGCGTGTTCATCAAAGACCTCTACACCGGCATGATCGAGCTGTCGGTGAGCTCGCCGCAACTCGCATCGTTCCGGGCGAACGGCGAACTGGAGTTGGAGGCCGGCAAGAAATATTTTCCCAACGAATACTGCACGCTCACCGACGAAACCAATCCCAAGCGCACCGCGCTCACCAAGGTCGATGCCACGGGCACGAAACTGGTGCCGATCCTGGACTGCCGGGAGGGAATCTGGGGCATCAAACCGCGCAACCGCGAGCAGCATTTCGCCTTTGACGCGTTGCTCGACGACCGCATCAAGCTGGTCACGCTCATGGGCAAGGCCGGCACCGGCAAAACGCTGCTGGCCATGGCCGCCGGGCTGAAGCGCACCGTCCATGATCGCGAGTTCCGCCGGCTGGTGGTGGCGCGCCCGACCATCTCGATGGGCAAGGAACTGGGCTTTCTGCCCGGTTCACTCGAGGAAAAGCTCGCGCCCTGGATGCAGCCCATCCATGACGCGCTGGAAATGTTGAGCGATCTGAACATGGGCCAGGAACACCGCCGCAGCGGCGACCTGATGCGCTCCGGCAGCATTGTGGTGGAAGCCTTGAGCTACATCCGCGGCCGCAGCATCGCCAACCAGTTCATGATCATCGACGAAGCCCAGAACCTCACGCCGCTCGAAACCAAAACGATCATCACCCGCGTGGGCAGCGGCACCAAAATCGTTTTCACCGGCGACCCGTACCAGATTGACAATCCCTACGTCGATTCCTCTTCCAACGGGTTCAATTATGTCGTCAGCCGGTTCCGCGAGCAGGCCATCGCGGCGCATATTGAGCTGCAAAAAGGCGAACGTTCCGAGTTGGCGGAGCTGGCGGCAAATATTCTGTAGGCCGTCGGACCCGGCGATTTTCAGGATTCAGTTCTTCGTTGCCTTCGTTTCCTTCTGTTCACCCGAACTTCATTGATTAGAGCATTTCCAGTTATTACGTAGCGCAGGCTTTCCAGCCTGCGGGTTCAGGCGACTTTCCAGTCGCCTCTTTCGTGCTGATGAAACACGGGACAAGAATGTCCCGTGAACCCGCAGACAAGAATGTCTGCGCTACATAAAAGTTGTAACCGCTCTAGCTCTGGGCAGAAT
>CAZFOA010000044.1:3134-20061 GCA_964520205.1 uncultured Verrucomicrobiota bacterium | reverse complement strand
GCTGATTTCCTTGGGGCAAACCGCTTCGCAGGAACCGGTGACGGTGCAGTTGCCAAAACCTTCGGCGTCCATCTGATGCACCATGTTCAGCGCGCGGCGGTCTTTTTCGGCGTTGCCTTGGGGCAGGTAATTGAGGTGAGAAACTTTGGCAGCGACGAAGAGCATCGCGGACGCATTCTTGCACGCCGCCACGCACGCGCCGCAGCCGATGCACGCCGCGGCGTCCATCGCCAGGTCGGCGATTTCCTTCGGCACCGGGATCGCATTGCCGTCCGGCGTGCCGCCGGTGTTCACTGAGACGAAGCCGCCGGCCCGGATGATGCGGTCGAACGCGCCGCGGTTCACGACGAGGTCTTTGACCGGCGGAAATGCCTTGGCGCGCCACGGCTCGATGGTGATGGTCTGGCGATCCTGGAAATGCCGCATGTGGAGTTGGCAGGTGGCGGTGCCCTTATGGCCGCCATGCGGGATGCCGTTGATCACGAGCGAGCACATGCCGCAAATGCCTTCGCGGCAGTCGGAATCAAACGCAATGGGTTCCTGGCCGCCTCCGATCAGGCCTTCGTTGACCACGTCGAGCATCTCGAGAAACGACATGTCGGGCGAGACGTCTTTGGCCTCGCAGGTTTCGAAGTGCCCCGGCGAGTTGGCATTCTTTTGCCGCCAGACCTTTAGCGTGAGATTCATCCTAGTTAATTCGTAGTGTTGCTGCGGCGCCGGACTTGCCGGGCAAAACCGGGAGCGTGTGAAAACCGATTTCGCGCTTGCGTTTCGGCGCCGCGTCCTCGCGCATCAGTTCGCGGATGGCTTCAAAGACCGCTTTGAATTTCCGATCGTAATTCTTTTCAAGTTTATCGAGCCGCGCGGACAATTCCGCGTTCGATGCCAGCCATTGCCACAGCCGGACAAAGGCGCGCATGATTTCGACGTTGACCTGCACCGCGCGCGGGCTGCGCAGCACGCTGGAGAGCATCGCCACGCCTTGCTCGGTGAAGGCGTAAGGCCGGTAGGATAAGCCGCGGTGCTTTTTTGAACTGGTCACAATTTGTGACCAGTTCGACGCGACAGCTTTTGGTCGATTCGAACTCGTCACAAATTGTGATGAGTTTCCCGGCGCCGTCATAATGTGTGACCGCATCACCGCGTGGGTTTCTTCCTTTGAAAGCTGGAACATGAAATCTTCGGGGAACCTGTCGGAGTTTCTTCCAACCGCCTGATTCAGGACTTTCGTACGCACGCCGTACAATTCTGCCAGGTGAAAATCGAGAAGGACTTTTTGCCCGCGCAGCAACAACACAATGCGCTCGATTCGCTCCGGCGAAGGGGCGGCAAGCTTGACTGTTAATTTTGACGCGCTCATCTGGTCAGCGACTTACACATTTCCATGCATATCACAATGTGTGACATCCTCGATTTAAGGTCACAGATTGTGACCCTAATTCACTTGTAGCTTCTCGTGCTCATGTGGACTTCCTCATAGACGAGCGGTTCCTTGTGGAGCGCCGGCGGTTTGTCCGCGCCCTGATATTCCCAGGCGGCGACGTAGGAAAACTTCTCGTCGTCGCGCTGCGCCTCGCCGTCGGGGGTCTGGAACTCGGTGCGGAAATGGCCGCCGCAGGATTCATTGCGGTGGAGCGCGTCCCGGCAGAGCAACTCGGCGAACTCCATGTAATCCGCCACGCGGCCGGCGTACTCGAGATTCTGGTTCAATTCTCCATTTTCGCCCGTCACGTTGACCGACTTCCAGAATTCTTCGCGCAATTCGGGGATGCGCTGGAGCGCCTGTTTCAACCCTGCTTCATTGCGCGCCATTCCGCATTTCTCCCACAGCAGCTTGCCCAGCTCGCGGTGGAGGGACAGGACCGTGCGCTTGCCTTTGATCGAAAGCAGGCGGCGGGTGAGCGTGCGGATGCCTTCCTCGGCTTTCTTAAACTCGGCATGGCCCGTCGAAGGCTTTGCTTGCTTCGACGTCGCCAGGTAATGGCCGATGGTGTAGGGCAGCACGAAATAGCCGTCAGCCAGTCCCTGCATCAGCGCGCTGGCGCCGAGCCGGTTTGCGCCGTGGTCGGAGAAGTTCGCCTCGCCCAAAACGAACAGGCCTGGAATCGTGCTCATCAGGTTGTAATCCACCCACGTGCCGCCCATGGCGTAGTGCACCGCCGGGTAGATGCGCATCGGCTGACGGTAGGCGTTTTCGCCGGTGATGCGCTCGTACATGTCGAACAGGTTGGCGTAACGCTCGCGGATTTTTTCTTCGCCGAGCCGCTTGATGGCGTCGTCGAAATCGAGATAGACCCCCAACCCGCCCGGGCCGACGCCGCGACCGTCGTCGCAGGCTTCCTTCGCGGCGCGCGAGGAAATATCGCGCGGCGCCAGATTGCCAAAGCTGGGATACTTGCGTTCGAGATAATAATCGCGGTCCGCCTCGGGGATGGAGGCGGGAGACTTCCCGCAATCTTCCTTTCGTTTCGGCACCCAGACCCGGCCATCGTTGCGCAACGACTCGGACATCAACGTCAGCTTGGACTGGTGTTCGCCGCTGACCGGGATGCACGTAGGATGGATCTGCGTGTAACACGGGTTGGCGAACAGCGCACCCTTCTTGTAAGCCCGCCAGGTGGCGGTGACGTTGCAGCCTTTGGCGTTCGTGGAAAGAAAGAAGACATTCCCGTAACCGCCGGTGGCCAGCACCACGGCATCGCCCGCGTGCGAGGAAATCTCGCCGCTGATGAGGTCGCGCACGACGATGCCTTTGGCGTGGCCGTCGATGACGACAAGGTCCAGCATTTCCGTGCGGGGGAACATCTGCACCGTGCCGAGACTCATCTGGCGGCACAGCGCCTGGTAGGCGCCCAGCAGCAGTTGCTGTCCCGTCTGGCCGCGGGCATAAAATGTGCGCGAGACCTGCGCCCCGCCGAAGGAACGGTTGGCGAGCAGACCGCCGTATTCGCGGGCGAAAGGGACGCCTTGCGCGACGCATTGGTCGATGATGTTCACGCTCACCTGCGCCAGCCGATACACGTTCGCTTCGCGGGCGCGGAAATCGCCGCCCTTGATTGTGTCATAGAACAGCCGGTAAACGCTGTCGCCGTCGTTCTGGTAATTCTTTGCCGCATTAATCCCGCCCTGGGCGGCGATGCTGTGGGCGCGGCGGGGGCTGTCCTGGAAGCAAAAGCATTTGACCTGGTAACCCAACTCGGCCAGCGATGCCGCCGCCGAGGCGCCGGCCAGGCCGCTGCCGACGACGAGGATGTCGAACTTCCGTTTGTTCGAGGGGTTGACCAGCTTGAGATCGAACTTGTGCTTGTCCCACTTTTGCGCGATGGGACCGGGAGGGATCTTGGCGTCGAGGCTCATGCGTTTGGTCGGACGGAGACAGTGGAAAACATCCGACATTCAACGTTCAACATCGAACATTCAATCAAGACACCGCGGGGATGCGCCGCCCTGGGCGTGGGGTGTTGAACGTTGGGTGTTGAATGTTCCTTCATTTCACTTCAGCGCTTCCTTTCCATAGCCGAGCAGGATTGCCACGGGGATCGAGGCGTATCCGAGAAAGAGCAGCCCGGCGACCGCGCGGGCGGAGCAATCGAGAAGCGGACCGTACGCCTGGTTCTTCCAGCCGAGCGACTGGAACATGCTGCTCACGCCATGGCTCAGGTGCAGGCACAGCAGCGCGATGCCGAGGATGTAGAAGCCGGACACCCAGCCGTTATTGAACCCGACGACCATCATTTTGAAAATGTCATGCCGCTCGGGCGGGGTATGGCCGGGAAGCGGTTCCAGGAAGGCGGCAAAATTCTGGCCTGTCAGGTTGACATATTTCACCTGCACGGTGTAGTGCAGCAGATGATAAACAATAAAAACAAAAATGATGCCGCCGCTCATCAGCATGGTTCGCGAGGCATAGCTGGAGGCCACCGGTTGATACGCGGCATAGCCAACCGGCCGCGCCGCCTTGTTCTCCAAGGAAAGCTTTGTCGCCGACCAGACGTGCAGTCCGAGCATGAGCAGCAAAAACAAACGCGCGGGCCAGATCAGTTCCAGGTTGGATTGCAGAAAATCGCCGTAGCGATTGATGGCTTCACGCCCGAGGAAAATCTGCAGGTTTCCCAAAAGATGCCCGAGGACGAACAAAAAAAGCACACAACCGGAGACCGCCATCAGGTACTTTTTGCCCAAAGACGATCTCAAGACATTGGTCATCACTTTCATTGAACCTGGTTGCGCCTGACGATGCGAATGCGGGCACTCTAATGACGATACCGGGCCAGCGTCAACGCTGCGGGATCAAGTATTAGCAACCCGGAGACACGATTTTACGGTGACTAATCTCTTTTTGCGTTTCACAGCGCAATTTTTGTCGTCAATTCGGAAAGGTGGGTAAGAACGCGATCCTCCGGCGGCCCCGGTTGGCGCCGGATTTGAAGGGCGCGAAGTCCCGCCGCTTCAGCGCCGCGCACATCCATTTCCAGGCTGTCGCCCACATGCAGAATGGATGCAGGAGGCAGGCCCAGCCGGGAGGCTGCCTGATTGAAGATCGCCGGCGCGGGTTTGGCAACGCCGGCTTCACAGGAAATGATGAGGGTCTCAAAACAGGCATCCAATTGCAGGCGCCGCAGCAGTTCCCGCAAGCGCTCGTCCCAATTGGAGATGACGCCGAGCCGGATGCCGCGCGCGGCCAGTGTGTCCAGCGTGGGCCGGACATCCTCGAAAACATGCCAGGCTTCCGGCTGAGCGAAGCGTTCGTAAAGCTCCGGAAAAAACGTCGTGCTCGGAGGTCGGGCGGTCAGGCCGTGGAACGTTTCATCCACCAGTTCCTCCCAGCCGGCGCGCGTGTTGTCGAACCATTTTCGGGCCCGCCAGGCGGCCTTGAATCGCGCGTTCAGAAGTTCGGCCGAAGCGTTCCTGACCCCATGCCGTGCGGCGATCTCGGCGTAAACATGTCCCACCGAGGGCCAGGGTTGAATCAGCGTTCCGCCGATATCGAACGTGACGGCCTGGATGGGCACAGCGTTCACCTCGGGCGGATGCCGGCGAAGTTTTCGGGCAGGCTCAGGTCCAATTCCTTCACAAGAAATGTCCATTTGTCCGTGGCTTCGTCGATGAGTTTCGAGGTGGGTTTGCCGCCGCCGTGACCGGCCTTCGTATCGATCCGGATCAGGATTGGCGATCGGCCCGCTTGCGCCGCCTGCAAGGCCGCGGCGAATTTGAAGCTGTGCGCCGGCACCACGCGATCGTCGTGGTCGGCGGTGGTGATCAGTGTGGCGGGATACCGTGTTCCGGGCCGGATGCGGTGCAGCGGCGAATAGGCGTACAGCGCCGGGAATTCCGCGGCGTTTTCGGGTGAGCCATATTCGCTCGTCCAGGCCCAACCGATGGTGAACTGGTGGAAACGGAGCATGTCCATGACGCCGACGGCGGGCAGGCAGGCGCCGAACAAATCCGGCCGTTGGGTTTCGCAGGCGCCCACCAGCAAACCGCCGTTGCTGCCTCCGGCGATGGCCAGTTTTCGTGGCGCAGTGTAACGGTTTGATATCAGCCACTGGGCGGCGGCGATGAAATCGTCGAAGACATTTTGTTTGTGCTGTTTCATACCGGCCTGGTGCCAGGCTTCGCCGTACTCGCCGCCGCCGCGAATATTGGCCACGGCGTAAACGCCGCCCATCTCCATCCAAACGAGGTTGGCGACGCTGAACGCCGGCGTGATGCTGATGTCAAACCCGCCATAACCATACAAGAGCGTTGGATTTTTCCCGTCCAGGCGGATGCCTTTTTTGTGGGTGATGAACATCGGCACGCGCGTGCCATCCTTGCTGGCATAGAAGACCTGTTTCGTTTCGTAATCGGCCGGATTGAAATCCACCTTCGGCATTCGGAAAACGGAACTGACGCGATGGGTCAGGTTGTAGCGGTAAATAGCGCCCGGCACGGTGAAGCCGGTAAAGGAATAGAAGGTCTCGGTATCTTTGCGTTTGCCGTTGAAACCGGCGGCCGATCCAATGCCCGGCAGCGCGACTTCGTGCCGCATTTGGCCGTCGATGGAGAAAATCTTCACCTGGCTGTGCGCGTCTTTGAGGTAGAGGCACACGAAGGAATTGTTCAACGTGCCCGCGTCTTCGAGGGTCTCGGCGGCTTGCGGCACGATCTCGCGCCAATGGGCCCGCTGCGGTTTGGTGATGTCGATGGCAATGATCCGGCCGCGCGGCGCATCCAGATCCGTGCTGAACCAGAAGATCGGACCGTCATTGTCGATGAACGAATACCGGGCGTCGAAATCATTCAACAACTCGACCACCGGCGCGCCGGTTTGGGCCAGGTCCTGATAGAACACCCGGGTTTTCCGATCCGTGCCTTCCGAGATGTTCAGGATCAGGTAGTGACCATCGTCGGTGACCGCGCCATAAAAATTCCAATCCTTGTGGTCGGGCCGATGATACACGAGCCGGTCCTCCGATTGCAGCGTGCCGAGGCGATGGTAGTAGAGTTTGTGAAAACGGTTCACCGAGGTCATTTTTGCCGCCTCAGCCGGCGCGTCATAGCGGCTGTAGAAAAAGCCCTGGTTGTCCTTGGTCCAGGAGGCGCCGCTGAACTTCACCCATTTGAGTTCATCGCCCAGATCCTGGCCGGTCCGCACGTCGCGCACTTTCCATTTTTGCCAATCCGAGCCGGACGAGGATAGCCCGTAGGCCAGGAGATTGCCGTCATCGCTGACCGACAATCCGGCGAGCGCCACGGTGCCGTCGGAGGAGAGTTGGTTCGGATCGAGCAAGACCGCCGGTGTCGCGTCGAGTGCGGTCAGGGTGTAGAGCACGCTTTGGTTTTGCAGGCCATCGTTCTTGGTGAAGAAATAGCGTCCGCCCTGCTTGAACGGCACGCCGTAGCGCTGATAGTTCCAGAGTTTCGTCAGCCGTTGATGGATGGCGTTGCGCTGCGGAATCTGCCCGAGGAAAGCAAAAGTTGTCCGATTCTGGGCTTCAACCCACGCCCGGGTTTCGGACGAATTGTCATCCTCCAGCCAGCGGTAGGGGTCGGCAACCGCGACTCCGTGATAAACCTCCGTCTGAAGGGTTGTCCGGGCGGCGGGATACTGCACCCTTGGCGCGATCGGGGTGCAACTCGAGCACGCTGCGGCCAGGGCAAACCAAACGGCGGGAAGGAGCGGGCGCATGGCCAGACGATGCGAATAATCGGAGAACGGGTCAATTCGTTTGCGGTTCCGCCAACGGGCAGTCAAATCCGGTGACGGCGCTGGTTGAATCGGCGAAAGGATCGGGTCAGGGAATGCGGAATGAGTGCAAGCGGGATCCACACGCGGTCGCGACCGAGGCCGGAGTCAAGGCCGCGAATCGCGTTACGCCGGCGGAGCTGGTTCCTTTGGATCGTCTCCCAGAAGTTTGTGGATAGTGGCCAGCAATTCATCGTTGTCGATGGGCTTATGGAAGAAGGCGGCTGCACCTGCGGCGAGCGCGTGCTCTTTGTATCGCGCGGATTCGCCGCCGGTCATAATGATGATGGGAGTATTTTTCGCCTCGTCCATCCGATGGAACCATTCGAGCATCCGGAATCCATCCCACGAAACACCGCCGCCGTGCGCCACATCGGGCGGGAACGAAATATCGAGCAGAATCAGGTTGGGTGGACGCTTTCGGACGGAAATGAGCGCTTCAGATCCATCCGCAGCGCTCTGCACCTCGTAATTGTTCGCCTTCAATTTCAGGGAGAGCGTCCTGAGGATCACTTCGTCGTCATCCACGAGTAAAACCAATTTTTTCCGTTGATCCATCATAAGCCATGATAGCGCTGGGCAACCAGACAACAGCGAAATTAAGCACAATTCAAGCCAGTAATGACAGAAATTGCGCCGCCAGGTCAGGGGGGCGACCGTCTTATTGAAGAACCGGGTGTCCTGAATTGAGTCGCCTCCGGCGCCGGTTTGCCCGATCTTGAAGCCGGATGCGCTCCGGACAGTCATGATTGGCAAATTTTACGATTCCGGCGGTCAACGGGCGGCAAGGGTAAACGACCTTTTTGCCACGATTGCCCGCCATTACGATCTGCTCAACGACGCGCAGAGTCTTGGGTTGCATCGCCGGTGGAAGCGTCGCCTCGTGCGGCTGGCGAACGTGCGCCCGGGCGATCGGGCGCTGGATTTGTGTTGCGGCACGGGAGATATTGCCTTCGCGCTCGCCGGCGGCGGCGCAGCAGCGGCGGGTCTGGATTTCAGCGAGCCCATGCTGGCGGTGGCCCGGGCCAGGCAAACCGCCGACGGAAAGAGATCAAGAACCGGCGTCGGCAATGCGCTCAATCCACAATTTTTCCGGGGCGACGCCCTTCAAATCCCGTTTCGCGATAATTCTTTTGAAATTGTCACCGTCGGCTACGGCCTGCGAAATCTGGCGAGTTGGGAAGCAGGATTGCGGGAGATGTGGCGGGTGGCGAAGCCCGGCGGGCGGTTGCTCGTGCTGGATTTTGGCAAGCCGGACAATGCGCTTTGGCGCGCGGGCTATTATGGCTACCTCGGATGGGTTGTGCCGGCGCTGGGCCGGATTTTCTGCGGCAACGCGCCTGCCTACGCGTACATCCTGGAGTCGTTGAAACATTACCCGGCGCAACGCGGTGTGGCGGATCAGATGCGCGCGCTGGGGTTGAAGGAAGTCAGGATCATCAACCTTCTGGGGGGAATGATGAGCATCCATTACGGCGAGAAACCCGGGTCAAACTTCGCGCCGGCAGGAGTTTAAACTCTCATTATTCAGCAGGGAAACCGCAGATGGACACAGATAAACACAGATCAAACAAAAGGGATCCTGGCACTATGAAGAAGGCTGGAGACGGTCCCGTCTTGGCGACCGGGGTGGCTCGGTCGCAATACTCACTTGCCCGCCGCATCTGCGTTCATCTGTGTCCATCTGTGGTTTGAATGATTCGTTCCGGCTAATAGTCGTTGCCAAGCCCAAAAAGATTGGGCCAGAATGGCCTCATGAATTTTCGGGAGAAAATCATTCCCTGGGACAAGCTTGCCGCGTGGCGCGCTGCGGTGCGCGCGGGTGGCAAGACTCTGGTGGCGACCAACGGCTGTTTCGACCTGCTGCATTTGGGCCACGTGACTTATCTGGAAACGGCCCGCAATCAGGGCGACGCCCTGCTCGTCGGTGTCAATGGCGATGCCGCGGTTGAGCAGTTGAAAGGGCCTGGGCGTCCCGTGAACGCCGGGTTGGATCGCGCGGCGGTGCTCGCGGCATTGGAATGCGTGGACGGGGTTTGCCTTTTTACCGAACCGACCGCGGCGCGGTTCCTCGCGACGGCGCGCCCGGATATTTACGTCAAGGGCGGTGATTACACGCTCGAAACGTTGAACCAGGAAGAGCGCCGGATCGTGGAGCAGGCGGGTGGAAAAATCGTGATTGTTCCCATGGTGCCAGGAAAATCCACCACGGGATTGCTGAACAAAATCATGCGCTTGTAGGCGGCAGCCTTCCGCGATTGGTTTTCACATGCGTTTCCTGATGCTCAACTGGCGGGACCCGCGGAATCCGCTGGCCGGCGGCGCCGAGCGGGTGTCGGCGGCGTATTTGGGCGCTCTCGTTCGGAGGGGGCACCAGGTGTATTGGTTCGCCAACGAGTTCAAGGGAATGACCCCCGAGGAAATGATCGACGGCGTCACCGTGATTCGGGGGGGCGGAAAAGGCACATCCATCGCAAAAGCCATCCGGTGGTATCGCCGTCAGGAACATTTCGACCTGGTCATCGATCAACATCATGGAATTCCCTGGTTCGCGCCCTGGTGGTGCCGGACGAATTGTGTCGCTTACATCCACGAAGTGTTGGGACCCATTTGGTCGTCCTTTTATCCCTGGCCGCTGAGCGTCCTGGGCCGCTGGCAGGAAAGCTGGACCCATCGTTTCTACCGAAACATCCCTTTCTGGGTGCCCTCCGAAACGACGCGAAAACGGCTGCGGTCCCGGGGCGTTCGCAACATTCACGTTTTCCCCAATGGCTGTGATACCCGGCCGCTCGCTGAATTGGAATCCAAACCCTTGCAACCGCCGCTGAAACTGATCACGGCCTCGCGATTGGCACCGAACAAACGAGTCGATCACGCGATCCGGCTCGTGTGCCTCCTCGCCGACCGGGGCGTCGCCGTGCACTTGAATATCGTCGGCGCCGGCGAGTCGGAAGGGTTGCTCCGCCAAACGGCGCTCGACTTGAACGTCATCCCGCACGTCTCGTTTTTAGGGCAGCTTCCCGAGCCGGAGAAAAACGCCGCGCTGCGCCAGGCGCATTTTCTGGTTCATGCATCGCTTCGCGAAGGATGGGGTTTGAACGTGATTGAAGCCAACGCCCTGGGCACACCCGCCGTGGTTTATCCGGTGGACGGCCTGATGGATTCGACAATCGACGGGCAGACAGGGATCGTGACCCGGGCTGAAACGCCCGAAGCCATGGCGGACGGCTTGTCGGCCGTCCTGAGAACGCCGGCCACCTACGACGCCCTGCGGCGGAATGCCTGGAACCGGTCGAAGCAATTTCAGTGGGACCAGGTTTTGCCGCCGGTCTGCTGCTGGCTGGAAGAACTCGCAGGCAAACGCCTGCCGTGAAAGGCGGCGGTGCAATAAAGTCTGGCTGAGCCGGCCCGCCCCGCCGGCCTGCTCAAGGACCCAGGGAATGCCCTTCCTGGGCAATGCGCTCGAAGTGAGGGCATGCGGCGGTTGACAAAAAAGTGCGCCATGGCAATGCTGCTACAGCGGCATTATGAACCCCGACGCTTGTCCTCATGTCTCGTTTATCGTCCCGGTGTTGAATGCCGCCGGGGTGTTGGAAAATTGCCTCCGCTCCATCGCGCAACAGGATTATCCTCCGGAACAGTGCGAGATTCTTCTGGCCGACGGCGGTTCGTCGGACGCCACCCGCGAAATTGCGGCTCGTTACCGGGCCAAAGTGCTCGACAATCCCTTGCGCATCGCAGAAGAAGGCAAACGCCTGGCGTTGGGGCAGGCCCTGGGTGATTTTATAGTCTTTATGGACGCCGACAACGAGCTGACCCATCCGGACTTTCTCGCCCTCGCCATCCGGGCGCTGCAACGGTATCCACAGGCGCTCGGCGTCGAGAGTTATTATCCCGCGACACCGCGCATGGGAAGTTTTTGCGCTTTTTTGACGGCGACACTGCACATCAGCGACCCGATTTCCTGGATCATGAGCGTTCCGCCGACGCTTCTCGGGGTGGACGGGGAGGTGGAACGCTGGACCTTTACCGCGGGGCGATTGGCTTATCCGCTCGGGGCCAACGGTTTTGTTTATCGCCGGGCGGATCTTGAGGCCGCGCGGTGCGAAGCGCAATTTGAGGACACGCAGGTGGCGTTGAAGCTGGCGTTGTCAGGCAAAACCGAATGGTTGCGCCTCTCGGGCCGGGGCGTTCACCACTACGTCGTGAAAGGCTTGTGGGATTTTGTGCGCAAACGGAGACGCCAAACCTACCATTTTATGCGCTTGCGAAAGCGGGGCGGTTTGAGTTGGACCGGGATGAAACCGCGGGTGTCACCGGCGGTCGCCTGCATTTATTGCGCGACGCTGCTGGGGCCGCTGTGGCATGCGCTGCGCGGGCTGATGGTGAGCGGCGACCGGCGCTGGGTGTGGCATCCTGTGGCGTGCATTGCCTCCGTGGCCGGGCTGGGCTGGGGCGTCCTGACCTGGCGGTTCAGTCCGAATACCGCGGACGCCGAGGCCGGCCTGCAACCGGTTCAAAATGTTCCCTGATTTCTGAGACAACGTCTGGTAGAGCAACATGAACCCGGCCTCGGCCAACCCAGCAATCCCGGTCCCGTCGCTCAGCGTCATTGTGCTCAATTACAACGGGGCGCCCTGGCTCGAGCGCTGTCTGAACTCGCTTCGGGAACAAACCTTGTTCAACGACATCGAGATTCTGGTGGCGGACAATCAATCACCGGACCATTCCGATCAACTGGCGGCGGCGCTCATGAAGGACTGGCGCAACGGCCGGGTGATTCAGCACGGCGAAAACCTTGGCTATTGCGAGGGGAACAATCGCGCGGCCGAGTCGGCCCGGGGCAGATATCTGCTGTTCCTGAACAATGACACGTGGCTCGAGCCGGACTGCCTGGAACGGCTCCTGGCGGAAGTCGCGCTCGCGCAAGCCGCCGCGGCCACTCCGCTGGTGCTGAATTACGACGACGACAGCTTCCAATCCCTGGGCGCCGGCGGGTTCGATATTTTCGGACTGGTGACCGCGCGCGGTGTTTTCGACACCACCCGGGAAGTGCTGATGCCCGAAGGCTGCTCCTATCTCGTTGAGCGCGAGATTTTCAACAAAGTGGGCCGGTTCGATCCGAAGTTTTTCATGTTCGCCGACGAGACGGACCTGTCGTGGCGGGTGTGGATTGCCGGAGGCAAGGCCGTGGCCGTGCCGGCTGCCCGGCTGCATCATCGCGGCGCGGCCCAGGTCAACCCGCGGGGCGGGGGCAAGCTGGTGGAATTGCGCACCAGCGACACCAAGCGCTTTTTTGCCAATCGCAACGGGCTGCTGGTGTTGTTGAAGAATGGCCAAAACCTGTTGCTGCTTTTGGTGCCGCTGCAACTGTTGCTGCTGCTGGCGGAGGCGATGGCCGGACTGGTCCTGGCGCGCCGGTGGAGTTTCGTCAAACGCACTTTCCTGGACGCCGTGGGCGACTGCTGGCGGCTGCGCGCGCACATTCGGACCGAGCGGCGGCGCATCCGCAGCTACCGGCGCCGGAGCGACTGGTGGATGCTGCGGTTTCTCCGGCCGGGCCTGAACCGCTTTCATGAATTGACGCGGGCCTGGAGAATCGGCCGCCTGACAACGACTCCCGACGAGAAGAACACGCCGTCTTGATCGGCAGGACGGCGTAAGGTCAATAGGGAAACCACAGATGGACGCAGATGAACACAGATGCGGCGGGGAAATGACACCAACCAGCGGGCGCAACCGGGCAGTACCACCGTAGCGCAGACTGGCAGTCTGCCGTATCGCGGATTGGCAATCCGCGAAGCGTTCCCATTCGCGCCAGCCTGCCGAATCGCCTATTATTTTCCCGGCGAACGGGCGATTTCTTCATCCACGGCCTTTTGCAGCAACCCGTTCCAATCGATTCCTGGCGGTGGATAAGTGCGAACCAGGTGCATGGCCAGAGAGGGGATGGGCGCCCAGAGATTGCGTTTGGGTTGGGTTAGAATGTCTTTGCCGCAGAGGCCCCACGCAGCCAGCCAGCTCCAGGAAACATATTTTGCGGACTTCAACCATTGGGCGCAGCGCAGCGGGTTGAACATGCGATGCCGTGTGATCGCCAGCCACATCGAGCAGTCGGTCCCGCGATTGAACAGAAACGGCTTTTCATAAGAGCGGAAGGGGCGGACGCAGTCGCGCAAAGCTTGCGGTCGCGCCATGAAGGAGCACGTGGTCGAGGCTACCGTGCGCCAGATCGGCAATCGCGGGTCCGCCAGGACTTCATGCGACATCTCCTGGTGTGCCGCGGTATAATACTCCGGGTGATCGTAAGGCGTGGCGAAATCGACCTCCGGGTGTGCGTGGAAGAGTTCATGGAGACGCTGGAAACATTCCGGCAAAAAGAAATAATCGTCTTCCGCCACTCCGCAGAGAGCCGCTTCGTTTTGGGCCGTCAGAAGGGAGATCTGATCCTGGAAGGTGCCGCCGTTGCCCCGGCTTTGATAGTGGATGAATTCCGGAGGATCCCCCGGCCAATTCGCGCGGAAAAACTCTTCGTAGGCCGGCGGACAGGTATCGAGCAGAATCCAGAGTTTGGTTTTAAAACCCTGGATGGATCGGACAAAAGACCGGAAGGCCACGCGAGCCAGGAGGAATTTATCCTCGTGGAAAATCGGGACTGCCGCGCGCCCGATGCGGGGGTAAACGCGGTAGGCGACCGCAAAATCATATTTCTGAACAGCGCTCATAATCAGACATTCCCGATTCAGCGTAAAAACGCGAGGAGCCCGCAGGCGGTTTTGAACCGCTCCGAACAACCGCGACCCGCAGCGTCTCAGCGGGTCACGGGATAATATTTCCAGCACGGCGGCACCTTCTCGCCCGGCTGGTAGAGACCTTTGACCCGGTCATATTGATGCACGATCGGGACGATGGATCCATCTTCATTGCACAAATAACCTTCGGCGTTCTTATGCTTCGGCAAGACGACTTCACTGTCCATCGTCAGGAACGGACCGGTCCAATTCGTGTAATAATGGGTCGGAGAAATCAGCCGGTTGTGGGTGAAATACGTATGAAGCCCCTGATCGATGCCGTCCAGCAAACCCCAAAAGAAGCGCCGGTTTATGCCGGCCGTCATCAGCTCCAGATACTTCATCATGGTGCCATAATCCGCCATGGTGGTGCCGGCGCACACGATGTCGTGGCGGCCCAGGCGAAAGGTTTCTCGCACGCTCGTCGATTCCAACAGACCTTTGACGGCGGCCCACGAATCCTTGATTTTCCGGGAGGTGCATTCGACCGCGACCGAAATCCCGGGCTGGAATGGCCAGGAAAACGGGTCGGTTTGAAAAACGACGTCGCGCAGGTCGGACAGGAAGACCAGTCCAGGCTTCTCCCGCATGTTCAATAAATAATCGCGGTAACAAAAGAAGCGGGCGTTGTTGAAAAACAAGTAAGCGTGCTCTTTCGCATCGGCGCGAGGGCGTCGATAATACCGGTAAGCCGCCCGGGAACCCGCCCGGAGGCGATCCGAGAGACTGCGCAGGCTCGGCATGCCTCGATAATCAAAATCAACCACTGTCGCCTGGTATTGTTTCAGCAAAGCCTGGCATTCGGCGGAAATATTGGCGGCAAAAACCACGACGTCGGCCTTGCAGCCCGAGGCGCGGAGCGAGTAGAAGAACGGTTCAATGGCCGCCGCCTCCAAACCGCCGCTGGTCGAGGTAAGAATGGTGTTCACGAAGCCGTTCTTCGTCAGAGCGTGAACCCGGCCGCCTGCGCATCCTGGGCGAACATTTTGACGGTATCGAGCGACAGCGCTCCCAGGTCGACCCCGGCCAGCTTGATGGCCTTGGACAGAATATCATGCGGGACGGTCACGATGTGGCATCCACACTCGTCTGCCTGGAAAATATTCAGCACTTCACGCACACTGGCCCACAGCAGTTCGGCCTTGGGCCGACCGGCCAGTATGCGCAGGTTTTCGCGCATCATCGGCATGGGGTCGGTTCCGGTGTCGGCGATGCGACCCGCAAACACCGAGACGACCGACGGAACCGCCGGGTTCAGCGCATCGGCTACGTCGCGCACCTGCGGCAGCGTCAGAATCGCGGTGATATTCAATTGCACGCCTTCCTTTCCCAGTTCGCGCACCAGCGGCAGCGAAGATTCGCCGCGGGTATTCGTAATCGGGATTTTCACGTAAACATTTCTTTGCCACGCGGCGATCTTGACCGCCTGGCGGCGCATTTCGTTGAATTCATCCGAAAAGACCTCGAACGAAATCGGCTTGGCCGTGACGTTCTGCAAAATGTCCTTCGCAAATGCTTCGTAATTTTGAATGCCCGCCTTGCGCATCAGCGTCGGATTGGTCGTCATCCCGCGAATCAGCGGATTCGCGTTCAGGCTGAGAATACCGTTCTTGTCGGCGCCATCGGCGAAAACCTTGACTCTTAGCTTTTCAAGCGATTTTTCCATAAACACGAAACTCGGATCATGGCTGCTTTCCCGCGGCAGCTCAACTCGATTCCTTGGCGGGCAGCGACGCGTGTTCAAAGCACCTGAACCCGCGCGACTATTTGATCGCCCGCGGGTTCTACGGAGGAACTGGGTGGCGGGTATTCTCGCCCCGTCCGTCCAAACGCAGAATCATGTCCACCCCGTCCGCCAGGCTGGCGGCCCGAAAATCCGGTTGTTGATGCAATGCCTCGGCGTAGCCCCGATCGATGAAAACGGTATGGCAGCCGGCGGCATGCCCGCAATCGATGTCGCGCCACCGGTCCCCGATCATCCAGCTCCGCGCCAGATCAATACCCAATTCTTGCGCGGCCCGCAGAAGCATTCCCGGTTTGGGCTTGCGGCAGTTGCAGTCCGATTTCCCCTTGCCCGGGTGAAAACATACCTCAACCCGGTCGAGCGGCAACTGGTCGCGCATAAAAGCGTGAATGGCTTCGACTGTGCCCTGCGGAAGTGTTCCCCGGCCCACATCCGGCTGGTTCGTGACCACGATCAGCAGGTACCCCGATGCTTTCAGGCGAGCGCAGGACTGCGGAACATCCGGCAGGATTTCAAAGTCATCGAGCCGGGCGGGTGGATACGGTTTGCCGTCCCGTTCCAAGGCGCGGTTGATGACGCCATCACGGTCGAGAAACACGGCGCGACGACCTTGCTCGCGGGTCATTTTGTAGACTCCCACTTGGTCTTGCCGATTTTGAGCTTCGGGTGAGACACAAACAGGTGCCAAATAACTGCCTGGAAAGCTTCCGAATGAGGCGTGACGTGATCCGGGTTTACCGTGGGCACAATGACACAAGCCGAGGCCGCTTTGGCCGTATAACCGCCATCGCGGCCGACCACGCCGATGACGGAGGCGCCGGTTTTTTGGGCAAACTGAACGGCGCTGACCAGGTTCGGGCTGACATTTTTTTCGAGGTTGCCGCCGCCGACGGAGAATATCAGCAGACCATCGCGCCCACTGAGCCTGCTGCCCTTGAGCCATTCGACGAACACGCTGGCCCAGCCCTCGTCATTGGTGCGGGCAGTCAGTTCCGAAACGTTGTCCGTGGGCGCATAGCATTCGAAGCCGCAAATTTTTCGGAAATCGTTTACGGCATGCGACGCATTGGCTGCGCTGCCACCCACGCCCAGGATGAACAGCCGCCCGCCGCCCTCGCGCACCCGCGCCAGTTCGTCCACCGCTTTTTCGATGGCCTCAGGATT
>CAZFOA010000044.1:0-3034 GCA_964520205.1 uncultured Verrucomicrobiota bacterium | reverse complement strand
TAATTGCTCCAACTCGGAGAGTCCCGCAGGCGAACCGATTTCATAGAAACGTTCGCTCACTTCGAACCCGGCGAGATCGTTCCGGGCAAGAAGCCGCTGCATCACTTCGGAGAGATCGAAAGCCGTCCCTGACGGCCATTCCTGAAACGCCGACGCGTGGAACAGGCTCAGCCCATAGTCAATATGCCGCATCTCCGGCAATCTGGCTTTTTTGTCATAGCGCACGATCTGTCCATCTTGAAAGATGACGTTGCTCGTGTCGTGCAATCCTTCGTTGCGATAGACCGTCATTAAACCGCGCTTGCCGGAGCGCCGGAAAAAGTCTCGAATCGGTGCAAACGGAGCCGTCAGATACGAGTCGCCGTAGAGCACGAAGAAAGAGTCACCCAGTTTGGGCAAAGCCTGGCGCAAGGCGCCGCCCGTGCCGAGCATAACAGGCCCGTCGAAGGAGTAATCCAGCTTGAGTCCCCAGTCGTTTCCATCCCCAAATTCTTTGCTGACCATATCCCCGAGATATCCCACGCAGAGCACGGCGCGCTGGATGCCCTGGGATCGGAGCAACTCGAGCTGATGCGCCAGAAACGGTCTGCCGGCGACGGGCAGGAGCGATTTGGGGATTTTCTCAGTGAGCGGACGCAGGCGCGTCGCGAGGCCGCCGGCGAGAATGGCCACCGGCATGTCCAGAATGTCCTGGCTCATAAACTCCTCCGGCAGGCTGCGGCTCGACTGTCGTTCACGAAATCAACAGCTTGGTTCCCTCGAAATCGAATCGGAACCGGATTTCCCGAAGGCCGGCTTCGCGCAGAGCGTGGCGCAAGCGCTTTTTGTCGGCGGCATAAAACATCAGGAATCCGCCGCCGCCCGCGCCGATGAGTTTGCCGCCGACGGCGCCATTGGCCATCGCCAGTTCATACCACTGGTTGATCTGCGGATTGCTCATGTTGCCGGAGCGTTGTTTTTTACGCTGCCAATGCACGTCCATGAGCCGGCCGAATTCGTTCAAATTCCCCGTTTCGAGCGCCTGCTTGCTGGCCAGGCCGAGCTCCTTTACGAGATGCAAATTGGCGATCATTTCTTGATCCGCGCTTTTGCTTCTTTGATCCTGCTCTTTGAGGATGGTGGAGGCGGACCGGGAGTAACCGGTGAAGAAGAGCATGAGGTTGTCTTCAAGGTTGAAGAGGGTCTCTTCCGAAATTTTCAGAGGCCAGGCTTCGACCTTGCCGCCGGGCAGGAACTTGAAGCAGTTGATGCCTCCATAGGCGGCGATGTATTGGTCCTGTTTGCCGATGGGCTCGCGGAGGCGGTTCAGTTCAATCTCGCAGGCTTGCTCCGCCAGTTCCGACGGGTGCACGAGGTTTTTCTGCCACGCATTGAGCGCCTTCAATAGAGCCGTGGTGAAGCTGCCGGACGAACCCATGCCGGTTCCGGCGGGAATATCGGCGATCGATGCCAGTTCCAGCGATCGATCCTCGATTCCGAGCAACGAGAAAGCTTCCCGGATAATGGGATGCTCGATCTGAGCCCGGGTTTCGACGCGTTCGAGTTTCGAGTATTTGAGGAGCAGGCCCGGGGTGAACGTCTCGTTCAGGGTGATATAGACGTATTTGTTGATGGCCGCCGCAACCAGGAAACCGGTGTGCTGTTCGTAGTACGACGGCAAATCGGTGCCGCCGCCGCCCAGGCTGATCCGCAGAGGTGATCGGGCAATGATCATGAACGGAGTGTAAACAGGGAGCCGAAGCCGGGCAAAACAAAAGGGTCCGCTTTACCCCCCAAGCGGTCCGTCGTCAAACGCCGGCGAGGCGTCCGCAGGCAATCGCAGGTCATCCGGCGCGGAGGTCCGCTCCGAAAGCCAGCGAAGGATGCGGCCAATCCCCAATCGAACCGCCTCATCCGAACTGCGCGGCAGAGAAAATCCGGCGCGGCTGAGCTTTGAGGAATCCATTCGCGATTGGGGGACGTCGCCGGGCCAGCCTTGGGGCGAATCTCCGTAATGAATTTGCGTGCGGCCCGCGAACCCGAGTTGCCGGAGCAATTCCGTGGCGATAAAGCGCACCGAGGTTGCCCCGTCGGGCGCGAGGTTGAACACCTCGCACCGGGCCGCCTCGAGTTCGCCGCAGCGGGTCATTCCAAAAATCAACCCTTGAACCAAATCCCGCACATAGACGTAAGGTTTGGCCTGCTTCCCGTTCCCCAGCACTTTCAAATCGGCGGAGTTCTTCGCCAATTGCCGTATGAAATCGTAGATCACGCCGTGCGTGGTGCGTTCGCCGACAATGTTGCCGAATCGAAATATGATCCCGCGCAACCCGAATGTGCTGCAGAAAGCGGAGATCAATCCTTCGGAAGCGACCTTGCCCGCGCCGTAAAGGCTGGTGGGCAGACAAGGACCCATTGTTTCCCGGGTGACGGTGGTGCCGACATCGCCGTAAACGGTTCCGGAACTGGAAAGGACGATTCGCGGCACGCCGGCGCGCCGCATCGATTCCAGAACGTTGTAGGTAACGAGGGTTTCCTGCTCGAGATCCAGCCGCGTGTTATCGATTCCCCAACGCGCATCCGGGTTGGCCGCGAGGTGAAAAACCTGGTCAACACCTTGAAACTGTGGCGCGATTTGATCGAGGTTCAGCAATTCGACGGAAACCACCTTCAACCGTTGGTCGCTCGCATGCGACGCCAGGTGCTCGCGGCGCCCGGACGAAAAATTATCCAGAACCCGGACTTCCTTGACCTCGGGGTTTGCCAGCAAGGCGTCGACGAGATGCGAACCGATAAACCCGGCTCCACCGGTCACCAGACAAGTTGACGAACAATGGCGTGTCACTGAACCAAGCTATTAACAGCGTCGCCGGATTCAGTCAATGAAGGTCGAAACGAAAACAGGTCACTTCAGAATAACGGCGGCCTGTTCTCCGTTCCGGTTGTAGCTGATAAACTCGAACGAAAGTTTTGTGCGCGCGAGAAGTTCCTGAAAGGCCTTGAATTCTGCTTCTTCCCAGTTGGGGAAATTGAAATATTCATCGAACAGGATCAC
>CAZFOA010000043.1:0-20334 GCA_964520205.1 uncultured Verrucomicrobiota bacterium | reverse complement strand
GACCTCGGCGTTCAGCAGGCGGATGTCGGCATCGTCATCCACCACGAGAATGCGGTGGGGCGGATTCGCCTGGCATTGAAGTCGTGCGGGTCCGGTCTTTTCAGTCGGTGCGACGTTGTTCTCTTTCATCCCATGGTGACTTTAGGTGCGACAACCTTGCGGGCGCAATGGGGTGTTTACCCCATGCGAGATTTGGATGAATTCAGACGGCCTCCCTCGTCGCGGATGCGGTCAAACGAGGAGTTGCGGGCTCTGCACGAACCTTCACGATTGGACTGGGGTGAACACCCCATAGGTTTTCCCGGGGCACAGCCCTAAGGTGCGATTGTCTTTATGTTCACTCGTGAAATGATGAAAACCGCTTTCGACAGAGCCAGCCGAAGTGGTTTTTATCATTTAATAAACCGGGCGCTTCCCCTGAGGCGCGCGATGGAGACTGGATTTGACGTGGTGGGGGCGGTTGCCTGCTTTTCAGTCGAAATGGTGGTCTTGATACGTCTCCTTGTGCCGAATTGATTTGTCGGGCGTTCAGCAAGCTGAAACGTCACGGGAGGAGGTCTGTTTTAGAAGATATTCCACCATGCCCGGGTTCGCCCCTTCTGTATTGAAGCTCGCTTTCCAACTCCAGCCGTTTGTCAAACCTCTCGAGCACGATCCTGTGGTCTTCGGCAAGGAGAACAGGGATTCGTTTCTTAGACTTTCGAATTCGGTTCCAACGGACTCCACTAACGATCTCCGGAGCGACTTTTGGCGGTCGGAATCCGGGCCAGGATAGTGGTGCCTTGGCCCGGTGCGGATTCGATATCAAGACTGCCGCCGACCATCTCCAGCCGCTCGCGCATGCCGATCAGCCCCAAGCGCGTATTCTGTTTGGAGTGCAGGACGCGTTGCGCCTGAAAGGACTTGCCGTTGTCTTTGATTCTCAGGCGAATGGCGTTGGGAATTTTCTCGAGGGTCACTTCCACGAGGCTGGCCTGCGCATGACGCGCCACATTGGTCAGCGTTTCCTGGGCGACGCGGTAGAACACCGTGCGCGTGGCATTGTTTAAATCTTTGATCCAGCTGGAGGTAAAGGCTGTGAAATGAATTTTGATGCCCGTCCGCTTCGTGAACTCCTTTATAAAGGCATGAAGAGCGGGAATCAGTCCGAGGTCGTCCAACACCGTCGGGCGCAGTTCCCGGGCGAACCGATGCACAATGTCCACCGATTTTTCCACCAGCCGTTGCGTCTGCGCGATCTTCTGCTGGAGACCCCTGGGATTAGGGTTTTCCGCGGCCCCCCGGGTCAACGCCTCCAGATGGACATCGATGCCCACGAGGGTTTGGGCGATTTCATCATGCAGCTCGCGGCTGATGCGTTTTCGTTCCTCCTCCTGCGCGTGCAAGATTTGATGGGACAGATGCCGCAACTGGTCCTGCATGTGGCGCGACTGCCTCAGCAACCGGCTTTGGTGCAGCTCGCTGTTTTGGAGAGCTTTCTCCACCGTCTTCCGCCGGGCAATTTCCCGGTTCAACCCCCGGTTGGTGTTGGCCAGGGCTTCCAGGCGGCGCTGCGCCTCGGCCACCTCCTTCCGGGCGGTAATGTCCCCAAACGCCACCCGGCACCATTTCCGCGTCCTCTTGAGAGAGACTGCGGCCGTGGCCCGAAAGCTGGCCCAAAAAGTGCCGCCGCCCTCCCTCAGAAGCAGCGCCTCACCCACCTGGTCCTTGGACCCGGTGAATACCTTTTCCAGGAAGGCCAGAAAGATCGGCTGACTCGTCGCGGACACAAAAACCAGCAAGCGCCGGTTGATCAGTCGGGACCGTTCAACGCCGAGCAAAACGGCGCTCGTCAGGTTCGCCTCCAGGATCACGCCCGATTCATCAAGGGAGAAATAGCCCACCGGGGCGAAATCGTAGAGGTCGGTGTACTTCTCCAGCGCCACCTCAAGTTCATCCCTGGCTTTCTGCAGCTCGGCGTTCTGCATCTCCAGTTCAATCTGGTGGACTTCCAATTCGTGGAGGAGCCGCATGGAGCCGGCCTCAGACCGCTGATCTCCGGCCTTTGACCGGTGGCCTTTCCGCTGCTCATTCAGGCGGGTTTCGGCGCGGCGGCGCAGTTCGGCGGGATCGTCGGAGGGGATCGGCTTTCTATTCATGGCGCGGCCTTGCTGCCCGGTGAGCTGCCCATGACCCGGGAAAGAATCTCCTGCAGTTTTCCCACATCAAAGGGTTTCGCCAGGGTGCCCTTAAACCCGTGGCGTTCCGGTTCCAGGATCACTGGATCATGCACGTATCCACTCATGGCAATGGCCTTCACCTCGGGATCAATCTTCAGCAACGCCTGGATTGTCTCCCGCCCGCCCATCCCCCCGCGAACCGTCAAATCCAGCATCACCACGTCAAAGTGACGACCCAGGCTCTTCGCTTTTTTGTATACCTCGACGGCCATCTGCCCATCCTCCGCCAGTTCCACCGAATGGCCCATTCCCCAAAGCGTCAGCCCGACAACTCGCCTCACTCCCTCCTCGTCATCCATCACCAGCACTCTCCCATGCCGCGGAACGCCCTTTGGCACCGGGGCTTTCTCTTTCCCGCTCAACTTCCGGGCCGCGGGAAGGTAGATGTGGAAGGTGGTCCCAACCCCCACCACTGACTCCACGGCAATCGCTCCTCCATGTTTCTGAGCGACCGCATGGCAGATTGTCAGCCCCAGACCCATTCCCCTTTGCTGTCCCTCCTCCTTTGTGGAGAAATAGGGATCAAAGATTTTTGGCAGCACGTCCACCGCCACGCCGCCACCCTGGTCGGCAATGCTGGTCCGGACATATTCCCCCGCCGGCAAGGACGGCTGTTCCTGGGCGCTCAGAACCACATTCTCCGCCCGGACGAAGATCACTCCTCCCTTCGGCATCGCCTCGCGCGCATTCAGGACCATGTTGCGGATGACCTGTCCGATCTGTCCCGCGTCCACCTCCGCCACCCAGAGATCCTCCGCCAGGGAGAATTCACACCGCACATTGGAACCGCTCAAGGCTGGCCGGACGGATTCCTGGATCACTCCGGAAAGGCGGGTCGGCTTCCGAACCGGTGCGCCGCCTTTGGCAAAGGTGATGAGCTGCTGGGTCAAGCTGCTGGCCGTCAATGAGGCCTTCTTCGCCTCCTCCAAAAGACGGGCCAACTCCTCGCCGGGTGGGATGAGCGCCTGAGCCAGTTCAAGGTCGAGAAGGACCACCGTGAGCAGATTGTTAAAATCATGGGCGATGCCGCCCGCCAGAATCCCCGTGGACTCCAGCTTGTTCAGAATGAGACGATCCGCTTCGGCCCGCTTGCGTTCGGTGATGTCCGTCATCGCCACCCGGCACGTCTGTTCCGACTCAAAAACATTGGCCTTCATCCGCACATCAACCGGGCGTTTGTCTTCCACCAGGAGCCTCAAATCGCATTCCTCCCCGGCCCCGCTCTCAAATATCCTCTTGAGAAAAACATCGAACACCGGGCGGTCCGCCGGGGAAACGAAACGCCCGAAGCGCTGTTTCACCAGCTCGGATCGCGCGACCCCCAGCATGCTGGTCCCGGCCAGGTTGGCCTCGCGGATAACCCCTTCGTGGTCGAGGGTCAGGTAGCCCACCGGCGCGAAATCGTAGAGGTCGGTGTATTTCTCCAATAGCGCCTCCCGCTGGTCCCTGGCTTCCTCGAGTTCCTCGTTCTGCATCTCCAGTTCAATCTGGTGGACCTCCAATTCGTGGAGCAGCCGCACGGAGTCGGCCTCAGACCGCGGGTCTCCGGCCTTTGACCGGTGGCCTTTCTGCTGCTCGGTCAGGCGGGTTTCGGCGCGGCGGCGAAGTTCGGCGGGATCGTCGGAAATGTTCGGCTTTCCTTTCACTGCGGCTCCGCCTTTCCCTTGCCCTGCTGCCGCTTCACCGATTGTCCCGCGACGTGCTTTTTCAAAACGGCGTGCTTCTCCCGCAACTGCGCTTCCAGCGTCTTGGCTACCGTGATGTCCGCGAAGGTGATCACCACGCCGTCAATGCGGTCGTCGAGGGTGCGGTAAGGCATGATGCGCGCCGTGAACCAGCGTCCGTCGCGCGTGTTCACCGGCTTTTCCGCAAAGCCCAGCTTTTGCAACACCTCGCGCGCGTCCGCCGCCAGTTCCGGGTAGAGCAGGTCGGAGGCAAGGTCGGTGATGGGCCGGCCCACGTCGCCGGGGATGAGCTTGATGATTTTCGTCGCCTGGGTGGTGAACCGGCGCACTTTGAGGTCCTTGTCCAAAAACAACGTGGCGATGTCCGTGCTGTTGAGCAGGTTCTTCATGTCGTTGTTGGACCGGGACAACTCGTCCACCCTGACCTGCAACTCGGTGTTGACGGTCTGGAGTTCTTCGTTCAGCGACTGCATCTCCTCCTTGGAGGTGGTGAGTTCCTCGTTGGTGGATTGCATTTCTTCATTGGTGGACTGCATTTCTTCGTTGGCGGACCGGAGTTCCTCCTGGGAGGCCTGCATGTCTTCGCGGGTGGTCTGCAACTCCAGGGTGAGCTGCTGGTGTTTCTGTTCCAGTTCCGCCAGCCGGGCCTTGTGGACCGTGGCTTTCCCCGGCTTCCCAAACCGCCCCGGCGCTTTCGTTTTCAGCGTCGCGGCCACATCGGCGAAAACGATCATCACCGATCCCCGCAGCGGCTCCGGTTCTTCGAGCCGCTGGACCGTGAGATCCACGAAATGCTCCCCGCCGTTGGTTTCGATTCGGAGTCCCTTGATCGCCACGGTGCCGGCCTGCCGGAGCACTTTCTGGAAAGCGGTGGTCAGTTCGTAGCGCAGGCCCTCGCGGGCCATGGCAAAAATATTCCAGTTGGCTTTGCCCGCCGCCGGTTCCAGGTACTTGCCCGTCCGGCCGCTCACGTAAAGAATGTCGCCCTTGTCGTTGACGAGCACGGCCGGCGGGGAGTAATGCTTCAGGACCAGCTGATCCGCGAGTGACTGGAGACTGTGCGGCGCATTCGCTTCCGGGCTGGCCGCGGTCCCGGCGGGCAAATACGGGGCGAAGGACGAGGGAAAATCGATTGGCTCTGCCCGCGTGGCGGACTCGGTTCGCCGATAGAGCCTCGACTTGCCGCCGAGGGAGGCAAACAGGTCGGTGAAGCCGCCCACCGTCTCCGCGCTGCCGAGAAACAGGATGCCGCCGGGACTCAGGCTGTAGTGAAACAGCGGAATGAGTTTCTTCTGCAGCTCCGGGGCGAGGTAAATCAGCAGGTTGCGGCAGCTCAAAACATCCAGCTTGGTAAAAGGTGGGTCCAGGATGAGGCTCTGCGGGGCAAAGACCACCATTTCCCGGATCTCCATGCCCACCCGGTAACCTCCTTCGCCTTTGGCAAAGAACCGTCTGAGCCGCTCGGGCGATACGTCCGCAGCAATATTCGCGGGATAAAGGCCGTGGCGGGCCTTGTCAATCGCGTCCTTGTCCAGGTCGGTGGCAAAAACGGTCAGCTTGAATGTCTTTGAGGGCTTGAGCTTTCCCATCGCCTCCTTGAACACCATGGCCAGGGAATAGGCCTCCTCCCCGGTGGAGCAGCCGGGCACCCACGCCCTCAGCGCATGGCCGTCCGGCCGGCTGGCGAGGAGCGCCGGGAGGACGCTGTTGCCCAACTCCTCCCAGGCGGCGCCATCGCGAAAGAAACTCGTCACCCCGATCAACAACTCGTTGAAAAGCAAATCCAACTCCTGCGAGTTTTCCTGCAAGAACCGGATATAGACGGCAATCTTGTCAATCTGGTGGATGCCCATGCGGCGTTCGATCCGGCGGTAGAGGGTGTTTCGTTTGTAGAGCGAAAAGTCATGGCCGGTGTGGGTGCGCAGCAGGATGATCGCCTTTTCCAGGGCGCTCTGCGTTTTGTTTTCCAGCGCCAGTTCATGGGCATGGACCAGCGGAGTGCGCTTCAGATACGCGAGGATTCGCCCGGGCAGATCATCCACGGGGGCCACAATGTCCGCCAGCCCCGCATCAATCGCGCTGCGCGGCATGCCGTCGAATTTGGCCGTCGCGGGATCCTGCACCAGCACCACGCCCCCCTTTTCCTTGATGTCCCGAAGCCCCAGGGTGCCGTCGGAGCCCATGCCCGAGAGAATCACGCCGATGCTGTGTTCCTGCTGGTCTTGCGCCAGGGAGCGCAGGAAGAAATCAATCGGCAGGCGCAGGCCGCGCGGCGACGCCGGTTCGAGCAGGTGCAGAACCCCGTGCAGGATGGACATGTCTTTGTTCGGCGGGATCACATAGACACGGTCCGGCTGGACCAGGGTGCGATCCTTGACCTGCATCACTTTCATGCCGGTGGCGCGTTGGAGCAGTTCGGGCATGATGCCTTTGCGCGTCGGGTCCAAATGCTGGACGATGACAAAGGCGATGCCGCAGTTTTTCGGCACGCGCGACAGGAATTGCTCCAAAGCCTCCAACCCTCCGGCCGAGGCGCCGATGCCGGCGATGGGGAGCCAGACACTCGCGGGCGAGACGGAAGTTTCCGAGGGAGCAACCTGGGCCGGCTTTTTCTGCCGGCGCCCCGGTGATGATCTATTTTTCATGCCCTGATTCCCTCTGTGCGTCTCCGGCCCGGTGAAGGCCGGCGTCTGTCTCCTGCGCGGCCAGAATCAGTTGAAACAAAGATGACAATCCTTCCCGACCAAGACGCGAATGCTCCAACGTCTGGCTGAATTGATTCAACTGGAATTTCCTTTCCATAGCCAGCGCGGTCACTATGTCCGATGAAAGCGATTGGCTCAACAAGAAAGTTTCCGGCCGCGATAATCGCATCTTTGGTTCCGGCTGAACAGTGCGGTGCGACGAGGTTTGCCAGGGCTTGCGCGGGCGTCCTCCTGAGAGCTGCCGGCCGGGCATTTGTTTATCCTTTGCCGGCGCCAACCAGTTCTATCAACTTGGGAGCGATCCCGTTCAAGGGCAGGATAAAATCAACATCCCCGGTCTTGATCGAAGTCTCCGGCATGCTGAAATCCTGCGACGTGGGCCGGTCTTGAGCGATGACCTTGCCGCCGTTCTCCTTGATGATCTGCACCCCGAATGAGCCGTCACCGTCTCCACCAGTGAGGACTACGGCAATGGCATTCTTTTGGTAAACCTCGGCCACCGAAGCAAACAGCGGCTCGGCAGACGGACGCGCAAAGTGCACTTTTTCCGAGGCGGAAGAGGAAAGCTTAAGTCTGCCGCCTTTCACCACAAATATGTGGTGATTGGGCGGGGCTACAAAAACACTCGAATGGCAAAGGATGTCCCCCGTATGAGCCTGCTTGACCTCCAAATGGGAACGGCTGTTTAAAATCTCGGCCAGGAGACTCTTATGGTCGGGAGAAATATGCATCACGATGGCAATCGCTGCCGGGAAGTCGGACGGCAAGGCGCCAAGAATGACGGACAAGGCTTTCAAGCCGCCCACCGAGGCTGCCATGGCGATGACGCAACGGGCCGGATCGCACTGAGAATCACTCATGAACAATTGTGTGGCCAGGTTTCGCCGGTTTGCAGGGTCGCTAAACGATGGTCAACTGGACGCTGCTCTCAATGATGCCGGCGCTGATGGCGTAGCGGGTGAGTCCGGCGGTGTCGTGGATGTTGAGCTTGGTCATGACCTTCTCACGATGTTTTTCGACGGTCTTGATGCTGATGCCCAGTTCCGCGGCCGTTTCCTTGTTGGCTTTGCCTTCGGCAATCAGTTGCAGCACCTCCATCTCGCGCGAACTCAGGCGCGCGTTGCGCGACCGCGGCCGTTCGGCGCGATCCGGAGACTGGCCTTCCAGTTGGTGAAGACGCCTGGCAACCATGGGGCTGAAATACGTGTTTCCTTTTTGGACTTCCCGGATCGCCTCGCACACGACGTGGGAGGAGGTTTGTTTGAGCAGAAATCCCGACGCGCCCGAGTTGGTCGCCTCTGTAATATACGCATCATCGCTGTGCGCGGAGAGCATGAGCACTTTGGTGGCGGGGACGGCTTTGAGCGCCTGGCGCGTGGCTTCCAAACCGTTGAGCCCCGGCATGGCGATGTCCATCAGCACCACGGCGGGGCGAAGCTTCTTGACCATGGCGACGGCCTGGCGGCCGTTTTCCACTTCGCCGACCACTTGAAGATCCGTTTCCAACTCCAGCATCTTGCGAAATCCCTCCCGCACGACCATGTGGTCTTCCGCCAGCAGAACAGTAATTTTTTTCATAAGTCAGTCAGTTGGCTGCCATGGCACCCTTAACGATTCCCCGCGCGGCTTTTGCCGGCCGGAATCCGCGCCAGGATGGTGGTGCCTTTGCCCGGTGCGGATTCGACGTCAAACCGGCCGCCGACCATCTCCAGCCGCTCGCGCATGCCGAGCAGCCCGAGGCGTTTGCCGCCGTTGGCATGCAAGGCGCGGTCCACGTTAAAGGATTTGCCGTCGTCTTGTATTTTCATGCAAACGCAGTCCGGCAGTTTCCGGAGGCTCACCTCCACCCGGCTGGAGTGGGCATGCCGGGCGACGTTCGTGAGCGCTTCCTGGGCGACGCGAAAGAACACCGTTTTTTTGGCTGTCTCCATTTTTTCGACTGCCGCAAAGGCCGTCAAACTGGCGCGGACGCCCGTCCGCTTGGTAAAGCTTTTCATAAACGAATGCAGGGCGGGAATCAGCCCCAGATCGTCCAGCACCGTCGGGCGCAGTTCCCGGGCGAACCGATGCACGATGTCCACCGATTTTTCCACGAGTTTTTGGGTGCTGGAGATTTTCTTATCGAGCCCCTTGTTGTTGAGCGCAGCCTCGGCTTTCAAGGAAGCCAGCCGGACATTGATGCCCGTCAAAGTCTGGGCGATTTGATCGTGCAGTTCGCGGCTGATCATCTTGCGCTCTTCCTCCTGGGCCGATAGAACCTGGCGGGACAGCAGCCGCAATTGTTCCTGCATGAGCTGCGATTGCTCCAGCAACTGGCTGTAGTGATGCTCGCTTTTTCTGAGGGACTCCTCCACCGATTTGCGCTGCAGGATTTCCTGTTGCAGCTCCCGGTTTGAGGCGACCAGATCCACGCTGCGCTGGTGGAGGGACTGATTCAGTTGAAGCAATTGGCCATTGGCCTCCCGGGCAGCGCGATGCGTTTTCTCGATTGGGGTGATGGCCTCGGCAAAAAAAGTCCCCGCCCGCCGGATCATCCGTTCCCGGATGCCGGGGGAGTAGCCCGGCAACACCAGGGTAATCAGCGCCTGCTCGTGGAACCGGGCCACATCCAACGTCTCCAACCCGGAGGCCATGGCCCGGCGTCCCAGTCCCTGCGCCGGCCGAAGGCTCGCCCGTGGACCTCGCTTCAAGTGTTTGCGCAACGCCGCGACATAGCGTTGCGACAGCCCGTTTAGTTTGCGTCCCATTTTACGTCCTGTTGAAAAAGCCGAATTCGCTCGCGAACCGGTTTATGCTCTTCACCGACTTGTCCACCAGCCGTTGAGTGCTGGCAATATCATTCTTGAGGCTGTGACTGTTGACCGCAGCCTCTCTTTTCAACGTCAACAGGCGGACATTGATGCCCAGCAACGTCTGGGCAATCTCATCGTGCAGATCGTGGCTGATCTTTTTTCGCTTGTCCTCCTGCGCCGACAGAATCTGGTGGGTCAGCCGCTGCAAATGCTGCTGCAGGCGGCGTGATTCTTTCAAGAGTTTCCGTGAGTGTTCCCCGCTTTTCTTGAGGGCTTGCTCCGCGGTCTTGCGCTGCGCAATGTCCTGTTTCAGGGACCGGTGGGAGGCCGCCAGATCGACCGTGCGCCGGCCCAGTGTCTTGTTCAGTCTGCTCAAGTGGACGTTGGTCTTGAGCGCGGCGCGATGCGTTTCCTCGATCGGGGTGATGGCCTCGGTAAAAAAAATCTCCGCGCGGCTGATGATGCCGTTTCTGCTGCTGGAGGCTTCCAGAGTGGCGAGCGCCGCTTCGTGAATTCTGGCCAGGTCCAGCGTTTCCAGATCCAGTGCCGCAGCCTGACAGCCTAAATCGTACGCCGGCTGCAAGCTCGCCCGGGGTCCTTGCCGCAGGTGCTTTTGCAATGCTGCCACATATCGTCGTGACAACCCGATCACTTTTTCTTTCATGTTCGCATGCCGGATTCCACGGAACTGCCCGGGATGCCTGATCCCTCGACGGCGAGCCGCCAATCCAGAACAACTGTCGGACGATTGCTTCAATCTGTATATAGGGTGAACACCTTATATACAGAACTGAAGCGCATCGGGCATGATGTCCCTGATGAGTCACTCAATAACACCACACCACAACGCGGAGTTTGCATTGCAGAGATTGGAGGAAATGTATCCTCTGGCGTTTGCCTTGGCCTCGGCCTCAACCTTCCGCACCGGTCTGGCATTGCGCAAGCGGGAGAGCGTCCGGCCTCTCCTCCCTGCCATTCCCGCCAGCCTACCCGTTCCTTTCGCGGGCAGCGCCTCCAACCCGCCGCGTCTGGAATTGCAACCCGGCTGTTTTGAAAAGTAATTTCCCGGTTCGCCCTCCCCCGATCGAGAACCCGAGGACTGCATTCAAGTGAAATCAAACGGGTGCGCCGTTGCCGTCGTCCAATCCAGGAAAGCTTCGGCAGTGGTACATTTTTTTACAACTTTCGGTGGGGCGAGCGTCCTCGCGAGCCGGCTCGTCAGTAGCCTCGCCCCACCAAAACGTACCACCGCAAAAGCCTCCCATGATTTGCAGTAGGGTTACACCCCATAGAACCGGGCCGCCCGGTGGCGTAACTTGACCCCATTGGCAACCCAAACATCAACCTCAATCCACAACCGAAGACATCGTCATGAAATATAAAATAATCACCCTCACCCTGCTTTCCATCGCCGCTTTCACAGGGGGATGCGACAAGCCGCAAACCACTTCGCAGCAGATCGACAAGGTCCAAGCCGAAACAAAAGATGCCGCGCAGGATATGAAGGATTACACCTTTGCGCAAAAGGCGGAATTCACCGCAAAAATGCGCGGCCAGCTGGACGAGATCAGCAAGGACCTGGACCAGCTCGACGCCCGAATTGATAAAGCCAGCGACGCGGTCAAAGCCGAAGCCAAACCCAAACTTCAAGCGTTGCACGACCAGATGGCCCAGTTAAACAAACAACTGGAGGATGCCGCGAACGCCACCGAGTCCACCTGGGACAGCGTCAAAAACGGCTTCAAAAAGGCCTATGAATCGACGAAGGACGGCATCCAACAAGCGCGCCAGTGGGTGAGCGACAAAATCGCGCCTTGAGGTGGGAAGGAAAAATTTGTGAATGCAACCAAACGCTTGGGCGGAAAACTCGGAATTGTGCTGTTCAGCGCGCTGCTCGGATGCACGACCCAGGGACAACCGTCGGTATCGGTCGGAGTGAGTGTGGCGCTGCCGTCAGTGGAGATTCACGCCGACAGCGACTTTTATGAGCCGCTCACCCCGTACGGACGATGGGAGGTTGTGGGATCCTACGGCCGCTGCTGGATTCCGGGCGGAGTCGAAGCGGATTGGCGTCCGTATTGCAACGGCAACTGGCAGAGAACCGACGCCGGCTGGTACTGGGCCAGCGATGAGCCGTGGGGCTGGGCCACGTATCACTATGGCCGCTGGGATTTGAGCCCGGAATATGGCTGGTATTGGGTGCCGCAGACGCAATGGGCTCCGGCCTGGGTTTCCTGGCACAGCGGCGGTGGATACATCGGCTGGGCGCCATTGTACCCGTCCGACGTGAGAGTCATCTCGCCACGAGCGTATGTTTTTGTCGAAGAACGGCATTTCATGGAGCCCGTTCGCCGTTCCACACTGGTCGTCAACAACACCATCATCATCAACAAAACCGTCATCAACCAAGGTCCGGCCACCGCGCTTATTGAAAAGACAAGCGGTCGAAAGGTCCAGGCGGTTCCGGTTCGGGATCTGCGCAACAAGGAGGAGGCACCGGTCATCGCCAGGCATGCGGCGCCGGCATCGGGCGGTGAGAAAAAGGTCCCGACGCCGATCCGCAACGACGCTCAACCCGCGGAAAAGAAGGCAATGGCCGCCGCCCCGCATGAGTTGGCAGCGCCTGCTCCGAAGAATAGCGAAGGGCAGAGCGGGAGACAAAAGCCCGTTCTCGTCACCGCGGAATCCAAGCCTGCGGTCAGACCTGAAACCAGGCCTGAAGGAAATCATCCCGTGGCAATCAAAGAACCAACCCGGCAGGAGGCCAATCCGCAGCCGGTAAAACAGGTCAAGCCGGCCAGGCCGGCAAACCAGAAAATCCAGCAGCCGGTCCAGGAAAAATCGTCCGCAAATGAAAACGGAACGAACCCGGCGGACAAAGACCGCGAGAACAAACCCAAAGAATAGTTGCGGGAGCCGGCCGGGTTGCCAAGGGTTCGCTCGGAGCGCGAGCGGAAACCCCGTTCCCGCCGCAAGGTGCTTTTAAACAAAACAACAAAATCAACGACAGGACAGACCCCTATGGAAAAACATACCCAAGCAGCAGGCAATGACTTCGGCACCCTCGCCGAAGATGCGCGCGCCCTGATGGCCGCCACCGCCGATGTGGCCGGAGAAAAAGTCGGGGAAGCCCGCAAACGTCTCGCGGCCGCACTGGAACACGGCAAGGAAATCTATGGCCGCGTTCGCGAGAAGGCGGTCGAAGGCGCCAAGGCGGCCGACGAGGCCGTGCATGACCATCCTTATCAAGCCATCGGCATCGCCTTAGGCGTGGGCGCGATCCTTGGATATCTGATCGCCCGCCGGTGCTCCCGCAGTGGCGACTGATCCCAGCCTGGAACCCGCCGGCGGCAACTCCGGAAGATGCCTCCGGCACCCCCGGGCAATTTGGAAAGGACCGCGCATGATTGGAAAACACCTTCACAGGAGTCCGCTCGAATTGCGGAAACGATCGTTGGTCGCGGCAAGCGAACTCAACCGTGTGCGCTTGCAGGAGGAATGGCAGTCGATGACTGACGGAGTCCACAGCCTCGCCGGCCGCGTGAAATCCGCCGGTTCACTCGCTTCAGCGGCTGCGCTATTCGTGGCGGGCGTGTCTGCCTGGCGGTGTGGCAAGGCCGCACCCGCCGACAGGAAACCTTCCTGGTTCCGAACTGCGTTGAAAGGCGCGCGAGTGGTCGGCTCCGCCTGGCTGGCCTTCCGCGCGCGATCACGATGAGGGGCTGATCAAGGCACCGATTATGCACGCCGCCACGATAACCCAGCCCATTGCGGCCAAGGAGGACCCGGCGGTCGCAGCGGCACCGCATCCCGATGCGCCCCTGGGCGAACCGCTGTTCGCTGAACCCATCGGCGCAGCGGTGGGGAAAACCGTGCTGATGCAAATCGGCATGATCGTGCTGGGCACGATTGCCTTCCTCTATTTTGCGCGTCCAGTGATCCTGCCGGTCTTCCTGGCTTGTGTGGCGGGAATGACATTGAAACCGCTCATCCGTTGGTTGTCCTGCTGTCACATCCCGCCGGCGATCTCTGCGGCGGTTGTGCTTGGATTCCTCGTGTCCGCCGTCGGGATTGGCTTCTTCCAATTGGGCCGTCCGGCGTTGACGTGGATGAATGAAGCGCCGCAACACATGACCCAATTGAGGCAGAGGGTTCAGAAAGCTTTCCCGCGCATCGCCCGGTTCAACCAGGCGGCGGCGGCGGTGGACAACCTCGGCGCGACGGAGGCGGAACAGCAGAAAGCGCCCACGGTCGAGTTGAAAACGAGCCGTGTCCCCAGCACGTTCATTAACTGGACCGGGACTTTCCTGGTAGGCGGCGGCGAGACTTTGGTTTTGCTGTATCTGTTGCTCGCATCCGGAGATTTGTTCCTGCAAAAACTGGTCCGCGTGATGCCCACGTTGCGCGACAAAAAGCGCGCAGTCGAAATCAGCCACGAGGTTCAGCAAAATATTTCCAATTACCTGTTTTCGGTTTCCCTGATCAACCTCGGCCTCGGTGTGGTCGTGAGTGGGGGACTCTATTTCATGGGCGTGCCCAATGCCGCGATGTGGGGAATCCTCGTGGCGGTGCTGAATTTTGTTCCCTACTTCGGCCCCGTCGCCGGTGTCATCGTGCTGGGCACCGTGGGTCTGCTTACTTTTGACACGCTGTGGAAGGGACTCCTGCCGCCCGCCTGGTACTTGCTGCTCCACATGCTGGAGGCGAATCTCATTACGCCGGTGTTGCTCGGGCGCCGATTCACGCTCAATCCAGCGGTCATTTTTGTTTCCTTGATCTTCTGGACCTGGCTCTGGGGTGTGCCGGGAGCGTTGTTGTCGGTGCCAATCCTGGTCTCGATCAAAGTCGTCTGCGATCACGTCCCGGCGATGTCACCCGCCAGCGAACTTCTCTCCCGGTGAGTCCAAATGCCGGGCCTTGCAAACGCTAGAGCATTGACAGCTCTCTCGCTTCCGCAACAATAAGTCCCGTATGCGGAGATTTACAGGCCATTTGTGCCGCGCTTGGATCCGGCCAACCCTGCTGGCCGTGCTGATTCTTTCCGCCGGCTGTCAAACGTCCACACAATCCCTGTTCAACGCCTCCGGTCCAGGCTGGCGCGTGCAGGAAGGGCAGGCACTCTGGCGGCCCCGTCGCGGTCTGCCCGAACTGGCGGGCGATTTGGTGGCGGCCACTCACGAAGATGGCCGCTGTCTCCTTCAGTTTTCCAAGACGCCGCTGACGCTGGTTTCCGCCGAGGTGACGAGCAACCGCTGGCTGATTCAGTTTCCGCCGCGGCGGATGTCGTTCGCAGGCCGTGGAAAACCATCCGCGAGTTTTCTCTGGACCGAGCTTCCATCGGCTCTCGCGGGGAAACCGCTGCCGGGCCGGTTGCGATTCGAAACAAAACCGGACGGCAACTGGCGGCTGGAAAATGTTCGCTCCGGCGAATCCCTGGAGGGTTTTCTTTCGCCTTGACCTCCTTTCTGAAACGATGGTGGTGGGCTTTGCTCATCCTGGCGGTCTGCCTCGGACTGTGGCGTCTCCGCTTTGACGTTGACATCCTCAACCTGCTGCCGCCCGACGAGCCGACGGTCCAGGGCTTGAAGCTTTATGAGAAGTATTTCGCGAACGCCCGCGAACTGGTCATCACCGTGCGCGCCCCGGAGGCGGACCAGGCGGAGCGGTTGGCGGGCGAGCTGGCGTCGCGATTGAGGCAGCGGACGAACCTTGTCGCCGGAGTGTCCTGGCAGCCGCCCTGGATGGAAGAGCCGGGGCAAATGGCCGAACTGCTCGCCTGCTTGTGGCTCAACCAGCCGCCGGAAGACTTCGGCGCGCTGACCCAGCGGCTGGCGCCCGACCAGTTGAAGTCCGTGTTGACGCAAACCAAGGAAGCTCTCACCACGTCGCTGTCGCCGATGGACGTGGCCCGGCGCGCGTTTGATCCGTTCGACCTTTTGAATATGCCGGCGCTGACGAATCTCAGCGGCTTTTCGACGGACCAGGGGCAGCCCATGTTCGCTTCAGCGGATGGGCGCTTTCGGTTGGTGTATGTGCAATCTGCGGTCGATCTGGCGAGCTATCGTTCGTGCGCGAGCTGGTTGAAATCCATCGGCGCGGTGGTGGAGGATCTTCGGGCCGGCCAGCCGAAAGCGGAATGGGAGGGCGCGGTGCTGCACTTCACTGGACGGCCGGTGTTTGTGGTGGAGATCGCCACCAGCATGCAACACGACATGAGCAGTTCGGTGGTCGGGACATCGGCGATCATCGCCCTGCTGTTTTGGCTGACGCACAGGCGATGGCTGCCGATGTTCTGGCTGCTGACCCTGCTGTCGCTGATTCTGGCATCGACGCTGGCCCTGGGCGGGCTGGTGTTGGGAACGATCAGTGTGGTCAGCATGGGATTTGCCGCCGTATTGCTGGGATTGGCGGTGGACTATGCGGTGGTGCACTACCAGGAAGCGTTGGCGCATCCGCAATTGTCGGTGCCGGAGATTCGCCGCGCCATCGCGCCGAGCATTCTTTGGGCGGCCATCACGACGATGAGCGCATTCCTGGTTTTGAACCTGGGCGGGCTGCCCGGGTTGGGGCAATTGGGCACGCTGGTCGCCCTCGGCGTCGGCCTGGCCGCATTGGTCATGGTCATGATTTATTTGCCACCGCTGTTCCCGAAGCGCCGAAAGCCGCGCTTCATGCTGCCTCCAGTCCGATGGTGGAGCTATTTCATTCCGGCGCAGGCAACCCCGGTTGCCGCGAGAACGCCGGTGCAGCATCCCTTTCGCAGCCCGGCCCTGATGCTGACCGGACTGGTTCTGATTGGCTCCTGCGCAGTCCTTTGCTTGCAGCGGCCGGGGTTGGATCGGTCCGGGAGCGCGCTGCGGCCGCAGCACGGCGAGGCGGAGACCGCGCTGGACGAAATCAAATCCGAAATGGGACTTCCTCCGGACCCGCTGTGGCTGATTATTTCCGGCCGGGACGAACCCGAAGTGTATCGACGGCTTTGCGTGTCCGAGGAATTGCTGAACAACGCGGTTTCCAACCGGGTGATCGGCCGGTATCTGCTGCCGACCGCGCTGTGGCCGCGTGCCGAAAATCAGGCCGCGAACCGGGCGACGGCTGCGATCCTGGGGAAGGAAGGTCCGGGATTTCGTGAGGCGGCGTTAGCCGAGGGATTCAACACCAACGCGCTGGTGCTGACCGAGGAATTGGTGCGGACCTGGGCCAGAGCCGGCGCCAGCACGGGAGTCATTTGGCCAACCAACGACGTGAGCCAATGGTTGCTCAGACGGTTCGTGTCACGAACCCCCGACGCGTGGCTGGTGATGGGACTCATCTATCCGGCCACCAACCAGGTTGGAACCGCGGCCCTGGCGGGATTGTCTTCCCGGCTTTCGAAGAACCAGGCGTATCTTTCCGGTTGGGAATTGCTCGGGTCCGCAACGCTCAAGCGAGTTCGCGGCAAGTTGTGGCAATTGGTGACGCCCATGGTTGTTCTCGTGTTGGCTTCGCTCTGGTTCGCGTTTCGGCGGGCAACAGAAATCCTGCTGGGCGTGGCCGTGCTGCTCCTGAGCGGGCTGTTTCTGCTGGCCACGATGGCCCTGGCGGGCTGGACCTGGAATCTGCTGAATCTGATGGCCCTGCCGCTCATGTTGGGGACCGGCGTGGACTATAGCATCTTCATGCAATTGGCATTGCGGCGGCACGGAGGAGATATCGGCGTGGTTCGGCGCTCCATCGGGCGGGCGCTGTTGCTGTGCGGCGGCACCGCCATGGCCGGGTTCGGTTCGCTGGCCTGGTCCAGCAACCCCGGCATGGCGAGCCTGGGCAAGGTCTGCGCGGTGGGCATCGGCGCCAATATGTTGATCTCCGTTTTTCTGCTCCCGGCCTGGTGGGTGTTGTTCAGTCCAAGGTCCAAAGGCCAAGGTCCAGGGTCTGAAACCCAGCCGGCGGTCGGGAGTCGAGAGCCGAAAGTCGAGGGGAACGACACGGCACAATCCACGAGTCTCGAAGCCCGGACTTTGACCGGCAAGCCCTCCGCGACGACTTCCGGCTTTTATCGCGCGGGGCTATGGCGGACGGGATTGGGGATCGTTCGAATTTTGCCAGCCGGGCTGGTGAAGGGATTTTGTCTGGTGGTGGCGGAGTTCTATTACCGTTTGCGAACCCGACGCCGACAGGTGGTGGTGGACAATTTTCTGCCCGCGTTCGCGGGCGACCGTTCCGCCGCCGAAAAGGCCGCCCACAGACTTCATCGGAATTTTGCGTTGAAACTGGTGGATTTATGGCGCGTCGAGAGCGGCGTGCCGGTGAAGGAATGGTTGGTAAACCCGCCTGAGCTGGAAATCATTCACGCGGCGCGCGAACGAGGTCACGGCGTCCTTTTCATCACGCTTCACCTCGGCAATTGGGAACACGGCGGCCTGCTGTTGTCGCAACTTGGCACCCGGTTGACGGTCCTCACCCTGGCCGAGCCGGATGACAATCTGACCGACCTTCGCATCGAGTTGCGGAAGCACTACGGGGTCGAGACGCTGGTGATCGGCCAGGACAGTTTCGCCTTCGTCGAGGTCATCAAGCGGCTTCAGGCGGGAGCCGCGCTGGCGATTTCGTTGGATCGCCCGCCGGCGCGGAGTCCGGTTTCGGTGGAATTGTTCGGCCAACCGTTCGGAGCGCCGCTTGCAGCCGCGGAACTGGCGCGGGCTTCGGGCTGCGCGTTGATTGGGGTCACGATCGTCCGCCGGAGCGCTGGATTTGCGGTCAAAGTGCTTCCGGAATTCACCTACGACCGCAAAGCGCTGGGCAATCGCGAGGCTCGGCAGCAATTGACCCAGCAAATCCTGCGTGCATTCGAGCCGGAGATTCGCAAGGATATCGATCAATGGTATCAATTCGTTCCGATCTGGCCCAAAAACGGGTGACACGGAAATCTCATGCTCCGATTGAAACGCCGGCGCCGCGCCGTGCGGGAGAACGCGGCCTGCAACCGTCGCATCAGCGACCCTGTGGGCCGGGTTTCCTGACCCGGTGTTGGGGCAATGAAATGTCCAGGCTGGCGTGGATTCCTCGTGCAGTCTGGTGCTGGGCTTGTGTCTGGCTCGGCATGACCTCGATCCTCGCGCACGCGACCGACACCAACCTGATGTTCAACCGTTGGTTCGAAGTCCAGACCAACCTTCAGAGCTGGTCTGCGGACTTCACCCAGACCCGTTCGCTCAAGGTATTGTCCCAGCCGCTGGTGGCCACCGGAAAGGTCTGGGTGGCCGTGCCGGGAAGGTTCCGATGGGAAATCGGCCAGCCCGCCCAGACGATTGCTCTGCGCCAGGCGGACCAACTCTTCATCATTTATCCAAAGCTCAAGCGGGCGGAGAAGTATGCTCTTAGCGGCGTGCCGCCCGGTGCGATAAAGGACGCGCTCGCGTTGCTGGACGCCAGCCTGCCGCGCGATCGCGCGACGATGGAAGAGCGATTCCGGCTGTTGTCGGCGATGGAAACGAATTCCATTCTGCAAATGACGCTCGAGCCCAAAAGCGCCTCCGCCCGCAAATTCATCGGCGAAATCCTGATCGGCTTTCGCACCAATGATTTTTCGATCGCCGTGACCCAGATGAAATTTGCGGACGGCTCGAGCCTGCGCAACGATTTTACGAACGCCGTGCTGAATCAACCGATTGACCCGGAGCTGTTCGAGGCGAAACTGGCGCCGGACTTCACCGTGGTGGAACCGCTGCGCCGATGAGCACCGTGCCCGATCTTCTGCAACTGGCCATGCGGTCGCTGCCGCACGGCCCGGAATTCCGTTTCGTGGACCGCATGGTCAGCCTGGAGCCTGGCAAACACGGCGTCGGCGAGTATCGGGTTCGCGGCGACGAGTATTACCTGCGCGGCCATCTTCCGGGCGAACCGATCCTGCCCGGCGTGCTTTTGGTCGAAGCCGGCGCGCAGGTTGCCGGAATGGTGGCGCAGGAGGACCCGGCCAATCCGTCGTTGCCGCGATTGAAGCTGGCCGCGCTGCGGGCGGTCAAAATCCTCGGATCGGCGCGGCCGGGCGAAACGCTTCGAATTGAAGCCACAATTACCGGCCGATTGGGTTTGTTGATCCAGGCCAGGGCTTCCGCTTCCATCGCCGGCGTGAACGTTATGTCCGCGGAACTCACCTTGAGCGGCACGGATTCGGCCGGAGCCGGATAGCAAGGGGGAAGAGCAGCAAAAACCAAGAACCGACCCCTTCGCTGTGGAGCATTCCAACCGCCCCTTCCGATTCGAGCGCGACACGTTCGCCTTCCCGCACGAATTGGTCTGGCGATACCAGTTTGATCCGGTGACCGGCGCCATGACCACTTTCCAGGCCGATCCGCCCCCGACTTACTACCACCGATGCTTCGTTCTGGTGCGAACCGTCCGGCAATTCTTTGATCACGCCCGTTTCGAGCCGGAGCTGCCGAAAGCCGAGACGGAAGTTTATCGGAAACTGATCCGGCGGATCGTTTGCCGCAATCCGCGCCGGGCGGGCGCGGAGGCGGAACGGGTCGAGATTCCCGGCTATGACGGGCTTCGCTCCTTCAGCCGCTCGCAGGAAGCGCTGCTGAAGGCGGAATGCGGAGGCGCGTGGCAATCCTACTTCGTCCGCAGCCATTGGCGCATGGTGTTCCCGGTCTGGGGCCGCCACCAGCAACGGATCGCGGAACAACTGAAACGGTCGATTCGCGAACGCGGCCTGTCGCTCGTCCACCTGTTCCGCTTTCCCCGCATCACCATCAATCACGGGATCGTGTTGTTCGGGCTGACGGAATCGGATCAGGAAATGCGATTTGACGCTTACGATCCCAACATCCCGGAGCGCCCGGTCACCCTCGTCTTTGACCGTGCCCGGCGGAGATTCGACTTCCCGGCATCCTGCTACTGGCCGGGCGGGACATTGAGCGTGATCGAAATCTTTCGTGGCGGGTTGTATTAG
>CAZFOA010000042.1:0-20941 GCA_964520205.1 uncultured Verrucomicrobiota bacterium | reverse complement strand
GGGCGCCGGCCATCAGCGGCGAATGGTACGCCCCGGCGACGGGCAACGCGATGGCGCGCCTGGCGCCTTTGGCTTTGGCGAACTCGACGGCCTGCGCAATTTTGTCTGATTCGCCGGAGATCACGAGCTGGCCGGGGCAATTCAGGTTCGCCAACACCACGCCCGCTTGGGCGCAAACCTCGCGCGTCTGCGCCTCGTCCAATCCAATGATCGCCGCCATGCCCCCGCGCGTCGCGTCGCAGGCTTCCTGCATGAACCGGCCGCGTTGCCGGACCAGACGGAGCCCGTCTTCAAAACTCATCGCGCCCGCGGCCGCCAGCGCCGTAAATTCACCCAGCGACAACCCCGCGGCCGCGTCGAACTGCAGTGCAGGCAGGCGCTCTTTGAGCAATTGAAACGCGACCCAACCGACGAGGAAAATGGCCGGCTGCGCGTTCTCGGTCTTCGTCAATTCGGCCTCCGGGCCGTTGAAACAAATGGACGCCAGGTCGTAGCCGAGGGCTGAGTTGGCGCGATCGAACCAGGACTTGGCGGCGGGAAATTGCCCCGCCAAATCCTTGCCCATGCCGACGGTTTGCGCACCCTGACCGGCGAACAACAAAGCGGTTTTGCTCATAGAGGGCGGATACTAAACACGAATTCACGCGGTGGCGAAAGAAGAGAATTCCTGGTGGTGGTGCGTTTTGGTGGAGCGAGGCTACTGACGAGCCGCCTTCGCTACCCTTCGGCGCGCCAAGGCCGGCTCGCGCCTTCGCGGCGACGAAGCCGCTTCGGCGGCGCAGGCGCGAGGACGCTCGCCCCACCGAAAGTTGTAAAATCTACCACTACCGAATTCCTGGCAGTCCGTCAGCTTGAATCCCGGGTGGAGCGAGCGGGTTCATGGGGGGCTTCGCCCCACGAGGCTGTGGCACTGCCGAATTATCCGGCAGGGCACACTTCGCCTTTCGGGTCGGGCTTTTGAGGCGATCCCACCCGTTCAGGCGGTTGTGGTGGTCGGGGCCACAACGGTTGGGGCCACGATGATCGGACCATTTGCGGCGGGGATTTGCAGAGGCTCGCTGCGCACGCGCAGCACGCGTTCCAGCGCTTCCCGGATTTCGCGTGAACGCGGCGGTTTGCTCAAGATGCCATCCACCTGGGGTGGAACTTCGCCGTCTTCTTTCATGAACGCGCCCCAGCCGGTGAGCAGGATCACGGGCGTGGAGGGCGATTCGCGTTTGAGGACTTTCGCCACCTGGCGCCCGTCGAAATACGGCATGCCCAGGTCGGTGATGACGACATCGAACGGCCATCCGTTGTGGGTCGCGGCGCGGAAGGCGGTCACTCCGCCCTGGCCGCTGTCGCAGACTTCCACTTTGTGGCCTTCGCGGACGAGCAGTTCGCGCAGCAGTTCGCGCAATAGCGGTTCATCATCGATGCACAGGATATGGAGCGGTTTGGAAGCATCCGGGGAATTCCATTCCGATGCGCCGCCATCGACGAGGCTGCGAACCGGGAAAATCAGTTTTGCGGTGGTGCCTTTGCCAAACTCGCTTTCAATTTCGATTTTTCCCTCGTGCCGCTCCATCACGCCGTAAACCATCGCGAGTCCCAGCCCCGTGCCGCGCTTGCCTTTGGTGGAGAAGAACGGTTCCAGACAGCGCTTGCGCGTTTCCTCGCTCATGCCAATGCCGGTGTCTTGCACTTCAAGCATCACATGCGAAGGGGTGCCGCCGGGGGGGTTGGCAGCCTCGCGCTGGCAGATGCGGCTGCGAACCGTGATGGAGCCGCCGTTGGGGACGGCGTCCACGGCATTGATGATCAGGTTCGTCAGCGCCTCGCGCACTTCGCTTTCGATGCCGGCGAACTCGGGCAGAGTTTCGTCCAGGTCGGTTTGCATTTCGATCATGATGCCGCGGCCTTGCGGGATGTCGCGCCAGCGCGGGCGGGTCATGTCGATGACTTGCCGGACCAGCTCATTCAGATTGATCGCCGTGAGCGCTTCGCCTTCATCGCGGTGGCGATAGAACTCGCGCAGCCGGGCCACGATATGCGCGATGTCGTTCCCGGAGGTCTGGATGAATTCCAGGTATTTCAGGCTCGTCGCGCTCAAATTGGATTCGCTCTTGGCCAGCAAATCCGCGAAACCCACGATCGGCGAGAGCGCGTTGTTGATATCGTGCGCGATGCCGCTGGCCATCTGGCCCAAAGCCTTGAGCCGCTCCTGTTGCATGACGGTGAGCTGGGTCTGGCGCAACTCGTCATAGGCCCGCGCCAATTCCGCGTGCAACTGCGCCCGGTGCGCTCCCAGCGCCACGCGGTCGCTCAAGGTATGGAGAAACTCACATTCGCTGCTGCTGACGGCATCGGCATCGAGCCGCGCCACCACGAGCACGCCGAACAACCGGTTCTCGGCCATCAGGGGAATCGCCACCGTGGAACGGAATCCCGCCGCCGCGAAATGTTCGGCCAACAATGCGTGGATTTTGAAGGTATCGGGCATGCGGACCATTTCGCCGTGTTTGCAGGGCTTGAGGCCGGATTCCTCCAGGGACAGCACCCGGCCCTCGCGCAGCCCGAGCTTGGCGTGCAGCAGCGGGTTTTTCAGCCGCAGCGCAGTGATGCCGAAGGTTTCCGCGTTCCGGTCAAACAAGCAGACCATTCCCAAGTCGATGGCCATGAAGTCTTCCAATTGCCGCAGCACCACGTAAAGAATGCTCTCCAGGTCCTGACGCTCGGAGATGACCTGCGTGATCTGATTCAAGAGCGTGGTGCGGATGAATTGCTCCTGCAGCGCGGCTTCCGCGCGCTTGCGCTCGGCAATTTCCGTTTGGAGATCTTCCGTGCGCTCGTGGACGCGTTGCTCCAATTGGTCGTTGGCCGCTTGCAGCGCGGCATCCCGCTGCTGAATTTGCCCCAGCATCTCGTTGAACCCGTCGATGAACTGGCCCAGTTCGTCTCCCGATTGTTTTTCGGCCCGAACCGAATAGTTTTTTTCCGACGAGACCGTTTTGGCGGTCCGGGCGAGGTGGGAAATCGGTCTTGAAATGATCCGCTGCAGCCGGGACGACAGGAAGAAAGTGACTCCCGCCGACACCAGAATAAACAGCGCGATGATGGCGGCGAAGATCTTGAGGCGCGCGCTGCGTTCCTGCAGGTCGTATTTCAGATAAACGGCGCCGAGCGGCTGCCCTTTGAACTGGACCTGTTGGAACAGGACCACCTGGTGCGGCTCAAAGCGGCAGACATCCGGTTCCGGATGCGCCGGCAGCAGTTGGGTCTTGCTTTGTCCCGGAGCAAGATAAACGGCGAACACTTCGTTGGTCTTGTAAAGGCACGCCGCCACCACATGCTTCTTCGCGCTCAACGCATACAGGATTTCCTTGCCGTCCCGTTCATCTCCATAGGCCAAAACCGTCCGCGATTGCGCGCTGATGATCTCCACCAGCGTCATCAAATCCTGCTTCGTCGTCGCCTCAAAGGTAATCGACTCGTACGTCACAAAGCCCGCCGATACGAGCAGGAGCGCCACCATGCTGGCGCTCATGATGATCAGGGTCAGTTTGTGTTTGATGGACAGGTCGCGCACGGGATGAAACTTCAGGAAACCCGCCGCGCTTTCCGGTTTGGAAAGGCGAACTTGGACTGTTTGATTACTCGAGTGTCTGTCATCCATGATCGGGCCGAGCCAGGAATCAGCAGGTCAAATGCCGCCCACATGGCTGGAAGAAAAATCTTTCTTGGTTCCAGACGGTGTGCGCCGGTTCAGCGCCGGCCGCCGGGTGTCATCAAGTGGAACAAAACTGTCTCAAAATAGACAGCCGCGGCCGTGCCGGGGTGAACTCACCCGGGCTTGCAGCCGGGTGCCCGCCCGCCGCCGGCTGAAATTTGCGCTTGCCGCGCCCTCCCTCCCGGAGACAATGCGCCCGGCAGCCCTGAATCATGTTTTCGCACATCGTCATTTTCTGGACCGATCCAGCCAACCCGGCCGCCGCGGAGGATCTGATCGCCGGCGCAAACCGGCTGTTGAAGGCCATCCCCGGCGTGGTGCATTTCCACATCGGCAAAATGGCGCCGAGCCACCGTCCCGTGGTGGACCAGTCCTACCAGGTGGCGCTGAATCTGATCTTTCCCGACAAGCAAACGCAGGACGCCTATCAGGTTCATCCGCGACACGTCGAATTCGTGGAGCAAGTCTTCAAACGCGCGTGCCGGAAGGCGGTCGTGTACGATTTTGAATAGGAAATTGCGGCGCGGAAGACCCGAGGCGCGACTTCGCGGGCTGCCGTCGTTCACGTTTCACGAATCACGCCCGGGGATGAAACTTCCGGTGAACCTCCCGCAGCCGGCCGCCGGTCACGTGGGTGTAAATTTCCGTGGTGCTGATGTTCGCGTGACCGAGCAATTCCTGAATCACGCGCAAATCCGCGCCGTGCTCGAGCAGATGCGTGGCAAAACTGTGGCGCAGCATGTGCGGGGTAATGTTGCGCGCAATCCCCGCCCGGCCGGCGCGGCGCTTGATGCGCAGCCACAGCGTGACCGCGGCGAACGGCGTGCCGCGGCGGGTGAGAAAGACGTTGGCGGGCGAACGCGGCGTCACCAGCTTCGGGCGTCCGGCTTCGATGAACCGGGTCATGGCGGCGACCGCTTTTCTGCCTGCCGGCACGACGCGTTCCTTGTTGCCTTTGCCGATCACATTGATGAAACCGGCTTCCAGATGGAGTTGTTCCAGGCGCAGATCGCGGAGTTCGGCCAGGCGCAGGCCCGAAGCGTAGGCCAGCTCGAGAACGGCCTGGTCACACAGGCTTGGCGGAGTTTCCGGTTCCTCCGGCTCCAACAGCATCTCAATTTCCCCGCGGGTGAGGGCTTTGGGCAGCCGGCGCCAGCGCCGCGGCAGTGAAAGATTTTCCGCGATCCCGCATTGCGGGGCCGGCAACGATTTTTCCTCCTCCGCAAACCGGTAAAACGCCCGCAACGCGGCGATTTCCAGGTAAACGCTTTCGCTGCTGAGCCGGCGCGGCGATTCCTTCGGCTCACGGGCCACGCCCCGTTGCCGCTCGTGCTGCAGGAAGGCCATCAGATGCCGCAACTCGACCGCGGCCCAATCGGTCAGCTTTTGGTTCGCCGCCCACACGACGAACTTGTTCAGCAACGCGGCGTAGGTTTTCTGGGTGCGCTCCGACTGCCCACGCTCGTGGCGGAGGTATTGCAGAAAATCATCGACGAGCGATTGCATCAAAGGATCCCCGGCATTGATATGGCAGGCGTTTCATCCCGGACCGGGCCTTCGGGAAGCCGGCGGTTCCATTCCGGAACGCGCCGTCCCCGGTTTGAACGGGAAGGTTGCCGCCGCTTTCCGGCATCGATCAGGCCGACGCCGCTTTCGACGCCGCCAGATCGCTTCGCCGCTGCGCCATGGACTTGAAGAATTCATAACCCTCGCGCAAACGGCGCACGCAAACGTCTTTGTCCTCCAGCATCGTCCTGATGATGCGGAGGATCGGTTTCGGGCGGAGGTAATAGCGATGGTAGAAACGCTCGACGCTTTCGAAAATCTCTTCCTTGCTCAAGCCGGGAAACTCCAGGGAGCTCTGCTGGAACCCGTCGCTTTCCACGAGGTCGGTCTTGTCCTTTTTCACAAACCAGCCATTGAGCTTGGCCTGCTCGTAAAGCTCGGTGCCGGGGTACGGCGCGGCAAGGCTCACTTGCAGGCTGAACACGTCCAGTTCCTGCGCGAAGCGGATCGTTTGCTCGATGGTTTCCTTCGTCTCGACCGGCAATCCCAGGATGAACGTGCCGTGAATGACCACGCCGGCTTCGTGGCAGGCTTTCGTGAACTTGCGCATTTCGCCGGTGGTCACACCCTTCTTGATGCGCGTGAGCGTCTCGTCGTTGCCGCTCTCGTAGCCGACCAGGAACAGGCGCAGGCCGTTGTCTTTGAAACTTTTGATCGTGTCGTAGTCCAGATTCGCGCGGCTGTTGCAGCTCCAGGCCAAACCGAGCGGACCGAGTTTTTTCGCGATCTCCCGCGCGCGCGGAAGATTCGCGGTGAAGGTGTCGTCGTCGAAGAAAAATTCCCGCACCTGCGGAAAAATCTTCTTCATGTACGCCATTTCGTCGGCGACGTTTTGCGGCGAACGGACCCGGTACTTGTGCCCGCCGATGGTTTGCGGCCACAGGCAGAACGTGCATTGGGCCGGGCACCCGCGCCCGGTGTAAAGGCTCACGTAAGGATGCAAAAGATACCCGATGAAATATTTCTCGATCTGAAGGTCCCGTTTGTAAACATCCGCAACCCACGGGAGCGAATCCATGTTCTGGATCATTTCCCGCTCGGGGTTGTGTTTGATCCTGCCGTCCTTGTCGCGGTAGGAAAGGCCGGCAATGGTTTCGAGCGGACGATCCTCGGCAACTTCCTTGCAGGTGAAGTCAAATTCCTTCCGGCCCACCCAGTCGATCGCGGGCGAGGCTTTGAGCGTTTCGGTCGGCAGCACCATCGTGTGCGCGCCGATGAACCCGATCCGGGTGTCCGGCTTCCGGGCCTTGATGGCCTCGGCCACTTTGCAGTCGTTTTTCAACGACGGCGTGGAGGTGTTGATGATGACGTGGTCGAAATCATTTGCGATGCGCAGGCATTCCTTGACGTCGATGTCGTGCGGCGGGCAATCGAGCAACTTGCTGTCCGGCACCATCGCGGCGGGTTGCGCCAGCCAGGTGGGATACCAATAGCTGGTGACTTCGCGCCGCGCCTGGTAACGCGCCCCGGCGCCGCCGTCAAAGCCGTCGAACGAAGGGGGACTTAGAAACAGTGTTTTGCTCATGAGCGTTCCGTAATCAGAAACCAATTGCCCGGAAACCGATGCCTGCCGCTTTCACTTCAGATGATTCGCGTTGGCAATTTTAGCCAGCAATTCATCCCGCTGGCTGGCGTCGCCGCTGCCGCAACCGCCGTTGGCGCCCGCCTCGGGGGAGCCGGGGTTGTGTTCGTGCGGTTCTTCGCGGCGCTGAAACACCGATTGCGCGCCGTTCATCGCGGCGCGGGGCGAGTTGATGGCGGCGTTGGCTTCCGCGAGGTGGCCCTTGCCGATGGAGGCGCCGTTGAACGCGGACACCTTCGCGCCGGCGTAGTAGGGCTTGGGTTTGGGCCAGAAGTTGGATTTGAAATTCTTCCAATTGTCGCCGCGCTGGTAATTCGTGCCGAGCGCGCCGCTGGGATCGTAGCCGCAGTGGACCATGCAGCTCTCGCAACGGGTGTCGCGCGCGACGCCGTTGACGACGCCGTATTTGTCCCACTGCACCTTCGCGAGCATTTCCTGATAGCCGTCATAATGGCCGTCGGTCATCAAATAACACGGCGCCTTCCAGCCTTTGATGTTGTAGGTGGGAATCGCCCAGGCGGTGCAGGTCAACTCGCGTTTGCCGGCGAGAAACTCCAGGTAGACGGGCGTGTGGAAAAGGGTGAATTTCCTGCCCCATTCCAGAATTCTGGCGAATTTTTCGCGCGTCATCTTGCGCGTGAGGAAGAAATCCTCGGGCTGCTTGCCGAGCCGCTTGACCATGTCTTTCTTCGCCGCGTCGTATTCGTAACCGGGAGAAATCGTGTGGCCATCCACTTCCAGCGCGGAGAAGTATTCGAACATCTGCTCGATCTCCTTCACGTCGGATTCCTTATAGACGGTGGTGTTCGTGGCGACCTGGAAGCCGAGAATCTTGGCCATCTTGATCGCCTGGACACATTCCTGAAACACGCCTTCCCGCTCGACAATGAGGTCATGCGTGTATTCGAGGCCGTCGATGTGGACGTTCCAGTACATCCACTTGTTGGGAGCGATGACCGGGCGGCCGTCGGTTTTGCCTTTGCGGATGGCCTCGACATCCTTTTCGCTGATCAAACCCTGCGACTTGAGACTGGAGATTTGAGATTCCAAAGCAGGCGAATAAATCGCCGCGAGGTAGTCCTTCATCTTCCGGCGCATGAACACGCCGTTCGTGCAGACATAGACGATGCGGCCCTGGGCCAGGATGCCGTTCACCAGTTCCTCGATCTTGGGATAAATCAGCGGTTCACCGCCGCAGATGGATACCATGGGGGCCGCGCATTCCTCGGCAACGGCCAGGCATTTTTCCAGCGGCACCATGTCCTTGAGATTCGTGGAATACTCGCGGATGCGACCGCAGCCGGTGCAGGTCAAATTGCACGTGTGCAAGGGTTCAAGTTGCAGCACCATGGCGAATTTGGGCGTGCGCCGCAGCTTGTGCTTGATGATATGACCGGCGATTTTCGCCGATAACGCGAAAGGAAATCGCATAATCTCGTCAGTTTTTGGCTATTTGTTGAACGGCCTCTCCGGCGGACGGAACGCGATCAGGCTGCGCCGGGGGGGGATCGGCCTGGAGCAATGCCGGCAGAATATCCATCGGCGAAACGCTTTTCGAGGCGTTAATGCCGCTGCAACCCGCCGACAGGAGCAGCAACGCCGCCGCGCCAATCGCCAAACACCGCAATTTGCCAATTGATCTCAATTAACAAGCAGTATAAGACGGGTCGCAATGTTCGCAACTCCAAATTCAGAGATTCCCCGGAACTTGAAAACCATGGTTAAAGTCCTCTGCCAATGGCAAATAGGCCAATCGCAACCCCCGACACCGCTTTTCCGCCTGGCGTCGTTGGCCAGTTTGATTTGTTTATGCACCGGCTCTTTTATGACAGCAACAGGCCAATCTATGGCCAGTGATGGTTCCAGCGAAACGAACTGGGTGGTCCGGGCGGAAAAGACGTTCAACGAGGCTCGGGCCCGTTTCCAGGCGCAGACAAACCAGGACGAGGCCGCCTGGCAATTCGGGCGCGCCTGCTTCGATCTGGCTGATCTCGCCACGAACAAGGTGCACCGCGCTGACCTCGCAAAACAGGGGATCGACGTCTGCCGACAATTGACCGCGCGCCAGCCGAAGTCCGCGCCGGGGCACTATTATCTGGGAATGAATCTCGGTCAGCTGGCGGACACAAAAAGAAATCTGGCGGCGCTTAAAATGGTCAAAGAGATGGAACGCGAGTTTCAGGCGGCAGCCGACCTGGACGACCGGATCGACTACGCCGGACCGGAGCGGAATCTCGGGCTGCTGTACTTGCAATCCCCCGTGATCGTCAGCATTGGCAGCCGCGCCAAGGCGCAGCAGCATCTCCGTCGCGCCGTCGAACTGGCGCCGGAATATCCGGAGAACCGGTTGAATCTCATTGAAGCCGGTTTGAAATGGGGCGATCGCGCCGGCGCCCGCCGCGAGTTGAAAGCTCTGGAAGAACACTGGCCCCAAGCACAGCATCAGTTGGCGGGGGAAACCTGGGCCGCCAGCTGGGCCGATTGGAAGAAACGCCTGGCGGATGCGGCGGACAAACTTGGGGAATCGTTGAAGGCACTCGAATCGCCGCGCTCCGGCGATTGACCGGAGCCACGGGAAAAGTTCCGGGCGGTGACGGCGGGTTGGAGCGCCGGTCTCCGGCACGGCGACCGGCAACTATTCTGAAGCCACCGGGCGGCGCGATTCCTTTTTGACGGAATGAAACGATTTGTCGGCCAGCATCCTTGCTTTTGCGCGCCGCGAGCGTTTGCGTTTCTGCCGGCGGATTTTCTCCATCTCGGTGCGTTTGGCGTCCACGTATCCCTTTTGCCGCGCTTCGATCTTGTCGAGCAAAAGGCGGCGGGCGATGAAACGGTTGAGTCCCTGCTGACGCGTGGTCTGGCATTTGACCTGAAGCCCGGTGGGGCGATGGTGAAGCATCACGCAGGTGGCGGTCTTGTTGACGTTTTGCCCGCCGTGACCGCCGGAGCGGACAAATGTCTCCTCGATGTCCACCTCGCGCACGCCGAGCGCAGCCATGCGCTGCGCAAGTTGAATTGCCTTTTCCGGGCCGACCGGGAACATGCTCATGGCGGCAGCGTAACCGACCGTCCCCGCCGCGGCAATCCTCCGGCGCTTCCCGAGTGCGCTTCCCCGAATCCCCGGGCCGGCGCGGACGCCATTTTGGAGTGGACATTCCCTCTTAAGTAACCGATTAGTTATATCGCTGATGGCGGATGATTCGAAAAATCATCGCGCGGTTCCGGAAAACCGGGCGTCTGCCGCGGCGATGGCATCGTCGGAGAACTTGAGCGGATCGTATCCGGACTATGGACGAACAGCATACACAGGTCGCAAAATCCCCGGCCCGCGCCGGCGGGGAAGGCGCCGTTTCAACCGAAAGCAACCCGCCGTTTTGGACGAGGCCGCCGGTCATCCTCCTTGGCGCCGCCGTGCTTGCCGTGCTGCTTTTCTTCGGCTTGCACTTCCTCGTCGAGGGTTTAACGCACGAATCCACCGACGACGCGTTTCTGAGCGCCAACATCGTTTCGATCGCTCCCCGCGTGGCGGGCCAGGTCCAAAAGGTTTACATCAACGACAATCAACCGGTCAAAGCCGGAGACTTGCTGCTGGAACTGGATCCGGCGGATTTCGAAGTTCAGGTCGCGCAGAAAAAGGCGGCCCGGGTGGCCGCCGACGCCAACGTCAGGCTGATCCTGGCGAGTATTGATCTGCTGGGCACTCAGGTGGCCACGGCGGAAGCAACCGCCAAACAATCCGAGGCTCAAGTCGCGGCGGACCAGGCAAATGCGGACAAGGCCGGCGCCGATTTGAAGCGGGCGGAAGACCTGATTCAGAAAAATACGATTTCCCCGCAGGAATATGACGCCGCCAAGGCGACGGCCGCAGCCGCCGCGGCCAATACGAAGGCCGGCCAGGAAAAAGCGGCCAGCGACCGGTCGAAAATCACCGAATCCCGGGCGGAACTGGAAGCCGGCCGCCGGGCGTGGGAGCGGGCGCTGGCGCAGGCCCGCCAGTCGGGGGCGGACGTGCAACAGGCGGACCTGAATCTGTCCTACACCCGCGTCACCGCGCCGCAGGATGGCCGGGTGACGCGCAAGTCAGTGGAGAATGGCGACTACGTTCAGGTCGGTCAAAGCCTCCTGGCACTCGTGCCCACCGACCTCTGGGTCGTCGCAAATTTCAAAGAGACGCAACTCCGCGACATCCATCCGGGTCAGCCGGTGAAAATTTCCGTGGATTCCCTGGCCGGTGCAATACTCGCGGGACGGGTCCAAAGCATTCAGGCGGGCAGCGGCGCCGCCTTCAGCCTGCTGCCGCCGGAAAACGCCGTCGGCAATTATGTGAAAGTGGTCCAGCGCGTCCCCGTCAAAATTGTTTTCGACAAACCGGTGGCGGGCGATCACGTGCTCGGACCGGGCATGTCGGTGATGTGTTCCGTCCAAGTGGCCGGGTTCGAGGTTCCCGATGTGTTTATCGCGCTGGCGGCGGTGATCCTTGGCGTGGTGGCCGGATTTTTCTTGTGGAAGTTGGCGAAGCGAAACGGCAGCGTCAGGGCATAAAGGGCAGCCATGGCGGATTCTCCCTCCAGCAGACCTTCCTCTGCGCACGAACCGTGGCGCCCCAGTCACAACCCGTGGCTGATCGCGGTCGCGGTCATGGCGGGCACCTTCATGGAAATCCTGGACACCTCGGTCGCCAACGTTTCCCTGCCGCACATTGCGGGCAACCTTTCCGTCACCACCGAGGAATCCACCTGGGTGCTGACCAGTTATCTGGTCTCGAATGCAATCGTGCTGCCGATTACAGGCTGGCTGGGGATGCGCTTTGGCCGCCGGCGGCTGCTGACGATGTGCGTGGCGCTTTTCACCGTGGCTTCGATTCTTTGCGGCATGGCTCCCGACCTGCAATTCCTTATTGTGGCGCGGATCCTCCAGGGGATAGGCGGCGGCGCGATGCAGCCGATCGCCCAAGCCGTGCTGCTGGAAAGTTTCCCCCCCGAAAAACGCGGCGTGGCCATGGCGACGTACGGCATGGGGGTCATCGTCGCGCCGATTCTGGGACCGACACTCGGCGGCTGGATCACCGATAATTATTCCTGGCGCTGGATCTTTTACATCAACGTGCCGGTGGGAATTTTCGCCATTCTCATGGTGCAGGCGGTGATTGAAGATCCGCCTTACATTAAGAATGCAAGGGTCGAGCGGGCGGATTTCTTCGGGTTCGCCTTCCTGGCGATCTGGCTGGGAACGCTGCAGGTCATCCTGGACAAGGGCCAGCAGGAGGATTGGTTCGGGTCCGCGTGGATCACCTGGTTTGCCGTGGTTTCGGTGCTGTGCTTTCTGGCGTTCGTGGTGCGCGAACTTCGCACCCGACATCCGATTGTCAATTTGCGCGTGTTGAAGAACCGCAATTTCGTTTCCGGCATCGTGCTCGTCACCTGCCTGGGCGGCGTGCTGTACGGCACCACGGCGGCGCTGCCGATTTTCCTGCAAACCATGATGGGTTATCCCGCGTTGCAAAGCGGATACGCCCTGAGCCCGCGCGGCCTGGGCGCGCTGGTCACCACGGCGCTGGTGGGCCGGCTGGTCGGGCGCGTGCGCAACCGGGTCTTAATGTTCATTGGGTTCATCCTGTTGGCTGGCTCCTCATTCTGGCTGGGCCACATCAACCTGCAGATTTCGGTCTGGAACGTGATCTGGCCGAGCGTGCTGAACGGAATCGCCATCAGTTTCATTTTCGTTCCGCTGACGACCGCGACAATGGGCTATCTGCGCCAGGACCAGATGGGCAACGCCGCCGGCATTTTCAACCTGATGCGCAATCTCGGAGGAAGCTTTGGCATTGCGATGGTGACCACCCTGCTCTCGCGGCGGGCGCAGGTGCATCAGGCCATGATGGTGGCGCATCTGACGCCGTACGACCCGGCTTACAACGAGCACCTGGCGGTGGCGCAACAGGCGTTGACCGCCGGCAGCGGTTCGTACCTGGCGCACCAGCAGGCGCTGGGACTGGTTTACAATTCTTTGCTGCAGCAGGCCAGCTTGTGGGCGTTCGTCGAGAACTTCAGGGTGTTCGGCGTCTTGTGCCTGGTTTGCCTTCCGCTGGTCTTGCTGTTCAAACGCGTGAAGCGCGGCGCGCCAGCGCCCGCCGTGCATTGACATTTCGCGTGGAATAGCTTCACCTCAACGATGCGCTCCATCCCTGAATCCGCGCAATCCGTCCAGGGCGCGGCGTTGCGCCGGGAAACCTGCCCGGGAACCCGGACCCGTTTTCGCTGGGTGATCTGTTCCTTGTTGTTCTGGGTCACCACCGCCAATTACATCGACCGCGGAGTCTTCGGCAATCTCGCCCCGGAACTGCAAAAGCAAATCGGCTGGACGCAGAACGATTACTGGAACATGACCGTGGCGTTCAATGCCGCTTACGCAGTCAGCCTGCTGGTGGCCGGACGGTTGATGGACGTGCTGGGCTTGCGCTGGGGATTTGCGCTGTCGTGCGCCTTTTGGGGCCTCGCGGCCATGGGCCACTCGTTGGTCAGCTCGGTCACCGGCTTTTTTGTCGTGCGCATCCTGCTGGGCCTCGGCGAAGGCGGCAACTTCCCGGCGGCGATCAAGACGGTCGCCGAGTGGTTTCCCAAACGCGAACGCGCCCTGGCCACCGGCCTTTTCAATTCCGGCTCGAATGTCGGCGGGATTCTGGTGCCGTTCGGACTCCCCTTTGTCCTGGCCACGTTCTCTTCGTGGGCGGTCTTTGGGGCCGCCAATGGCTGGCGCGGCGCCTTTCTGATCACCGGCATTTTCGATCTCGCCTGGATTATCGCCTGGCTGATGATTTACAAAAGACCCGAACGGCACCCGCGCGTTTCCACCGCCGAATTGGCCTGGATCAACAGCGAACCGCCCGAACCGACGGTGAAAATTCCGTGGGGGCGCCTGTTGCCACACCGCCAGACCTGGGCCTACGTCGCCGCCAAATCCATGACGGATTGTTTTTGGTGGTTTTATCTTTTTGGCGCACCCTACTTTTTTTCCGACCGGTTTGGGCTCAGCTTGAAAGCCCGGAGCGTTCCCATCGCGGCCATTTATATCTGTGCCTCCGTCGGCAGCATCGGCGGCGGCTGGCTGTCGGGGCATCTCATGAAAATCGGCTGGAGCGTCAATCGGGCCCGCAAAACCACACTGCTCGCCTTCGCGGCGCTGGTTCTGCCGGTGGTATTCGCGACCGTGACCGCCACCCCCTGGATCGCCGTCGCACTCATTGCCATCGCCGCCGCCGCCCACCAAGGCTGGTCGGCCAATGTGTTCAGCCTGGCCGGGGATATGTTTCCGCGCCGAATCGTCGGTTCGGTGACGGGCCTGGGCGGTTTCGCCGGTTCAATCGGCGGCATACTTCTCTTCGCCGTCGTTGGCCAGATCCGCAAGGCATCCATCGCCCGCGGTGAGGCGGGCAATTACTTCCCTATCTTCCTCGCCGCCAGCCTGGCCTATCTGGCGGCGCTGCTGATTACCCATCTGTTGGCTCCCAAGCTCGAGCCGGCCCAGGTTGAAGAGAAGACCACGATTTCGTGACCTGCAAACTGCGTTGACTGCCCCGAGCCACTGCACCACGCTCAACTCCGAGTTATGCACAAGCATGCACTGTCACCCGCGCAACTGGCGGCCTGCATCGATCATACCCTGCTCAAGCCGGACGCCACGGCCTTGGACATCAAAAAACTCTGCGCCGAAGCCCGTGAACACGGTTTCCACAGCGTGTGCATCCACGGCTCGCGAGTGGAGCTGGCCCGCCATTATCTCGAGGACACCGAAGTTAAGATTGTCTGCGTGGCCGGCTTCCCGCTCGGTGCCGTGTCCGGCGATGTCAAACGTTTCGAAGTCGAGGCTGCCATCGACGACGGCGCCCAGGAAATTGACGTCGTCCTCAACCTCGGCCGGCTGAAAGACGGTGATGACCAATTTGTTCTGCGCGAATTGCGCGACGTGGTGGAAGCGGCGGAAGAGCGCCCGGTGAAAGTGATCCTGGAAACCTGTCTGTTAACGCGCGAGGAAAAAATCCGCGCATGCCAACTCGCGGTGGAAAGCGGCGCGAGTTTTGTGAAAACTTCCACCGGCTTCGGCATCGCCGGCGCGACGGTGGAAGACGTGAAACTGCTCCGGGAAACCGTCGGCCCGCAATTCGGCGTGAAAGCTTCCGGCGGCATTCGCGATACTCAGACGGCGCTGGCGATGATCGCCGCCGGAGCAACGCGCCTGGGCACCTCGGCCAGTGTCGCGATCGTGACGGCACTGGCGGAAGGCAAGGTTGAGGCAAGCCAAGACGACTAGGGAAACAGCCACGCTGGTGGGGCGAGCGTCCGCGCGAGCCGCGACAAGGACCTACGCACGCTTACAGAAAGAAGCGCCATTTGATAAACATCTCCTTCGTGCAGAAGAAATTCGAGGAACTCAAGCGGCAGCTATTTTCCAGTCCACATCAGATCGAACACCCGGCCTTTGAACGGCCAGTCTTCCATCCGCGTCACGAGTCCTTTGCGCAAAGGATTCTCCTGCATGTAAAGCCACTTCTGTGAGTGGCTCTCGCCGCTGCGCAGCCGATGATGCCAGCCCCGCGATTGAAATTTCCAATCCGCCCGCCGGTGTTTCAACCGGAAATCGCGCTTCCAGTAGGCGATCCATTGTTCGATCGTGAACTCTAAGTCGTGCGGAGCGCAAAAGGCGTGAAGATGGTCCGGCATCAGCAGGTAATCTCCGATGAGCCAGGCTTTCGCTTCCAACCAAGTCTCACGGATTAACCGATGCGCTGTTTCGCAGGCCAGCCAGGGAATGCGTATTTCGGTGGTGATGGTGAGCAGAACGATATTGGATTGGCCAAGGTCAATGTGAACGCCCGGGGCTGGATTTTCACGATCTGGCAGAGTGTTTTCCCCGTGGTCGCCCATGAACTGCAGGGTGAACAAAATTGAAACCATTGGATAGTTCTTTGTCGTGGAACGGCTCGCGGGGACGCTCGCCCCACCGCCCTGGTCCTATTCCACATCTTTGGTCCGATTCTGCATCCGGTGGGGCGAGGCTTGTCCCGGCGAAGCAGTCCGCGTAGACGGATCCCTGCGAGCCGCTTTATCATCAACACATTTGCCCTTTGCCTTGGCTCGCAGCTTTGCCCTGCCGGCGTCTTGACTGTTTCAAGCCAAGCGGAAGTCTTACCCCCTTCTTCTCTTGCCTCGGCTCCAGCCGGTTCACATACTGCGCGGGCATTTTTGAATTATGAGCACTGCACCCATTCGCATCGCGGTCACTGGCGCCGCCGGCCAGATCGGTTACGCCCTCCTCTTCCGCATCGCCTCCGGCGCCATGTTCGGCCCAAACCAGCCGGTCATCCTGCACCTCATCGAAATACCCGATGAGAAGGCCATGAACGCGCTGCAGGGCGTCTGCATGGAACTCGACGATTGCGCGTTCCCGCTGCTCCAAGGCGTCGTGCCCACGTCGGATTTGAACCAGGGTTTCAAAGACGTGAACTGGTCGCTGCTGGTTGGCGCCGTGCCGCGCAAGCAAGGCATGGAACGCAAGGATTTGCTCGGCATCAACGGCAAAATCTTCACCGGCCAGGGCCAGGCCATCGCGAAGAACGCCGCCCCCAACGTCCGCGTGCTGGTCGTGGGCAATCCGTGCAATACCAATTCCCTGATCGCGGCCAGCAACGCCAGCGGTGTGCCGCGGGACCGGTTTTTCGCCATGACCATGCTGGATGAAAACCGCGCCAAGACCCAGCTCGCCAAGAAAGCCGGCGTGGACGTCACCGCCGTCACCAACCTCGCCATCTGGGGCAATCACAGCTCCACAATGTATCCCGATTTTTTCAATGCCCGGATCCAGGGCCGTCCAGTGCCCGAGGTGATCGGCAATCGCGAATGGCTGGAGAAGGATTTCATCGGCATCGTGCAGCAGCGCGGCGCGGCGATCATCAAAGCGCGCGGCCTTTCCAGCGCCGCCAGCGCCGCCAACGCCGTGGTGGACACCGTTCGCAATCTCACCACCCCCACCCGGACGGGTGAGTGTTTCAGCGTGGCCGTTTGCTCGGACGGCAGCTATGGGATTGAGAAAGGTTTGATTTTCAGCTACCCGATCCGCAGCGACGGCAAGAAATTCGAGATCATCCAGGGCGTGTCGCTGAACGAATTCAGCAAGACCAGAATCGCGGCCACGGAAGCCGAGCTCAAGGAAGAGAAGTCGATGGTGGCCGAGTTGCTGCCGAGGTAGAGTTTTCCCGGCGCCGGGTGATGGCTGAATTTGGAGATTCTGGAGCGCGGAGCATTGCTCCGCCAGGTTAAGAATCGAGTTTGCGCGGAGCAATGCTCCGCGCTCCGGTCGATTTCAGACACTGCCCGACGCCGGGTAAGGGGTCGGTTTGGTGGGGCTAGGTTTTCTTTGATCCAGGAACCAATTCCTCCGCCGGGCATCCTAGCTAATGCAATGGCGTATTCCCGCGGACTGCGCTACGCTTCATCATGTTTATCACCGGAATCGGCACTGCCGCCCCGCCGCAACGCTATGCCCAGGCTGAATGTTGGCAGGCGCTCCAGGAATCTTCGCGGTTCCGGGAACTGAACCCGCGCTCGCGGGCGATTTTAAGGAAAGTTCTGGCCGGCGACAACGGCATTGCCACGCGTCACCTCGCGCTTGAAAAGCTGGAGGACGCTTTTGACCTCACCCCCGATGCCCTTCATGCCCGCTTCATCCAAAACGCTCCTTTGCTGGCCGCGCAAGCGGGCGAACGCGCCCTCGCTGACGCGAAGACAAACGCCGGCGATCTGGACGCCGTTGTCATCAGCACCTGCACCGGCTACCTGTGCCCGGGGCTGACGAGTTACGTCAGCGAGCGACTGGGGCTGCGGCCAGATGTGCTGACCCTCGACCTGGTGGGACAAGGCTGCGGCGCGGCCCTGCCGAACCTGCGGATGGCCGAGGCGCTGTTGTCCGCGGACCGCTGCCGGCGCGTGCTTTCCATTTGTGTCGAAGTCTGCAGCGCCGCCTTTTACCTCGACGATGACGTCGGAGTTTTGATCAGCGCGTGTTTGTTTGGCGACGGCGCCGGGGCCGCGGTGCTGTCCAATTCCGCCAACGGGGGGCGCCGGGTGAAGTGGAAGAGCAGCGGTTCGCTTTTGAAGCCGGCCGACCGCAAGGCGCTGCGCTTCGAACAGAAACAGGGCATGCTGCGCAATATCCTCATGCCGGAGGTTCCGTCGCTGGCCGCACAACATGTCGGCAACCTTTGCGACGAAACCCTCGCCCGTCTCAATCTGGGTCGCGCGCAAGTCGCCGGCTGGGTTTTTCATCCCGGCGGCCGCGACGTGCTGCTCGCCGTGCGCGAGCGCCTGGGTTTATCCGGCCACGACGTGCGCTGGAGCGAAGCCGTCCTCCGCGAATACGGCAATGTCAGCAGTCCGTCCGTGTTTTTTGTGTTGCAGGCCGCGCTGTCCGACAGTGTGCCGGGCGGATTGTGGTGGATGTCGTCGTTCGGCGCGGGGTTCAGCTGTCACGGCGCGCTGTTGGAGGTGGAGTAAACTTATGGAGCGGGTCCTCCAGCCGGAGCTGCTTGATGAATTGCCGGCCGATGATCCGCGGGCCATTCGTTCCCGCCGCGATTTGTGCCGCGTCAACGCCTGGATGGAAAATGCGGCGATCGTGGCCGGCGCGGTGCGGGAGTCTTTTCCCGAAGCGCCGCGGCGAATCATTGAAATCGGGGCCGGCGACGGCAAATTCCTGTTGCAAGTCGCGCGGCATCTCGGAGCGCGGAGCATGGCTCCGCAAACGAACGCGCTGCTGGTGGACCGGCAGGCTTTGCTTCAGCCGGAAACTCAAGAGCATTTCGAACGGTTCAACTGGAAGGTCTGCGCCGTGAAAGCGGACGTTTTTGATTTTTTCGAGAGTCGTCCCGAATCTGCCGACGTGGTCATCGCCAATCTGTTTCTGCATCATTTTTCAGATGAACGCCTGACAGAACTGTTGCGGCGGGTGCGCGAAAAATCGCGGGTAATGATTGCCGTCGAGCCGCGGCGTTCGCGGTTTGTCTTGTTTTGCTGCCGTTTGCTTTGGTTGATAGGCAGCAATGCGGTGACACGGCATGATGCCCTGGTGAGTGTGCGGGCCGGATTCGGCGGGCAGGAACTCTCCGCATTCTGGCTGGACAACGAAGGCTGGCATTTAACCGAACAGCCGACCGGACTCTTCAGCCATCTCTTTGTCGCGCGGCGAAAGGATTGATATGCCTGCGTCCAAACCGATCACGATTGTAGGCGGGGGCCTGGCCGGGTTGACCCTCGGCATCGGCCTTCGCCAGCATGGCATCCCGGCCACGGTTTGGGAAGCGGGCCGCTATCCGCGCCATCGCGTCTGCGGCGAATTCATCAGCGGTCGTGGCCAGGCATCACTGGCGCGGCTTGGTCTCCGGGAATTCCTGATCCAGGCCGGTGCCATCCCGGCTCGGACGGCGCAATTCTCCTCGTTGACGGTCGCCGGCCGCGCGCGTGTTTTGCCGGAACCGGCGCTTTGTCTGCCACGATCGCGAATGGATGCCTTGCTTGCCGGCCGCTTCCGCGAGCTCGGCGGCGAGTTGCACGAAGGCGAGCGCTGGCATGAAACCGCGCCTCTCGACGGGGTCGTGTTCGCGAGCGGGCGGCAGTTGCAGCCGGCGGTTGCTGGCCGGCGGTGGTTCGGTCTCAAAGCCCATGCGCTCGGCGTCGCCACGGCTGCCGATCTGGAAATGCACGCTTCCGAGGACGGTTACATCGGGCTGTGCCGGCAGCCCGGCGGCATCGTGAACGTCTGCGGCCTGTTCCGCTACAAGCCGGCGTCGGGCGGCGCGGTTGGAAACTGGCAGGAACAACTGCGCGGCCCATCCGGTTCGCTGCTGCGCAAACGCATGGGCGGCGCCACTTTTGTCACCGACTCATTTTGCTCCGTCGCCGGTATCAACCTGAAGCCGCGATTCGCCCGCCATCACATCGAGTGCCGAATTGGCGATGCGCTCACCATGATCCCGCCGGTCACCGGCAATGGAATGTCCATGGCGTTCGAGTCCGCGGAAATAGCCATCGAACCGGCGGCAGCCTACAGCCGCGGCGAATGGACCTGGACCCAAGCCCGGCAGACGGTTGCGCGCGCTTGTGATGCGTCCTTCGCGCGGCGTCTGGTGTGGGCGCGGTTCCTGCAATGGCTGATGTTTTCGCCGATGCTGAAATCGGCAGTGGGTTCCACCCTGTTGCGTTCCGATTGGCTCTGGGGTCTGATCTTCAGCCGGACACGGTGATTTTTTTGTAGCGGCGGACTACGCCCGCCGCATAATCAACGGCGCTTGCGAAGCACTGCTGCAAATCAATGAAACCACTTTCCGAATGCCGGCTCTATGGGTTCGTGGACACGGCCTATTTGCATGGCCGCACGCCGGAATTTGTGGCGCAACAACTTTGCGACGGCGGCGCCGACTTGATCCAACTCCGCGCCAAAAAGTCTTCGCTCCAGGAAATCCGGCGCATGGCCGGGGCGATTCTTCCGATCACGCGCCGAGCGGAGGCCGGCCTGGTCATCAACGACCATTGGGCCGTCGCCCAGGAAGCCGGCGCGGAGCTTTGTCATCTTGGCCAGGAAGATTTTTTTGATGCCGGGCGAACCGCCGTTTCCGAATTCCGAATTCCGAATTCCGAATGCAAAATTGGATTGAGCACTCATTCGCCCGAACAGGCCGGGCGCGCGATCGCCGCCGGCGCGGATTACATCGCCATCGGACCGGTTTATGCCACGGACACCAAACCGACCGCAAAGCCGGTCACTCTCGATTACGTGCGTTGGGCGGCGGCAAACGTGGAGATCCCGTGGTTCGCGATTGGCGGAATCAATCTTTCGAATCTCGACGCGGTGCTCGCTGCCGGCGCCCGCCGGATCTGCGTCGTGTCGGCCATCCTGAACGCGGAGGATGTGAAGAAAGCGTGCCTGGAGTTTCGCCGCAGGCTTGTTTAGAGCGTTTTCAAAAAAGCTGTAGCCGGAGCGTGGCGTTTACGCCGCTTCAACGTCGCGTCCCCATTCGATTCCGAAGCGGGCTGAAG
>CAZFOA010000041.1:0-21292 GCA_964520205.1 uncultured Verrucomicrobiota bacterium | reverse complement strand
AGCATCTTCTTGGTGGTCAACGCCGACGGTATCCGGGCGCCACGAATGGGAAATAACCGGCCATCACTCGCGAAGATGGGATTCGCTGCCCGTTTGGTGTGGCTGATACACCCAAGGCCGCGCGCAGCTTCATAACTTTCGGACAAAGAATCTGAAATTTTGAAACGTCGTTTCATCCTCGACCGACGCAAACTCGGCGGTATTTTCATTTCGAATCGCACCCGGATCACCCGGATGGGAGCCTCGGGTTAGGCTTGACCGTAAACGGTATTCGGTGAGAATTTCGCAGCGTGTCAGCCGCCGGTCGAATCCAAATCAGATCACAATGAATAAAACCATCCGGAACTCCGTTACGTTCGGTGCGATGCTTCTCGCGCTGCCTTTCACCTCCCCCGCAACTGAAACTCCCGGCCTGCCGCGCGAACGTGCTTCATTCAACGACAACTGGCGTTTCACGAAAAACGATCCCGCCGATGCGGCCGGCCGGTTGGGGTACACACAGATCAAGGGTTGGGTCATCCCAACCGGGTCCGAATTCGCCACAAGCCCGGAGCTCGCCGCCAAAGCGCGTCCGGAAGGGAATCCCGGCGGCATCGACCCTTCCTATGCGCAAACCGGTTTCGATGACAGCCAGTGGCGGCTTTTGAATCTGCCGCATGACTGGGGCATCGAAGGTCCCTTTAAACAGGAGTATCCCGGTGAAACCGGCAAACTGCCGTGGTGGGGCGTCGCCTGGTATCGCAAGAGTTTCAGCGTTCCGGCGTCCGACCAGGGCCGGCGCCTTTATCTGGACGTGGACGGCGCCATGGCCTATGCGACCGTCTGGCTCAACGGCAAGTTCGTCGGCGGCTGGCCATTCGGTTATGCGTCGTGGCGGGTGGACTTGACTCCGTATGTCAAATTCGGCGCTGAGAACGTCGTCGCCATCCGTCTGGACAATCCGCCGGAGTCGTCGCGCTGGTATCCGGGCGGCGGCATTTATCGCAATGTCTGGCTCGTGAAGACGTCGCCGGTGCATGTGGGGCAATGGGGCACTTATATCACCACGCCGGAGGCCGGCACCGCCGCCGCCACGGCGAAAATCCAGGTCAACGTGGACAACGACACCGATTCCGACGCCGCGGTTTCGGTGAAGAATGAAATTTACGAACTGGACGCCAAAGGCAACAAGGGCAAATCCATCGCCTCACTCACGACCGAAGGTGTGAAGCTTGCCGCCCGCAAGAGCCAGTCGGTTGAAACGCAAATTTCTTTCAAGAACCCCCGGCTCTGGAGCCTGCAGCAACCCCAACGCTACGTCGCCGTCACTTCCATCGAACAGAACGGCAAGCTGGTGGACAGCTACGAAACTCCCTTCGGCGTCCGCACGATCAAATTTGATGCCGAGAAAGGCTTTTTCCTGAACGGCGAGCACGTCCGGCTCAACGGTGTTTGCGATCATCACGACCTCGGCGCGCTCGGTTCCGCAGTCAATGTCCGCGCGCTCGAACACCAGATTCAGATTCTGCAGGAGATGGGTTGCAACGCGATTCGCACCAGCCACAACCCGCCGGCGCCCGAGTTGCTCGATCTTTGCGACCGCATGGGCATGCTGGTGATGGATGAATCGTTCGATTGCTGGGCGCGAGGCAAGACCCGGAACGACTACCACCTGTTGTTTGCCGACTGGCACGAAAAGGATTGGCGCGCGGAACTGCGCCGCGACCGCAATCATCCTTGCATTGTTCTCTGGAGCATCGGCAATGAAGTGGGCGAGCAAAATGTGCCGGAGGGCCCGCAGATTGCGGGGGAACTGACCCGCATCGCCCACGAGGAAGACCCGACGCGTCCGACGACAGCAGCCTGCAGCGACGGCCGCGCCGCCTTCAATGGCTTTCAAAAGGGCCTGGACGTATTTGGTTACAACTACAAACCCTTCGAGTATGGCCGCGCGCACGAGGCCAACCCGGGTTTGGCGATCTTTGGGAGCGAAACCGCCTCGTGCGTCAGTTCGCGCGGCGAGTATTTCTTCCCGGTCAGCACCAACAAGTCGGGTGGCCGCGCTGATTTCCAAATGAGTTCGTACGACCTTTTTGCGCCGCCGTGGGCCACGCCGCCGGATTGGGAATTCAAGGGGCAGGATGAGTTTCCGTTTACGGCGGGCGAGTTTGTATGGACGGGCTTTGATTATCTCGGCGAACCGACGCCTTACAACCGCGACACCAGCAATTTGCTCAACTTCACCGACCCGGCCGAGCGGGCGCGCATGCAGCAGGAATTGCAAGAACTCGGCCGAATCAAAGTGCCTTCCCGAAGTTCGTATTTCGGCATCATCGATCTGGCCGGGTTCAAGAAGGACCGATTCTACATTTACCAGGCGCGCTGGCGTCCGGACTTCCCGATGGCGCACATCCTCCCGCATTGGAGCTGGCCCGAACGCTCCGGGCAGGTCACACCCGTCCATGTCTATACTTCCGGCGACGAAGCCGAGTTATTCCTGAATGGCAAGTCACTTGGACGCCAGAAAATGGGGGCGTTGGAATACCGCCTCCGCTGGGATGAGGTGGTCTATCAGCCGGGCGAACTCAAAGTCGTCGCTTACAAGAACGGCAAGCCCTGGGCGACGGACGTCGTGAAGACCACCGGCCCGGCGGCGAAGCTGACATTGCAGGCCGACCGCGACCGGATTAGCGCGGATGGCCGGGACCTGTCCTTCGTTACAGCAAGCGTGGTGGACAAGAACGGTCTGTTGGCGCCGCGCTCGAAGAGCCGCATTCGGTTTGAAATTGAAGGGCCGGGCGAGATCGTCGCCACCGACAATGGCGACGCGACGGATCTGGTGTCGTTCCAGTCAAAGGAACGCAACGCGTTCAATGGCCTTTGTCTCGTGATTATTCGCGCCAAAGCAGGTGTGACTGGAACCCTCAAACTGACTGCCAGCTCCGACGGCTTGAAGGTGGGCAGCGCGTCCATTAAGACCGTTTCTCCATGACCAGCCGGGAAACCTCTTGCGCCGATTGAACCGAGGATACTGCGCCGCGTGAGGGCACGCGGCCTAGCGATGAAGTTGCCGGCTTGTAGGCCGGGTCCCCTGACCCGGCGCTCGCGGCGTGACATATTCAGGATAGGGAAACCCTGGTAAAGCCGCAGCTGCGGCCGGGATGGTCAAAAAAAGAGAAGAATTTTTCAAAATCCGGTCAGAAATCCGAAACCGGTCGCATAGAGTTTATTCGTTGACCGCCAGCCGTCGGACGGTAATATGCGCGGTCAAACTTTTTAACTAGAAAATCAAAATTATGGCAGTCAAAGTCGCAATTAATGGGTTCGGCCGCATTGGCCGCCTGGTCTTCCGGGCGTTGGTCGAACAAGGCATGGTGGGCAAAGACATCGAGGTCGTCGCGGTGGGCGATATTGTCCCGGCGGACAACCTCGCGTATTTGCTGAAATACGACTCGATCCAGGGCCGTTTCAAAGGCGAGGTGAGCTCGAAGAAATCGGCCGCCGACAAGCCCGAGGACGATGTGCTGATCGTGAACGGCAAAGAGATCAAAGTCGTGAGCGCGAAAACCCCGGCAGAACTGCCCTGGAAAGCGCTCGGCGTGCAAATCGTGATCGAATCCACCGGCCTGTTCACCGATGTGGAGAAGGCCAAAGGCCATGTCACCGCCGGCGCCAAAAAAGTCATCATTTCCGCACCCGCCAAAGGCGATTGCCCGACGATCGTGATCGGCGTGAACCAGGACAAGTATGACCCGGCCAAACACGATATCGTCTCGAACGCCTCCTGCACCACCAACTGCCTGGCGCCGATCTGCCACGTCCTGATCAAGGAAGGCTTCGGCATCGAAGAAGGCCTGATGACCACGGTGCATTCCTACACCGCCACCCAGAAGACCGTCGATGGCCCGAGCAAGAAGGATTGGAAAGGCGGCCGTACGGCGGGCATCAACCTGATCCCCTCCACCACCGGTGCGGCCAAAGCCGTCGGCCTCGTGTTGCCCGAATTGAAAGGCAAACTGACCGGCATGGCGTTTCGCGTGCCGACGCCGACCGTCTCCATCGTGGACCTCACGGTCCGGACGGTGAAGGAAACCAGCTACGCCGAAATCAGCGCGGCCATGAAGAAGGCCAGCGAGACGTACCTCAAAGGGATTCTCGGCTGGACCAAAGACGAGGTGGTCAGCTCCGACTTCATTCATTGCGAACTTTCGTCGATCTTCGACGCGGGTTCCGGCATCGAGCTGAACAAGAAGTTCTTCAAGCTGGTGAGCTGGTACGACAACGAATGGGGTTACAGCTGCCGCGTGTCGGAACTGGTGAAGTTCATGATCGGAAAAGGAATTTAGGTTTCTTTTAAAACGACAACCGGCGGCCTGGAAACAGGCCGCCATTTTTGTTTATCCCACGCCTGGCGAGGCGAAACCTGATGAAGGCGGAAAAGAAAAAGGGACTCGACCACAGATGAACACAGATCAGGGATGACAATTCCCGTCATACCGACTAAATTCCCAACGTGAGCGCAACCGAGATCATCAAGGAACTACCGAAGCTGACTGAAGCAGAGCGGCGCGCGGTGCTGAACAAGTTGCGCGAGCTTGCGGTGCAGGAAGCGGATGTCCTGCTCTGCCAGCAAGCGGCAGATGGGCAGGCTGCGAAGCTCGACCGTTTGGAGGAAACCGCGGCCGCTTATCGAACGGTGGACCTGAAAGCGCGCGGCATTGGAGAAACGCAAGCCGCCGAACTTCGAGCCAGACTGAAGACCTTTGCCGAGGACTGGAATCGCCCCGAAGCCGACATCTACAATGAAGACCCGGCGCGGTGATGTCATCCTGGTGCTGTTTCCCAATTCCGATCTGCGCACTGCCAAGCGCCGCCCTGCGTTCGTCCTCCAGCGCGACAACCTTGGCAATGGTTTAAACCAAACCATCGTCGCAATGATTTCCAGCAACCCGGCACGGGCAAACCATCCCAGCCGCGTGGCTATTCCACTTGCTTCACCGGAAGGCAGGGCTTCCGGCTTGCGTCTCGACTCCTGGCTCATGACCGACAATCTGGCCACTGTGCTAGACTCAGAAATTGACTCGGTTCTGGGCAGGATGCCGGATCTGGGCGGAGTGGACACCGCGCTCAAACACACGCTGGCGCTTCCATGAGCGACAGTCGATTCACCCTCGTAGCGGCCGAGGTAACAAGATTCAAGTTGCCTGGTTTTCAATCAAAGCCTCCCATACATCGGCTGACAATAGAGCAGTGATTTATTGCTGTCTTATTGCGCCGGGTAGGGAACCTTCTCGCACTGGCCAGCAAGTTTGAAGCATGGCGGGCTGTTGCGTTGCGGCATGTGGATGCGCGCACACGAACCTCTTCCGTTCAGTGCGCCGCCTCTTTTAACTTCTTCTCGATCTTCTCCACCTTCGGGCGAATGACGACGAGGCAGTAGCCGGCATCGGGATGGCTGTTGAAGTAGTTCTGGTGGTAATTCTCGGCAGGGTAGAATTTTTTCAGCGCCGCGATCTCGGTTACAATAGGGCTTTTGAAACTTTTTTGCGCTTCCGCCTTGGCTTTTTCGGCGGCGGCTTTCTGCGCTTCATTGGCATACAGGATGATGGATCGGTATTGCGTCCCTGCGTCGGCGCCCTGCCGGTTGAGCGTCGTGGGATCATGCGCATCCCAAAACCAATGGAGGATTTTATCGTAGGAAATCAACTTGGGATCGAACTCGATCCGGGTGACCTCGGCATGGCCGGTGGCGCCGGTGCACACCTGTTCGTAACTGGGATTTTCGACGTGGCCGCCGGCGAAACCGCTGACGACGGATTTCACGCCCGGTATCCGTTGAAACTCCGCTTCCATGCACCAGAAGCAACCTCCACCCAAATAGGCAAATTCAGTTTGGTTTGTGTTCATAGTTTGAGCCGTGGCCGGGGCGATGCCGCCACACAGCACACCGAAGATTAACCCCAGGCAAACGGCGCCGTTTCTTGGATTCCGCCTCATTTCGTCTCCGTGGCGATGGCTTTGACATCTTTGGCAATTTTCGCGGCGTCGTCGGGCGACACCCCTGCGCCCTGCAGAATTTTTTGCACCTCGTCAACAATCGTCTGCTCCTGGATTTGCGACAGATGCGAGCTGTTGGCGATGGCGTGGAGGTTCTGTGCGAGTTTCTTGAGTTGCTCCGACGACAAGTGTTTCCCCGCAAGCCCAGCCGCCAGATCGTCGGCCAGCTTGGACACGGAACTCTTCGACGGGTGCGTGCCCAGGGCGGCGGCGTTCAAATCGTTAACCAACGGCTGTTTCCTGGCGGGGTCGGTTTCCAGCCCGGTGAAGTCGCCCTGCAAGCTCGCGATGTTTTGCAGCGTGGCGGTGAGCACCGGGTCTGGCGGCGGCGGGGGAGCGGTGTTTTGCGGGGCTGCCGGCGCCGGCGGTGTGATGCCCTGGCGCGCGTTGTTTTGATTGGCCACGTCTTTCGCCCGCTGGATGGCCGTGGAATAGACGTCCGCAAAAGCCGAAGCGGTCAGCGCCGATGCGCAAATGAAAATGAGAAGCCGTTTCACCGCCTTCATTGATTGGTCGTCAACAGGGAGTTTCTCGGCAACAACAAGAGATAATCCGCCAGGATATGCTCGGATTCGACCAGGTCCACATCCACCGGGGCCGGTTTGATTTCATCAGGATCGGCGTCCGCCCCCGGATGGGCAGCCGGCAGGACTCCGGCGAGGGAGGCCGGGTTGGCGCCGGTCGCGGGGGTTATGCCCGACGCGGCGGCTGCGGCCAGGGAATTGGTAACCCGCAAGGGCTCCGGCAGGCCGGGCAGGTCCGCCTGTTTGAGTGTGATTTCGTAAACCTTCTCGTCCGGTTCGCCGCGCGCCAGAAGTTCCTTGTCCCTCGCCTTCTGACGGTTTTCCGCCTCCTGGATTTCCTGGAGTTCGGTTTTCTCGTTCAGCGACACCGTCTTGTCAGCCTCGCGCTTTCGGAATTGCTCGATGTCTTCGCGCACGTAAACGAAATCCCGGTTGGTCGCGACCCGTTCGGTCGAACGCCTCAACAACTCGGACAAATAGGGTTGCACCAGGTTGAGCTTGTCAAATTTGACACCGGGAATCGTGTCCCAGGGCAGCGGATTATCCAGCGAGCTCTCACCGAGGTCTTTCGAATAATTCAGAATCGACGGCAACACGATGTCCGGCATGACCCCTTTCAACTGGGTCGAGGCGCCGCTGGCCCGGTAAAATTTCCGGATCGTGACTTTGAGCGCGCCCGGATCGCCCGCGTCGGAATCCGCCATGCGCATGAATGGCCGGAGCGAATTCAAATTTTGCACGGTGCCTTTGCCGTGAGTGGAGTTGTCGCCCACGATAATCGCGCGGCCATAGTCCTGCAGCGCGCCCGCCACAATCTCGGAAGCCGAAGCGCTGAACCGGCTGGTCAGCACGATGAGCGGGCCATCATAGGCTATCGACGGGTCCTCGTCCCGGTCCACCTGGATGCTGCCGTCCAACGCCCGCACTTGAACGACCGGGCCTTCCTTGATAAAAAGTCCCGTCAGTTTGACGGCTTCTTCCAGCGAGCCCCCGCCATTGCGCCGCAAATCCAGAATGATCCCCCTGACGTGTTCCTGTTTGAATTTGTTCAGCAGCTTGGCCACATCCGCCGAGGCACTGTGGGCCGGGAACCCGGCCGCGGCTGATCCCGCCGGCTTGCCCCTGGGCAAATCCATGGCCGCGTAAAAAGAGGGCAGGTCGACGATTCCCAGGCGCAGACTTTTCCCGGCGCCGTCGGGCTGGTCGATAATCCTGCCTTTGGCCGCCTGGTCTTCGAGCGCTATTTCGTCCCGGACCAGGGCCACGATATTGCGCGCGGACGCATCCCCTGCGGGAATGATCGTCAGCCGGACTTCGGTCCCCTTTGGTCCGCGGATCAACTGCACGGCTTTGCTGAGGTTCATGTCCACCACGTCCATCGGCGGCTGATTGCTCTGAGCCACCGCCACGATCCGGTCGCCTTCCTTGATTTTCTTGCTCTTGGCCGCCGGGCCGGGGAGCAACCGTAGAATTTTGCAGTAACCGTCATCCGAGCGCAGCTCGGCGCCAATGCCGAACAGCTCGAGGCTCATGCTCATCCTGAAATTATCCATTTGTTCCGGAATGAGAAAATCCGAATGCGGATCGTAAGCATGCGTCAATGCGGTGAGATAGATGCCGAGGACATCTTCATGGTTCCAATCGGTGAAGGCGCGCAGATTCCGGTGGTAGCGGCGCGTCAGGGTCTCGGCAATCTGTTGATGCAGGGTTTGGCCGGTCAGCGCTTTGGCGTTGTTGGTCCTGCTTTTGCCCGGATCCTCCAAGGCCAGCTTCTCCAGCAAATACTCGTAGCGCAATCGCTGCCGCCATATTTGCCTGGCTTCAGTCAAATCCCGCGGATAGGGCGAATCGTGCCGATTCACGACCATGCGTTCGTCCGCCCCGAACTCAAACGGGTCGTGCTGCAGCAGATCATCCACGCAAGCCACACGTTGCTTCAGCCGTTCGGCGAAGCGGGAAAAAATCACGAACGCCGGCGCGGTTTCCGCCACCGCTTCGCGGGTGATCGTCAAGTGGTCCAGATTGGTCCGGTACGGCTCAAACTGGTCGAGATCGGTTTGCAGAAAATACCAATGCTGCGGATCGAGGGATTCAAGGTAGCGATCCAGGAATCGGCTGGAAATCATCTCGTCAAAAGGATGATGCGAGTAATGAAATCGCTCCAGCAAGCGCGCGGTCACAAATGCCACCCGCCCATCCTCGGGCCCGGGCTCGATGTGGAAGTCGTTCGTGTCCGGGACCCAGCCGGATCCAGACGCCGTTGTGCCGCCCGAGACTGGCGCAACCGGGAGATCGGCGGCGCGGAGCGGCACCAGGTTGAGGCCGAAGGCAACCAGCAGGAAGCTCACACCGAGGGATCGAGTCATATTTTTCAAAACGGCAAAACTTATAGCATAACTTAGACGAATTGCAGCAATAACCGTTCACAAATTCCGGGTTTTTGCCCCCGGCCTTGCCCCATCTCAAGCTGCAGAATTCATCGCTACCGGGGCTGGGTGCCGCTCGACATCCGGCGATTTCCCCTTATTTTTTACGGGTATGGCGGAAACGGCAGCACCTGAAGTGGCGCCTGACATCGGTCGGGAAGAGCAAACGGATCCCAAGTCCGGTTTGGAGCCGGGCTATCTGGTGATTTGCTGGAACGACCCGGTCAATCTAATGGATTATGTCACCCACGTCTTCCAGGTGGTTTTCGGCTGGCCGCGAAAGAAGGCGGAGTTCCACATGTTGCAGGTTCATGAGCAGGGCAAGAGCCTGCTGACGCGCGACAGCCTGGAAAAGGCCGAGCATTACGTGCATCAACTTCAGAAATACAGCCTGCACGCGACGATGGAGCACGACGAGTGAAACTCATCCGAGCAGACAAAGACCAGCACGTTTTCCATCTCGGCAAAAAGGAAAAGCAATTGCTGCTCGCCGTGCTCGACCGCTACCCGCTCATTCCATCCGCGCATCAACCCTTGACCCAATCCGTCGCCTCCGGACAGGCGGAAACCGACCAGCGTTTGCTCGACGAAGCCCTGGCCGAGCTGCGGCGGGAAAACAAACGCCAGCTCCAGTCGCTGTTGAGCGATCCGCGGCGCTGGCACGACACAGAAACCGGCTGCCGGGTGACCTTGTCCTCCGCAGACGTTGAATGGCTGCTGCAGGTGCTCAACGACGTCCGGGTGGGAAGCTGGATCATCCTGGGGGCACCGGAGAAAGATTTGTGGGATTTCAAACTGGACAAAGAGACGGCGCCCCACGCGTGGGCCATGGAGGCAGCCGGCATTTTCCAGACGGATTTGCTTGCAGCGCTGCAGCGAGGCAACGCCACCTGAATGTCACGCGCCGCGATCACCGTTCTGGACGAAAGGCTGCGCTTCCCCGATCCGCGACTGGCTGATCGGGACGGGTTGACAGCGGTCGGCGGCGACCTGGCCGTGCCGCGGCTGCTCCTGGCTTATCGCAGCGGCATCTTCCCCTGGACCGTGGATCCGATTTCCTGGTGGTCGCCCGATCCGCGGGCCATTTTTGAATTCGATCGATTTCATGTGCCGCGGAGCCTCGCCCGGGTTTTGCGCGAGCAACCGTTTCAAATCACCGTCAACCGCGCCTTTCGCCGGGTGATGGAAGAATGCGCCGCGCCGGGACCCGGCCGGCGGGAGACTTGGATCAGCCCCGAATTCATCGAAGCCTATACGCGGCTGCACAAACAAGGCCATGCCCACAGCCTCGAATGCTGGCGGAAAAACGAATTGGTCGGCGGCATTTATGGCGTGAGGATTGGCGGGTTGTTTGCCGGCGAGTCGATGTTCCACCGCGCCGCCGACGCATCCAAAGTCGCGCTGTGCCACCTGGTCCGCCACTTGCAGGAGCGCGATTTTGCCCTGGTCGATATCCAGATGTTGACCCCCATCACGCGGCGGCTGGGCGGCATTGAAATATCGCGCGCGGAGTATTTGAAACGGCTGGCGTCGGCCGTCCGGAGGCCGTGCGTGTTTTAGCCGGCACATTGCACACCCCGAACACCGGGTCAAGGGACCCGGCCTGCAGGCCATGACTTCACCGCTGCAGGCCGCGTGCCCTCAGGCGGCGCAGTGTCGTCTATTCCGTCTCCGCAGGAGATGTCCGCGCCAGCTCCGATGCCGAAACCGGGCCGCACGTCGGAGCACAGCGTTGCGCAGCCGGATTCTACGGGGTGCCCAGCATCCGCACCTCGCGTTGCGGAAAGGGAATGTCAATTTGATTGGCGCGGAACTGTTCGAGCAGAGTCTGATAAATTTCAGCCTGGGCGGGATTGAAATCAGCCACCGCCGTCCACGGCTTGATGGAAAGATTGATGGAAGAGTCCGCCAGGGCGGAAATGCCCAGGACCGGCGCGGGGTCTTTGAGCACCCGCGGGTGCGCCTGAAGGACTTCATTCACCAGCGTCAGCGCCTGGTCGATATTGGTTCCGTAAGCCACTCCGACGGTCAAATCAAGCTGCCGGATGGCGCCAAAGTTGTGCAGAATTTCACCGACAATTTTCCGGTTGGGAACCACCACGCGCGAACGGTCGGTGTGCAGGAGAGTCGTGGTGGAAAGTTCGATCGTCTGCACCTGTCCACTCACGCCCGCGATCTCGATGTATTCACCCACCCGGAATGGTTTTGTGAAAATGATGGTCAGACCGGCGACCAGGTTGCCCAGGACGCCTTGCATGGCCAACCCCACACCCACACCGGCCACGCTGATCCCGGCGATGACCGGGGCGATGGGAACGCCGGCCTTTTCCAGCGCGAGAACCAGGGCCATCCCAAACACCAGCAGCCGGGCGACCCGCACCGACAACATGCGGATGGGGGGCTCGAGCTGCTTCTTTTCCAGCCACTCATCCAGCAAACGGCCCAAACGCCACGCCAAAAGCACGCCCAGTGTGACAATGATCAGCGCGGCGACAATTTGAAATCCGTAATCCGTCAGGATGGCGATGATCTTGTCGCGGATGACATCGATGGTGTGAAGGGTGGAATTCGCTGCATGGTCCATATATTATTCCGGGTCGCATTTTGACTGCCGGTCATTCGTTAAACGATTTGGGTGACGCACGTCAACTCTTCGTATGCGGCGGCGGAGGCGGACGCAACGGCCCGTGAGTTGGAATGTGCCCGAAATCCCGTCTTCCCGGCCTCGCAATCACCCTTGCCCCGCCAAACTGACCCACCACTGGGGTTGGCCCGGACTTGATCCGGCGCCCAACTCCGGCGCGGCATGGTCAAAGGCCGCGATACACACACCGCGCCGTGCAGGTTTCGGCGACCACAACCTGCGTGAGCAGCGGCAATCGCGGTTTCAATTTACCCCAAATCCAGACGGCCAGATTTTCACTCGTCGGGTTCTCCAAGCCGGGAATTTCATTCAGATACCGGTGATCCAGCCTTTCCCAAATCGGCTTGAACGCGGCTGACATATCCGCATAATCCATCACCCATCCAAGCTTTGGATCGCATTCACCGGCCACGGTGATTTCCACCACGAAACTGTGACCGTGCAGGCGCCGGCATTTGTGCGACTTCGGCAATCGCGGCAGCAAATGCGCCGCTTCAAATTGAAATGTTTTTTGCAATTCCATCGTCAACTCCATCTCAAACTCATTAACTCCAAAACTCATTAACTCGGAAACTTTCTAACTGATCTCCTGGTCCGTCCACATCAACAGATCGCCGAGCGCCGGCCGGCCGTCATGCCGCCACGTCAGCGGCGGATGCTGCATCCGGCCGAGCGGGCAGACCCGCGTTACGCCCCACCGTGCCAGCTGCCACGCAAGTTCCCTCGTCGTCTCCTCCGGCGCCGCCAATCCCACCGTCGAGACTCGCCCGCGCACGCCATCGGCGTGTTCCAAGGCGGTCTTCATGTCCGTCACGCCTTTCACATAAATGAACCGGTGCAGGCACGAAAGTTGAAACCGCGGGTCGGCCTCGTACACCACCGTCCAGGCCGTGGAATTCCGGCTCTGCCAGAAGCGCGTGTCCGGCGAATGGGCCGCGCGCACTTCGTAAAACGCGCGCCGCGAAGCGATGGTGGCGGCGGTCTCGTCTGACACCTTGCCTCGCGGCTCGGTTTCTTCGAGTTTCGCCAGTTCGTCGCCGAGCATTTCCGCGAACTGTTCGGCCGCCACCGCGCCGCCATGCTCGACGTAAATCACATGAGGCGAGAGACAACCCAACTGATCCCAGGCCACGATGTCCGCCGCCGCCCGCGGCACAACCTTTTTCGCATGGAACCCGGACAGCGCCCCGCTGGCGACATAACCAAAGCTCACGCGATGCCCGTAACCCAGAAAGCGCGTCCGGGGCGGGAGCCGGTGGCGAATCGCGGCGAGCGTTTCGTCGCCGGCGGTGGCGGTCACGCAATCCGCCTCTTCGAACAGCGCCTGCTCCAGCGCCGCATGGCCGCCGCGCCACTCGGCGATTTCCAGGCACGCGCCCAGCTTCGGCTCGGCGTCGTAAAGGGAATGCGCAAACAGACGGGGCAAAAACGAAGCGCCACTGGCGCATTTCACAAACTGTGCCGAACGGGTCAAGACACCGAGCGCAAGGCTCAACAGCGCCGGATTGGGAATATTGCCCGCGATGATGTGGACGAGCAGTTCCGGACCGCGAGCCAGCGCCGCGCAGGAGTGTTTCTCCTCTCCCGGCCCGGAAACGATATCGTCGAGCCGCTTGCCGTGGCCGAGATCCTGAATCAGCAGGGCATGGAATTTCTCCGGCGTGAGTTGTTTGAAAAACGCGTCCAATCCCGTGGCCAGTGTTGCCGGGGTGAACCCGGTTGCGGCCGGACCCTCCCCCAACGCCCGCCGGCGAAAGCGATCGTTGGGCTGGAGCCAGTTTTCGGCGACGCCGGCCATGATTTCAACGAGGCTTTGCGTGGAGCGCGCGGCCAGGAATTTTTCGCGGTTTTGCTTCAGTGTCCGGCAGGCGTCGGCGATCATGGCGGCGCTCAACGTCGCTTCCGGCGGCAGATCGGCGAGGAAGTAATTGGGCAGATTCATTTATCTCAAACCGCCATCAGCGAGCATCCCCGCGGCTCGACCAAAGCCGCCCGCCCCATCAATTCAAATCCGTCGCCGCGGCGGATCGCCAGATCTTCGGTTTGAACGGCCAGCACGGAGAAGACATTCGCCAGGTCGAAAATGCGAAGCAATCCCGTTTCGCCTTCGGCCACCTCGCCGCCGTTGTCCGGCGAAACCACCTGCGCGCGCACCCACCACGGAAAACGGAAGACGCGATCCGGACTCCGCACTCCGGACTCCGGACTCCGCACTTCGATATCATATGCCTGCGAACTCAATTCGCTCATGCCGTATTCACAAACGATCTGCGAGGCCGGCACGCCGAGCCGTTGGCTGATGAGCCCATGCAACTCCGCCTGCGGCATGGCGCGCGAGCGTCCTTTGTAACCGCCCGTCTCCATCACCCGCGAATCGGGCGGCAGCTCGAATCGCAAGCGGCGTCCGGCCAGATCATCCAGCAGATGCACCAGCGAAAATGCGGTGCCGAGCAAAACGAGCGGCCGGCCGCCTTCGGACGCCTCGCGCAATCGAGTCAACGCGGCGCCGAAATCCAGGGTCCAGGCGCCATCGGCTTCGAGCTTGCCGAAAAACCGCGAGTCGGGCGCAAGCAGTCTGCGGCGCACGGTGTCAAACATGTGAACGAGGGAAGAATGAGGCGCCTGCCCCGGATTCGGAGTGAGAATGGCGAGTTGCCGATGGCCTGTCGCCAATGGAAAGCGTCCGATGACGTGGCGGGCAAACCACGGCCACAGCGAGGCTTCATAAATTGCCAGGGATTGGGCATTGTGAAAATGGCGGCTGGGCCGCTGCGCGCTCGTGCCGCTGGAATGGAAGACATGCGTGCGCTCGTCGGCGGCCAGGCAGGAAAACTCCAGTTCTTTGAACGCAGACGCCGGCACCGCGGGAATTTGCGACCAATGTCCTGCCTTTTCCGGCGTGACACCGCGCGCCTCACAAATCCGCCGGAACGGCGCGTTGTGGGCGAATTGAAGCGCAAAAAGTTCGAGCGCAAGCCGGCTGAAGGCTGCGTCGTCACGCAGGACCGAATCCGGCGAAGCTTCGAGGAGTTCGGGCAAAAGCGCGGCGAACTTTAGGAAATCCGATGTCATGCGGTTTTAAATCGTGTCAGGCTGGTTTTCCGCGACAGCCTGGAGGGAATACTACGGCATCCCGGCCCCGCCGCAAGCGGGGATTACGTCTGATTGCGCCGGACGGATAAGCAGTCCATTTAAAAACTCATTTCGTTGTAGGAGCCGATGTGAGGAGGCTCAATTTTCTTCGGAAACGAGGGCGAATTTCGAGACTCCTCGCGTCGTCTCCTGCTTATTTGACGGACAGTTCGGACGCGATCAGGGGGCACCCCGCCGCGGTTCATCGGCTTCGTTTAATTACCCAACCGACCAGTGCAGCGCACCCAATGAAGAGCACGACCAGGGCAAAGTTGGAAAACTTCGGCGTCGAATTAAAACTGTTGCGCGCGGCGGCCTCGGAATACACAGCCAATATGGTGGCGCAAACTCTCATCCTTCTCGGCTAATCTCGTTGTTATGGGCAATCCTCTAGACTCAAGTTTTCTCGTCCTCAGTAGGTACGCTTGAGCCTACGCAACGCCAATACAATATGGATTAAGAAATCAGGATACTACCCGAAAAAGCCCTTGTTTTGGGGTGGTTTGTCATATATGTATGAGCGGGCTCCGATACATGAATAATGCGCTCGTCGTTGTGCCGACCTACAATGAGCGGGAAAATCTCCCCGCTCTGACGCAACGGCTTTTGGCGTTGCCGGTGTCGGCGGACCTGCTGGTGGTGGATGACAATTCACCCGATGGCACCGGCAAAATCGCGGACGAGCTGGCCGAAAAACACCCCTCCATTCATGTGCTGCACCGCGCCGCGAAGGACGGCCTGGGGCGGGCCTACCTCGCCGGATTCAAATGGGCTTTGGAACGCGGCTACGAATTCATTTTTGAGATGGATGGGGACTTCTCGCATAATCCGGACGACGTTCCGGTGTTTCTCGAGGCCGCCAAGGACGCGGATCTGGTGCTCGGTTCGCGGTATGTCGGCGGGATTCGGGTCATCAACTGGCCGTTGAGCCGGCTCATGCTCAGCCAGGGGGCGGCGAAGTATGTGAAGCTTATCACGGGGATGCCGTTCACCGATCCGACCGGCGGATTCAAGTGCTTTCGCCGCCGCGCCCTGCAGGCGATCAATTTGGATGAAATCGAGTCCAACGGGTACAGTTTTCAAATCGAGATGACGCACAAACTCTGGCGGCAGGGAATGACCATCGTCGAGGTGCCGATCATTTTCACCGAGCGTTTCCAGGGCCGCTCCAAGATGTCGAAAGGCATCGTGCGCGAAGCTTTGTGGATGGTCTGGCGGCTGTTGTTCCAGAACAAAATGCGGCGCCGTCCATGCAAGCGGAAACCGGAACAGAATTCCCCGCTGCCCGCGACCAAGCCCCTGCCGGAACAACGATAGCCGGCGCCCTCCCTGCATCAGCCTGGTTTCCGCCACGCAATCCGCATCCCGGGGTCCGGTTTTTTTCAGGGAAGATCGCCTTGACCTGTCCACAGAACCGGCAGGGACGCGCTGCCGCGACGCGCTACTTTGACCGCCGCCCGAAGAACCGGGCGACGTCTTCAATCCAATCATTGCCGGGAAGCGCGTAGGGCCGGAAGGTTTCGAGGTAACCTTCCCGGTCGTTGTAATAGAGCGCTCGCTGCAAGCCGAGCGTGCTGGCATCCGGCGCGTCGATCAGACCAGCGGAGTCGGCGGCGCTCATCTGAAACAGCACGCGCATTTCGAATTCGGTCAACGTCTTCCGGCCCAAAAACCGGGTGACATTGTTGTAGGTGTCGCAGGTGGCAATGACATGAAATCCCCGGGCCGGCCCTTCGCTGATCAGGTTCTGCAGCACGGCGGACGGCTGCTCGCCTTCACTGCTCGCAAGGCCAAACTCATCCTCCTGCCGGAGTTTCCTGTAGTTCTGCAATCCCTGGATCAACAGGAAAGTTTCGGTCGTTCCGGAAGGCTCGCCGCCCGACGGTTGCTTCAGGTCCTCCGCCAGACCGCTCATCGTCTCCTGGAGATTGCCATTGTTGACCTGGACGATTTCATGCGGAATCGTCTCGATGACCCGCCGGAAAAATTCACGATGCGGAAATCCCGGCGGCGTGCTGTCGAGCAGAATAAAGCGCACCGTTCCCTGCGGATACTGGGCGGCCAGTGACACGAGCGCAACGGAAAGAATGGTCAATGAACGTTCCTCGCTTTGCCCGACAACCAGGAGGCTGCTGCCGCTTTGCCGCTGGAAAACCGCTTCGGTCGGGCCTTTGATCGCGTTTGGCGAACCGAGCCAGATGCGGGCCGGCGCGGGCGGTTCGACGGGCTTTGCCTCGAGCGCCGCGCGCAAGGCTGCGTTTTCCCGCACGTCCGCCGGCGCGTTGCCTTCGAATACAAAAGGCCCCGGAAATCGGCCGTTTTGTTTGTCCGCAACCTCGCGGACTTTCGCCAGAACCCGGTCGCGTTCGTCCTCGGGCAGCCACACGGTTTGGAAAGGGCTGTTGCCCTCGATCGAACCCGCGGTGTCGTTGTAAATGCCTTCCCCGGGACGCGTGAGCAGGCGCGGCGCCGGGTTGTCCTGGTCCATGATCAGGTAGGCGTCCGCCTCATTGCACTGGAGGGCGATGCGGATGACCATCTGGCCGATGGTGGCGCGGGCGAGGGTATAGGCGCCGCCCAGCGTCTGCGAACCCAGCAAGACATGGATGCCGAAGGCGCGGCCTTGCCGGACGATGCGATCGAGCAAAACGGCGGCGGATTGCGACACGCGATCTTCTTCCGTAAAAAACTCCTGGAATTCGTCAATGATCAGCAGTGAACGGGGCATGGGTTCGGTGCCCCCGGCCCTTTTGTAACCGGCCACGTCCTGGACGCCCAGTTTGCGGAACAGGTCGCCGCGGCGGCGCAACTCCTCATCCACCCGCTGGAGCACGCTCAATCCGAACTGGCGGTCGCTTTCGATGGCCACCACTTTCGCGTGGGGCAGCCGGCGGCTGGCGTAGCACTTGAACTCGACGCCTTTCTTGAAGTCCACGAGGTAAAACTCCACCTGATCCGGACTGCACCACAGGGCGAGGTTGGTGATGATGACATGAAACAGCGTGGATTTGCCCGAACCGGTCTTGCCGGCAATCAGGCCATGCTGGCGCGTGCCTTTGCCGATTTCGAGATACTGCAATTTTGTGGCCCCCGACCGCCCGATCGGGACCTGGAGTTCCTCGGTTGTTTCCTCGGTCCAGAGTTTGGAATCCGGCGGGGCCACCTGCGCGAAAGGCACCTCGACGCGGGTGGAGTCTTTGCTGCCCCGGCCCACCTCCTGGAGAAAGCGCGTGGCGAACTCCGGCGACGGCGGCGGGTCGAGGAACAGCTTTGTGCCGGGCCGGCGCCAGTCGGAAAACTGGAACCCCATTTCTGTATGGGCCAGGGAAACGCTGTTCTTGCGGATTTCGTCCGGAACGAAGTCGTGCGGCAGAGCGTGCCGCTGGTCCCATTGAATCAGCGTGTACACCCCGCAGCGGGCGCCGCTGGCCGCGATATTCCGCAGACGCCGCGCGGCGGTGTCGCTGAAATTCACCGGGAACGAGGCCACCACCAGGAAATGATATTTCTCGGCGATGGTTCCGGCGTGCGCATTGTATTCCGCAATCGTCGCGTATTCATTGCGGAGATACATCTGGATGACCTTTTCCATGTGCTCGTTCAGCTCGGCGAGCTTTTCCTCAAATTGATTGGTTTGCGTCCAGATGCGGCTGTTGATGGCCCGCTCCTCGTAATCGGCCAGGTGCATCAGCGCGGCGAAATTCTCTCCGAGACCCACCGGATCAAAAATGGTGAAGCTCACCTTGCCCGGGGGTGTGGCGGCCAGGAGCCGGAAGATGATCGTGTTGATGGCTCCGACCGCTTCTTTCTCCCCGGTCTTGCCGGTTTCAAAAAGGATCGAGCCATCGAGCGGGTAGCCGAGCGCCAGCGGCACGGAAAAGACGGCGGGGCCGGGGAACGCCAGTCGTGGGTCCTTCGGGAGTGTTTCCGCCAGCGCCTTGACATCAATTTCCAGGCGCCCGAATTTCGCCAGGTTGACAAAGTCCCGCGGCGGCGCCCAATTTTCCCAGGTGGCGGACTGCCAATCGGGGAAGAGCTCGGCTGCGACGGCATTGGCCGTTTGGAGGGTGTGATAGATCGGTTCGGCGGTTTTCTTCCATTCGCTCTCAAGCGTTTTCCAGCCGGACTGGTAATCCTTTTCCAGCCTGGCCTGTCGCGCGGCGTGACTCTGGCCGAGTTTTTGCGCGGTGGCGTCGGCTTCCTCCCGGAGCCGGGAGAGGGTCGTGGTGTGGTTGCGTTCCATCCGCTCGAGTTGGGCGCGATGAAGCTGTTCGTTCTTTGGGTAAGCCCGCTGCGCCTGTTCATCCACCTGCATCGGCCGGGCGCCGCGCAACTCCAGCGCGCCTTTCACGGTCTGCCGCCACTCCTGACTCAATGCGTGGTTGGTTTCCTCAAACTCGGTTTTGATCCGCTGTTGTTCCTGTTCGTAGTGCGACCGGGACTTTTCCAAACAGGCGTCGAGCAGCCGGCGCGCCCGGGCCAGATTGCCGGCAACGGACCGGGCCACCGGTGCGGCTCCGCTTCCGCCAAACAGGTAAGCTGCGGCCAGGGCCGCGAACCCGCAAATGGCGATGCCGGTCTCCCGCCACGTCACGGTGTTCAAACCAAAATGCCGAAGCACGGGAACCGCCGCGCCCGCGCCCGCCAGCAACGCCAGCACCAGCCAGATCGGAAGCCACCGGAAGACTTGCGGCCAGATGAATCTGCGGAAACGCCCGAGGGCTTCGGAAATTTCGCCCTGAAGCCGCTCCAATTGATCCAGCAATTGATTGTGATCCGGAGCGAGATCCGGCTCGGGCCAGGAGCGGTCCTGCGCGAGCAGCTTCCGAAACCGGCGGTAGCCGCGCAAGGCTGAGAGCGCCGCCGCTTCCAAACGCGCGAAATGTTCGCCGGTTTCCGCCAGCTTCCGCTGGAACTCCTCGAAGGCCGCAGTGGCGCCGGCCAGATCGCTGTCCCGCCGGCGTTCGGCCTGCAGCGATCGCTCCTGGACTTTGTATTTGCCGCGACCTTCCACCTCGCTGATGTCGCCCATGACACTCTTGCGAACGGAGTTGTGCGCCCGATTGATCCGGGCCTTCCGCTGTTCAAATCTAAACCGGCGCTGGTTCCTGCCCGCCTCGAACTCAGCCTCCGCGTTGGCCAGGTTCACCGCCGACTCCGCCGCCTGGAGTTGGGACTGGGCTTCGAGTTCCTTGAGTTCCGCGGCGGATCGGGCGCGAAAGTCGCTCTCGAGATCTTCCTCCCGCGCGGCAAACTCCCGGACCGCCTGCTCCAGCTGGTCCAAAAGCGCCTGCATTTGACTGGCACTCGGGTGGCTACTCACAGTCGCTCCTGACTTTTCGGACCAGTTCATCCAGCTTTTCAATCACGGTGACGGCCCGGTCCACATGAATGAGAAGGTCCTGGATGTAGCGGCGTTCAAATTCCTGGCTCCGCGCGTCTTTCCAATAAGTCTTGGTGTCTTCCCATTGGAGCTTGAGCTCTTTGGTGACGCCCGTCAGCCGGCCCTTGTTTCCGCTCATGCTCACGGCGGTTCTCCTCCCTTGACGCCGTCAGCCGGTCCTTCGGTTTGGGCCGCATCCGCCGGCGCCTCGGCCGGGGCGGTGGCGGCGCCGGGCAGGGCGACGCCGGCATACGCGTCGAGGGCCTTGACCACCTGCGCGAGATACGCGACCGCCTTGACCATGTCCGAGGTGAGGAATCCGTGCAGTTGTTCCACCTGTTTGAGCAATGGCGCGGAGCGGTTTTCCAGCTCCCGGTCCCACTGCTTCAGCGACTTCAATTTGTTGTCGGCTTCCTCGACCGCGTGTTTGGCCTGATGCACCAATCGTTGCTGTTCCGCGGTCACGCTCTGCAGTTGGGAAACCATGGCGCTGAACAGCGCCTGCTGCGCTTCCTCGAGTTTCCGGCTGCGGATTTTAAATTGATGCTCCCAATGCCGCCGCTGGTCATTCTGCAGCCACGTCCGGGTCCGGAGAACTTCGTTGGACACCTCCTCCAGCGCCGGGCGCGCCTTGCTCAAATAAAGGATGAGACTGCCCCGGAAGGACTGAATCGCTTCAACCGATGTGACCTGGGCTCGTTCCGCCATGGGGTTAGCGCTGGCTGAGATATTCCTCGATGCGCTGGGCTTTTCTCAACAGATAGGGCGTGTGCTCTTTGGAAAGTTCGACGAACTTTTTCAAGGCTTTCATCGCCAGCTTGAATTCTTCGGAAAATTTCGCGTGCTCCTGGTCCTGCCAGGTGTCCCCCAGCGCCGTAAAACGGGCGTGGAGCAGAATCAACCGGTTCTCCAGGTCGGTGTTGAACCGCTGCAGTTCATCGGCGAACCGCCGCACTTTTTCGGGATCCATGATTGCTTGCGCCATGCGTGTGTCCTTTCTTCGGGCTTTCAACAACCCGCCAACCGGCCGCTATCCGAAGAAAACTAACACAAACATAACCCGGAGCCGAGGCAATTCGCAACGCCGGTTTGCGGCAGGGCGGGGCGGATGCATTTCGGGGCGTCTTGCCCCAATCCTCCAAACCCG
>CAZFOA010000040.1:16143-21656 GCA_964520205.1 uncultured Verrucomicrobiota bacterium | reverse complement strand
GCGGGCTGAGATGATGGACGTGATGAAACCCGATGTTGCCGGAAAACCATTGCAGCACTTTCGGCAGTTTGTAGAACGAACTGCCCTTCAACGCCGCCGTCGCGTAATCCCATTCACCACTCCGTTCCCAATAGACCCCCTCGAATTGATGCTGCACATAAAACAACCACACCCCGGCCGACCCGGCCGTCATCAGCACTGTCAACTGAATGATCAAATAGGCCTTAAGACCGAAAACCCAGATCAATCCCGCCGCGACAATTCCCAACGCGAGATTCGTCCAATAGACCGAGTAGCGCTCCCGCAACGGCGCCTTGAGCGAAGGCACCCGCTGTTTGATGAGAAACAGGAACAGCGGCGCCAGCACGAACAGCACCACCGGATTGCGCGCCAGCCGATACGCAAAACGCTTCCAGCGCGATGCCTCAAGATACTCCTGCACGGTCAGCGTCCACACGTCGCCCGTCCCGCGCCGATCCAGATCGCCCGCGCTGGAGTGATGGATGGCGTGTTCCCACCGCCAATGATAGAACGGCGTGAAAGTCAGCACGCCGGTGATCGCCCCCAGGATGTGATTGGCCGCCGCCGATTTGAAAAACGATCCGTGCCCGCAATCGTGAAAGATGATGAACCCCCTCACCAGGAAAGCACCGGCGAGAACCGCCATTGGCAGCGTCAGCCACCAGGATACCGACAGGCTCAGGTACATCAAATACCAGAGCGCCGCATAGGGAAGCAGCGTGTTGACGATCTGCCAGACGCTTCGCCCGACCGAGGGCTTCTGGTAGCGCGCCACAATCTGCTTCCAGTCCGAAGTATCTATCGGGCTCTCGTCACCGGGAAGCTTCGAATCATTCATCATAACGCCATGGACTGCATTCTGCGGATCGCCAATAGATGCGAAACCAGGTTAGGGAAGATCACGGGTCGAGGGTACGTCCGAATCGGGGCCGAGGCAACAGGCAAAGAGAAAATCTTTTCAATTGGAGGTTGTGGAAACGGACGGACGGGGTATACTAGCCGCGATTTTGACCTGGCTTTTTGGGGCGGCTTTTCCGAGTGCCCTCTCTGCTTTGGCTGAATTTAACGTTTATCATGATGCCCCCGCGAAAAACGAACCCCAGGGCGGAATTCCGCCTGCGCGAAATCCAGCGGGTGAACAGTTCCGTCAGTCTCGCGGAAAAATTTCCAAAACTGAAAACCTTGACGGTCGACCTGGCTTATTTTGACACGGATGGCCTCACAAAAAGCGGCGAGGTGAGGTACAAGGTGAATGTCCTCCACGCCAAGTCGATCTTTTCCTTCGTCTGCCCGAGCGGAGAATGCATGGGCGGCGATTTTGATTTGAGCGGGGCCGTGGCGCAGGCGGTGACCGGGCGGCGCAAGATGGCAGAAGGCGAAATTCGGTGTCAAGGTTCCCGCTCAAAACCCAAAGAAGACAAAGTGCCCTGCCGCAATCTGCTTCGCTACAAACTCACACTTGGATATGTCTGAAGTAAAACTAAAAAGAGGAGAGCCGGTCGAGAAGGCCTTGCGCCGGCTTAAAAAGAAACTGGACCGCGAACAAACCCTGGTGCAGGTCCGCCTGCATCGGCGCTTCGAAAAGCCCAGCGCCAAAAAGCGCCGGAAGCAGAAGGCAGCCCGGTTCTCGGCCATGCTGAAGGCGCGCTACGCCGACGTGTAACCTTCGGGGCGCGTGACCGGCGGCTTTGGCGGCCGCCCAAAGATGTTTCATATGGTGCTTGCTATTTGGCGCGGATAGTCGATTTTAGGCTTGCCCCATAGATGACTGGCGCTCCCAGGCATGGTGGATCTTCAGTTGAACATTGTTCAGTGATGATTTGAAACCCGATCGTCGGGAACATCTCGGAAAAGCAGTCGGTCAAAATCTTGGAATCGTCATGAGCACAAAACTATACGTCGGAAATCTTTCCTTTGACGTCACCGAAAACGACGTTCGGGACATGCTTTCAAAACACGGTCCGGTGAACGAAATCAACGTCATCATGGACAAGATGACCGGGCGCGCCCGAGGCTTCGCTTTCGCCACCATGAACACCGAGGAAGGCGCCAAAGCCGCCATCCTGGCCTTGAATGGCAAGGATTGGAAAGGCCGCGCGCTCACGGTCAACGAGGCCCGCCCGCGCGAGGAACGTTCCGGCGGCGGCGGCGGTCAAGGTGGCGGAAGCCGCCCCAACCGCTATTAGTCCGCCACGAAAGTTGACCGCCGCATCGCGGCGGTCAAACCTAGCCCCCTTCTTATAATCATACATGGCAACCCCCTCAGCTAACGCGGGCATGGTTGCGCGGCGGCACGTCGAAATCGTCCTGTCGCGCGAACCCTTCACCGGCCTCAGAGCCATCCTCGACAGCTTGTCCCGCGACCGGGAGATGCTCTGCGCCGCCGTGAGTGGCGCGAATTCATACGAGGATCTGCTGGCAAAACTGGGCTATCGAATCACGTTGACGAGGCAAATTCACGTGCAGGATGCCTTTTCCCGCCTCGGCTCGGCCGGCGGGATCAAAGCCGTCCTTCCTTATTACGACATCCCGACGCAAAGTTCTCTGCCCACGCTCGTCAATTTCGACTCCACCGTAACCACCACCCCCGAATCCGCCGCCTTCTTCAGCAAAATGCTGGCCGCGCTCAGGACGCAATCCGCCGCGGAAAATCAAGAGCCGGTTTGAAAGTGCCGCCGGCTCCGTCGCGGTCCAGCGGGTTTCGTCGATTTATTCTCTCGCTTACCGGGGCAACAAGGGTGATGCTGTCGGCGATATGGAATCCTCTTGCTCTGCACCCGAAATCGAGAACAGAGGTTTGCCAACCCCTCACAATCTCATTTTCTTCACTTCCGGAAGCACTCGGATTTGCGGGCGCTCAACTCCACAACCAAAGGTTCGCCCCGGATGAAATCTCCCAGTGTCGAAAACATCGTCGTCGATGAAGCCCACCAACGAACTTATGTCGTCATGGCGGACAGGGTTCTGACCGACGGAGAACTGTATAAGGCCATTCGCGTTGAGATTCTCAAGCGGGGAAACTGTCTCGCCATGGGCGAACGGCTCGTCATCACCGTTGCGAAGTGACCGGGTGAAACGCAAGTGCGGCCAGACGCCGCGCGCCGCGCCGCTGCACCCCATCCGCCCTTGGAGCGCCGGTCTCCGACCCGGCGGGAAACCCTCTCAAGCTTGAACCGCGCCGGGTCGGAGACCGGCGCTCCGGTTCACGGGCAGCCTCGCCCCGACAAACTGACCCATTACCGAGCGCTTGCCTGTCTTGCCTTCCCCGCCCAAAATGCCTTGGCTTGCAGCAGCAACACACAACCACGATTGCAGAAAACCTGTCTGGACTGATCGAAGACGTGGTGTTCTTCAACGAAGATAACGGCTTCGCTGTCATCAGGGTCAATGTCAAAGGACAACGCGAACCGGTCATGATCGTCGGTTCGTTGCCATCGGTAAACCCCGGCGAATGGGTCTCCGCCCAGGGCCGATGGGTCCAGGACCGGCAGTTCGGCCGTCAGTTCCGCGCCGAGATGCTCACCAGCACGCCGCCCACCACCCGTGAGGGAATCGAAAAGTACCTCGGCAGCGGCATGGTCAAAGGGATCGGACCTGCCTACGCCAAAAAGCTCGTCGCCAGGTTCGACGAAGGCATCTTCGACATCATCGAAAACCAATCGGCCCGGCTCGAGGAAGTGGATGGCATTGGGCCGAAGCGACGGCGCCGGATCAAGGACGCCTGGGCCGAGCAGAAGGTCATCCGCGAAATCATGGTGTTCCTGCACTCGAACGGCGTCAGCACCAGCCGCGCGGTGCGCATCTATAAAACCTATGGCGACGGCGCCATCGAAAAAGTGCGGAGCAACCCCTTTGCGCTGGCCAAAGACATCCCCGGCATTGGTTTCAAAACCGCCGATCAAATCGCCCAAAAGGTCGGCATTCCCGCCGATTCCCTCGTCCGGGCCTGCGCCGGATTGAATCATGTGCTCCTCGAAGCCACCGGCCAGGGACACTGCGCCCTGCCGGTCGATTTGCTGAAAGCCGAGACCGGCAAACTCCTGCTCGTGAATGACCAGATCGTCGAGACGGCCTTGCAACGCACGCTGGCCGCCGGTGACCTGGTCCTGGAAAACATCGGCGGTGAAGCGCTCGTTTTCCTGCCGGCGTTGAAACGGGCTGAGGAGGGCATTGCGCAACGCGTCAGATCGCTGTCCGCTGTGCCGTCGAATTATCCGCCGATAGTTTTCGACAAGGCGGTGGCCTGGTGCCAGGAGCGGACGGGCAAGGAATTTGCCCCGAGCCAACGGGAGGCGTTGAAGCAGGCGCTGACCAGCCGCGCGCTCATCCTCACCGGCGGGCCCGGCGTGGGCAAGACCACCCTCGTCAACGCAATCCTGCTGATCCTTCGCGCCAAGAAAGTGGGCTGTGTCCTCTGCGCTCCCACCGGTCGCGCGGCCAAGCGCCTTTCCGAAACCACCGGCCTCGAAGCCAAAACGATCCATCGGCTCCTCGAGGTCCAGCCCGCCACCGGCCGATTCGCGCGCAATGAATCGAACCCGATCGACTGCGACCTGCTGGTGGTGGACGAGTGTTCCATGGTGGACGTGACACTGATGCATCATCTGCTGCGCGCGTTGCCGGCCCGCGCCAGCCTCCTCCTGGTCGGCGACGTGGACCAGCTGCCATCGGTCGGTCCCGGAATGGTGTTGCGGAACCTGATCGACAGCGCCGTCGTGCCCGTCGTGCGGCTCACCGAAGTATTCCGCCAGGCCGCGGACAGCCGGATTATCACCACCGCGCATCGTATCAACGAAGGATTGATGCCGGAATCCGGCGCGAAAGACGGCGACTTCTTTTTCATCGACCGCGCCGAGCCGGATCAGATCGCCGAAACGCTGGTGGAAATGGTGAAGACCCGGATCCCCGGGAAATTTCAGTTCGACCCGCTCCGGGACATCCAGGTCTTATGCCCGATGAACCGCGGGTCGCTGGGTATCCGCGAACTCAATGTCCGCCTGCAGGACGAACTGAACCCCGCGCGCGCCGGCGAATCCGTAGCCGAAAAGTTCGGATGGAAATTCCGGGTCCGGGACAAGGTGATCCAGACCGAGAACAATTACGACAAGGACGTCTTCAACGGCGACATCGGGCAAATCCTGAAGATCGATCCGGATGAGCGGGAAGTCGCGGTCCGTTTCGATCAGCGCGAGGTGATTTACGATTACGGCGAGTTGGACGAGCTGGCGTTGGCCTATGCCATCACCATCCACAAATCGCAGGGATCGGAATTTCCGGCCGTGGTGATTCCGCTGGCGATGCAGCAATACCTCCTGCTGCAGCGCAATTTGATCTACACGGCGATCACGCGCGGAAAAAAACTGGTCGTCGTGATCGGTCAATCCAAAGCCCTCGCCGCCGCGGTGCGGAACAACCGGACCGGGCAAAGGTTTTCAGGATTGCTCGCACGGTTGAAAGCGGTTTCGTAAACCATAATGATGCAGCATTCGTTC
>CAZFOA010000040.1:0-16043 GCA_964520205.1 uncultured Verrucomicrobiota bacterium | reverse complement strand
TCGTTCCCGCTGAGACCATTGCTGCCAATGATCACGGATTTCTTTACAATCATGGGGTCAAACCGATGAGCCGAAGATCGAAGCAACAAGCGTGGCCGAACAAGGCCGCCGCCGGACACCCGGGCGCGCCCGGAGCGAAGGGTGCCCCTGCACCGGGATCCGCAAGCCGGCCGGCGGGTTTGCAGGATCGCTGGACGGTTCCCCTGGTCTGCCTTGTCCTGGCGGCGATGACGTGGGTGGTCTTCGGCCAGACACTTGGGCACGAGTTCGTGAACTACGATGATGATTCTTACGTCACCAACAACCCGGCAGTCCTCGGTGGCCTGAGCCTGAAAGCCATCCTTTGGGCGTTTACCCACAACGTGGCCCTCAATTGGACCCCGCTGACGGTGATTTCTCACATGTTGGATTGCCAGCTCTACGGGACCCATGCCGGGGGGCATCATCTGACCAGCGTTCTGCTGCATATGGCGTCGGTCATCGTGCTGTTTCTGGTTTTGAAAGGAATGACGGCCGCGCTTTGGCGCAGCGCCTTTGTGGCCGCGGTATTTGCGATTCACCCCTTGCACGTGGAGTCGGTGGCCTGGATTGCGGAGCGGAGGGATGTGCTCAGCGGATTGTTTTTCATGCTGACACTGGGAGCTTATGCCCGCTATGTCCGCCACCCATGGTCGCTTGGCCGCTACTTGCTGGTGGCGTTGACGCTGGCACTGGGGCTGATGTCCAAGCCGATGGTGGTCACGCTCCCGTTGGTGCTGCTCCTATTGGACTACTGGCCGCTGAAACGATTCCCCCAATCGGGCGGCGGTTTGATTCCCTGGCGTCTGATCGTCGAAAAGATTCCGCTGCTGGCGCTGTCCGGCGCCGCCTGTGTGGCCACGATATTTGCGCAGAAGGAGGGAATCCAATCGTTGCCTCTGGCTTCGCGAATCGGCAACGCCATGGTTTCCTACTCGGCTTATTTGGGACAGATGATTTATCCGGCGGGATTGGCCGTTTACTATCCCCACCCGGGAAGCAGCCTGCCGCTTTGGAAGATTCTCGCGGCCTTTCTCCTGTTGCTGGTCATCTCTGCGGGCGCCTTTGTCACCCGGCGGACACGCCCCTGGTTTTTGATCGGTTGGTTGTGGTATTTGGGAATGCTCGTTCCGGTGATCGGGATTCTGCAAGTGGGAACACAGGCGCGGGCGGATCGTTACACCTATCTGCCGCAGATCGGCTTGTATCTGCTGCTGACCTGGGCGGCGGCCGACCTGTCCGCGGGCTGGCGTCACCGCGGCAGGGCGCTTGGCATCATCGCCACGGCCAGTCTTGTGGCTTTGATTTGGTGCGCCCGCGCGCAAACCTCTTATTGGCGGAACAGTGAATCACTATGGACCCGCGAGCTGGCCTGCGCTGCTGACAACGCCATTGCCCGCAGCAACCTCGGCAACGCACTTTTCCAGGATGGGAAAGTGGGCGAAGCGATTGTTCGTTATCAAGAGGCCCTGCAAATCGAACCCGGCTATGCGGTAGCCCGCAACAACCTTGGCAACGCTTTGCTCCATGAAGGAAGATTGGACGAAGCGATCATCCAATTCCAAAAGGCCCTGGAAATCAAACCTGACTTCGCGGTGGCCAGCTACAACCTCGGCAACGCACTTTTCCAGGAAGGGAAGGTGGACGAAGCGATTGTTCATTACCGTCGGGCTCTGGAAATCAGACCTGGCTACGCGGAAGCCCACTACAACCTGGGCAATGCCTGTCGGAAAAATGGCAATGTGGAGGAGGCGATTGTTCATTACCAAAAGGCCATCGAAATCACACCCGGCTACGCGGAAGCCCATATCAACCTCGGCAACGCTCTTTTCCAGGAAGGGAAAGTGGACCAGGCGATCGCCCATTTCCAAGAGGCCCTCGAAATCACTCCCGGCTTCGCCGAAGTCCACTGCATTCTGGGCAATGCCCTCCTCCAGAATCGAAGGGCGGATGAAGCGATCGTCCATTTCCAAAAGGCGCTGCAAATCAAACCCAATTACCTGGAAGCCCAAAATAACCTGGCCTGGGTGCTGGCGACTTCCCCGCGGTCCTCGCTGCGCAACGGCAACAGAGCGGTGGAACTGGCGCAACAGGCGGATCAGCTTGCCGGCGGAGAGAACCCGAACATTCTCAGAACGCTTGCCGCCGCCTGCGCCGAGGCCGGGCGATTTGGCGACGCCAGGCGGAGCGCTCAAAAGGCGGTTGAACTGGCGCGGGCTGCGGGGCGGCCAGACCTGGTGGAGCAGCTCAGCGGCGAGTTGAAACTTTACGAGGCGGGACTCCCCTTCCATCAGGAAAGCAAATGAGCGCAACCGGGGGCGGGCTTGCCCTGGCGGAGAGAATCCAAGGCCCCCAACCGCCATGAGTCAAATGCGGGAGCGCTGCAATGGACCGGAATGACAAACCAAATCCGAACCGCGCAACCTCGGGCCTGAGCCTAGAGCGTTTCAAGCAAAACCGTAGCCGCTCCAAAGCATTTCACGCAGGGGAGCGCGGGCTTCAGCCCGCTTCGAAATCGAATGGGGAGGCGACGTTGAAGCGATGTAAACGCCGCGCTCCGGCTACAGCTTTTTTGAAAACGCCCCAAACGAGACGCCGTTTCAACGAATCGCCGCCCGCATCGGGGCCGGTTGCGCTTCCAGTTTCAACACGCCGTCCGCCACGCCCGGCGATCTGGCGGTGAGTGTGATTTCGCCAGGTTGGCCGGTCGATTGCACGATGATCTGCGCGAGTCCGCTGAAAAGATTGCGCTTCCAGGGGGCCGGCGGAACTGTCATCCGGACCAAACCTGGACTATCCTGGATGCCGTCACGGCCGCGATTTCCGCGTCCGTCGCGCGGGGGCGCGGCCACGATGGCAATCACGTTCTTGCCAGGCCGCAAGGCGGCATCTGCAGCGAGAGGGATTTCCCGAGCCGCGTTTTCGTGGGAAATATTTTCCGCGACCGGCTGACCGTTGAGGTAAAGCGATTGTTCCTGACCGAGACTTCGCAAGGCGAGCGCGAACGTCGCGTTGGTGGAATTCTCCGGCACCTCGAAACTGCCGCGATACACGATGATTTGCGCCGGCGGGTTGGTGGGGTTGCGACGTCCGCCGAACGCGGTCTGCCAGCTGGAATCGTCGAAGTCAAACGCGACTTCAGGGCGGTTGGTCATGCTGTCCACCGTGTTCATGTGCCAGTGGGCGAGCGGAAGCGAACTCACGCTTTCGACATATTGATCCGGTTCGTGCGATGAAGGATCACCGTTGCCCACGCCGATGATTTTGCCCGGCCCGGTGATTTGAAAAGTGATTTCGTTGTTCGCGTTCGGCACCCTGCGGCCTTGCGCGTCGTTGACTTGCACGGTGATGACGGAGGCGTCTTCGCCGTCGGCTTTGAGGGCTGGGCGATGCGGCGCGAGCTGGACGGCGCCGGGTTCGCCGGTGGTTTCAACCTTGTCGGTCAGAATTTCCTTGCCGCCGCTGTAGCCGCGCGCGAGCAAAGTGCCGGGCGCGTATTTGACTTTCCACTCGAGATGCGAATTCTTGTTCATCGCCTTGCGGCCCTGGCTCTGGCCGTTGAGGAAGAGTTCGACCTCCTCGCAATTGCTGTGAACCCACACGTCAATTTCCTGGCCTTCCTTGCCCGGCCAGTTCCAGTGCGGCAGCACATGAAGAACCGCATGATCCGACCACCAGGCCTGGTAATAATAAAAATTGTCCTTGGGAAAACCGCAGAGGTCAAGAATGCCGAATTGCGAGCTGATGGCCGGCCAGTAGAAGGGCGTTTCCTCGCCACGATAATCAAAACCGGTCCACTGGAAAAGTCCCGCCACGTAAGGCCGCGAGGCGTAATGCGTCCATGACTCCTCCGCCGAACTGCCCCAATCGGGCTTGTTCACGTCATAGGCCGTCAAGTGCTGATGGTCGCGATCTTCGACGTAAACGCCGCGGGTGGAAAACGTGCTCGCCTCTTCGCTGGCCACGGAAGGTTTGTCCGGAAACTTGGCGTGATACCGGTCGTTGCCCGTCTCGCGTCCGTCGCCGTGCGTGAAATAATTGAATCCCATCACGTCAATGCTGGCAGAACTGCCATAGCCCCAGCCGCCGCTGATCGCCACGGTGAAGCGGCGCGTCGGATCCAGACGCTGCGCGAACGTTTGCATGGTTTGAGTGATGCGCGTGCCCCGCTCATTGCTTTCGATGGACCATTCCTCGTTGCCGATCGACCAGAGGACCACGCAGGGATGATTGCGGTCGCGCAACAGGAACCGTTCCAGTTCATTCAATTCCTGGGGGTTGACGCCATACTCGCGGTTCTCATCCAAAATCATCATGCCGAGGCGATCACACGCATCGAGCAGCTCCGGGGTGGGCGCGTTGTGGCTCGTGCGAATGGCATTGCACCCCATCTTCTTCAATTGCTCCACGCGAAACACGTTCACCTCGTCCGGCAACGCGACTCCCACACCGGCATGATCCTGATGATTGCAGGTGCCCTTCAACTCGACCCTCTTGCCGTTCAGGAAAAATCCTTCATTGGCATCCCAGCGCAGCGTGCGGATGCCGAAGGGCGTCTCGTAGCGGTCCACCACCGCGCCGCCCTGGCGAACCGACGTGACCAGGTTGTACAGGTAAGGCGATTCAGGGGACCAAAGTTTTGGGCCGGACACTCCGAGCGTTGAAGCATACTCGCCCGTCGCGCCCGGCTTGAGAAAGAGTTTCTTCATCTGACCCCTGGCAAGGGTTTGACCCTCGGCGTTCAGAATGGTTTGCTCGATTTCAAACGCGGAGCCAGTCGCCGAGTCATTGTTGACGGAGACGCGCGCCGTCACGCCGGCGGAATTTTTCTTCAGTTCCGTCGTGACGAAGGTGCCCCATTTCGCGACGTGCAACGGCGCGGTCTTGGTCAGCCATACGTGCCGGTAAATGCCCGCGCCTTCATAGAACCAGCCCTCTTCGAGCGATGCGTCCACGCGGACGGCGATGGTATTGTTGCCGCCGTAATTGAGATAATCGCTGATGTCGTAGCTGAAGCCGCTGTAACCGCTCGATTCGCGGCCGAGATAAAAGCCGTTGACCCAGACTTGCGAGTCGCGGAACACGCCGTCGAAATCAACGGTGATATGGCGGCCGAGATCCGATGCGGGAATGGAAAACGTTTTGCGATACCAGCCGACGCTCGTTTCGGGAAAGTTTTTTCCTATGGCCTTGTAGCCGTGGCTGCCGCTGCCACGCTCGCTGAAAGGAACTTCCACCGCCCAGTCATGCGGCAGGTTTAGCGTGCGCCACCCGCGATCGTCGAATTCCTGCGAAGCCGCGCCGGCCGCGGTGCCGGCCTTGGCAAAGTAGCTGAACGCGGTGCCGGCCGGAGCCGGATCGAAATCCCTGGTGGAATCCGTGCCGTGGCCAAACGCGAAACGCCAGTTGAAGTCCATGAGCAATCGCTCGCGGCCGGCAGCCGGTCTTGAATCCAGAGCGGAGGATTGCGGAACCTTTGCCGCGATCAGGGTGAGAAAGATTGCGGCCAGGACAAAAGCATTTCGATTGGCTCGCAGGACACGGGGATTCTTCGCATTCGGAAGTTGCATCATGGTTTCAGGGTTCAAGGTGCGGAATGAGATTTGGGATCAGATGGAGCGGGTGCGGCAGCCGGCTGGCGGTGCACAGCGGACGGGCGGAGCCGGCCCAAGGCCCTTTGTGTGGAAAGATACACATTATCTTCAGCGGCCTGATTTCATACCCGACCCGATTTCGTTTGGCAATCTCCACAGCGGAGTTTTTGGCAGGATTTGGCGACAGCGGTGGCTCAGGTGGAATGCCGCAACTGGGCGCTTGGCCGCCCGTCAAAAAAGCAGGCGACGACCTGAGGAGTCTCTGAACGAGGCTTTGTTTCCGAAGAAATTTGAGTCTCGTCACCTCGACTCCTACAAGACAGTAGAAATTTCAACAGGCTGCTAACCTTCACTCCATGTGGGCAACACGCCCTCACGCCGGCTGCTGCTTTTTCGACGGACAGTCAAGGCAGGACGAGCCGATAGAAACGGCTGGCATTTGCCGCCGCATTCACCGTGGCCACGTTGTTGGAAATCACCATGCCGTTTGTGTCCGCAAGCCAGGCCGGCGGAGACAATGTCGCGGTCGATTGCAGCCCAAATCCGACGGCGGCTTGAGCCCACGAGAGAGCCACGGCTCCGGGAACGGGTGTCGCAACGCTCAAGTTCGGCGGGGCGACGCCATAAAGCGTCACCACTCCGTAACCGGGCACGGTAACGGCGGTCGTGCCGGCGGTGATGGCTGCGACCGACGATTGCCACAAACTGGAGTTGCTCGAAGTAAAAGCGCGGAACGATTGGACTCCGGGTGTGCCCGGGACATTGATCGTCGCACTCAATGGAGCCGATGAAGCATTGAGCAGCACGACGGTCAGCGTGAGGTTGGTTTCGTCGAGATAAGCGCTGGCCAGCAGGTTGGTGGAGCCGCTGACGGCGGCGTTGACGGCGATTGCGCCGGGGCGGATGTAGCGGAAGAAATGTTTCGCGGCGACGTATTTCGCCGAGTTCGTCAGCAGCGTCGAACTGGTGAGGGTTTCGGCGCCGACGGGGGTGCCATCCGTCATTTGCCAGTAAACCCAGGCGCTCTGCCGCCCGGTCGTGAGCGCCTGGTGAATCCGGAGTGCCAGGCTCCAGGCCCCGGCGTTCGGATAGCCGGTTCCGGGAGAGAGCCAGGCCGGATCTTCACCCGACGTTTCCGTCATCCAGGATTTTTTTCCGTAGAACAAATAGCCGTGAACATTGGGCGGGATGCCGGCGGCGGGGCTGGTGGTCCAGCCGTTCGCCCACCAATCCCACACGGTCGGAGTCGCGTTGGCGGCGTTGACGCCATCACTCGCGTAGCCGTGGATGCAGAAGAACGATTCGGCGGCGGCGGCTTGCGGATCCGCGGCGATGTTCTGGAGATACTGGAGGTTTTTGTGAACGGTCGTGCTCCCGCTGCCATACTGCCACATGCCGTAAGGGTCGCCTCCGAGCAGATCTTCCGGGCCCATGAGTTGGATGGGCGCGAGGTCGGGATATTTGTCCAGCTCGGCGCGGACCGCCTTGAGCGCGATGAGGTAATTCGTGGAGAGGGGATAGGTGCAACTATTGTAAAACTCCTCGAAATTGAGTTCGTTCTGGATGCTGACGGCATAGAAGCGGACATGGAAAGCGTTTTGGAAGCCGCGCAGATATGCGGCGGTGCCACGGGCAAATTGGGTCAGCGCGCTCGTCGGCCCCGTGCCGCCCAGGGAAGAATCGTCAAACGCGGCCAGTGGCGTGCCGGACGTATCGAGTTTGCCGCCGGCGAAATTGCCGCCCCAGATGAACGGCCACGGCGTGCCGTTGACCGGCAGGATGCCGCTCTGGCCGCTGATCGTGTTGCCGGAAGAGATTTTCACCCAGGGCGCGGGCGACCAGTGCGAGGCGATGAGTTTGAAGTCGCCGAGCCGGGAAGCTTTGCCGGCGCCCAGTGTGGCCAGCGTGCCGGCGACGCGCGGGCCGTCGGCGGTAAAGTCGAAATAATTTGTGTTCTGATTGATGTCCGGCCCCATCACCGCGATCTGAGCGTGGCGCCCGGCAAAGAGCCGGGTGTAATCGGCGGCGCTCGTGTAAGTGCGGACGTTGTTGTTTTCGGGACCGGGCAACGCCGGGCTGTTGTGGAACCACGGCGAGTTGTAAGTGAAATCCGAATAAGGCGACTTGAATGACGGCGTCAGGTCCACGCGCAGCATGGAGGCTTGAAGATCGTTGAAATACATATTCTGCCACCAGGCTTGTTCGCCTTCGGTCCCGGAGAGGCACGTGCCGAATCCATCCATTGCCTGGCGGCGGCCGGCCGGCGAAGTATCGATCGTGACCGTCTGGCCCAGGCTCGACTGCAGGCCACCCGCCAGCATCACGCCCAACATCCACCCGGCCAGAGGAAGCTTCGCATTCACAAAGGAAACTCTAATGCTTGTATCCGGATTTTACCAACGAAACGAATCGTGCTGCCGGCATCAAAGGTCAGGCACACCAAAAACCATCTCACAAATGGAGGGGCACGTCACTCCGTGCGCGCCGTCCAGGAATACTGAAATTGCCGATGATTCCAAAGCCTCAACCAAATTGCGGCGCGCACGGAGTGACGCGCCCTACCTGGCGCACTGGCGCGAGAGGTATCCTGCCGGCGACGATTGCAGCTCTTCAGAAGAAGACTTTCCAGTCCACGTCCTTGCCCGACGGCGCCGTGAAGTCCACCATGAGTAAATTGCCGTCCATTTTCATTGTGGCCGCGATGTTGTCGCTCAACTCCATGCGTTTCGCGATGAATCCATCCGGGACATGGATGCGCAACTGGTAAGGATCGCCGGCAACCGCCCGGGAGATGCCGCTCAGAACCCGCTGCTGGCCGTCATAGGCAAGGTTCTTGATGTCAAATGCCATCTGCCGGACATGCCGGCTGGTCGAGATCAGCACCGGGTGGTCCTGTTTTTCGACGAGGCTGTAGATGTCGCAATCGTAGGGATTCAGCGGACGCGTGACGAAGGTCCCTTTGAAAGTCCCGATGAGTTGCTGGGTCCAGAACTCATAGGCGAAGTATTCCTTGTTTGGATCGAGGCGGAGATCCTTCGCCGCATCCAGCGTGGCGGTGAACTTGTGATTCGTTTTGCCGGTGTAATTGAACACCGCCAGAATGGACCACCTGCCAAAAGGGCGCTCGACCGGCATGTTCCAGATTCGGGCCGGCTTCCGAACGAACAAGTCCACGGGATAAGCCACGTCCATGGTCGGCGGGCTGATCCGCTTTAAAAGTTCAATCCGGTCCTCAGGATAGGGCACGTTGAAGGCTTCGGATATGAAGAGCGTGTTGCCGGCGATGGCGTGGAAGCTGGCATCGACCTTCGCCTGCTGATAGCTGAAGTTCTGTCCGTCGGGGGCGTTGTACTTGTAGATATGGAAGCCGTCGCAGTCGTTCCAGAACACCCGGCCGTTGTAAAAGAAACGGTTGGCTGCGCCCAGCACCGCTTCGGTGAACAGCCCCGTGAATTCCGTCTGCGCCAGGGTCGAGTCGCCCGTCTCATAACCGTGGTCGGCATCCTCGGAAATCCGGCAGAGGTCCACAATCCCATAGGAATGATCGACGGGTTGCATGTTTGAGCGGATGACTTTTCGCGGGGCTTTCTGGTCGATCGCCTCGCGCCACGGGGCGCCCGCCGCGTGATAGGTCTCCAACGCGCTCATGTAAGGGTCGTATTGTCCGGGCCATTTGTCCCACCAATCGGCAAAATCCATCTCCGCCCGGCCCGTCTCGTTCTCATGACCGGCCACCCACTGGAACGCCCGCTCATGCTCGAGCTTGACGGTCAGAGGATTGGAAAAATCAATCACCCTTTCGCCGTCGTATTTGACGGTGTGGATGGGAAGAAAGCATTCAGCCGGATAGTTGACCCGGGAGGGACGCCCCTGCGTGCTTCCGCCCGAACCATAGATTCCAAAGCTCCCCTGCGAACCGGGTCCGCCGAGTCCCCAGTAGAAATCAACCAGGCCGTTGGTCTGAAAAAACTGTCTCGCATCGGCGTCTTTGCCGCCGGACATCCAGCCGTGGAAACGGCTGTAGTTGTTGGCGACCAGTTCCCGGTCGTCGAGATTGATCGGCCGCCGTTGTTTGAGGCGGATGTCGCTGGCGATCGCGATCAGGTCCGCCTGATGCTCCATCGCGCGCAGAGCGTCCTGGTTAAAGTCGATCAGCAGCTTTTCTCCGGGGAAACTACTGCCCGGAGGTAGGGTGACTTTGTAGCTGCAGTATCCCCGGACCTGCATCCGATCGGGAACTTTGCCCCGCCAACCCGCCGCGACCTCGAATCTCGATGCGCCCTTCAGGGTCGTCACATGTCCCAGCAGAAGGCTGTTGCCCGTGTCGCTGTCTCTGACCACATGATTGACCGCGTAAGTTTTGGGCGTGATTAAGTTAATCACCGACCCAAGCTCGTAATAATCGCGATTGCGGGATTGGGTCCCCAGGGCGATCCATTTGTCGGCGGAACCACCCAACCGCGCATCGCCCGACACAAAGTAATCCATGTCCCCGAGGTCCACCGTGTTGCCGGTGTTGTTCGATCGGCCCAGGCTGACCAGAATGTCATTCCCGGTTTTGCTGGCGGAGATTTGATAGTCGAAATCGAGTTGTCCCGGCTTCGTCCCATGCAACGTCACGGTGACGAACGACCCGAAATGATTGGAGTCGTCGTTGTTGACGGAACCGGCCACCGTCCAGCCCGACGAGTCGTCACCGGGAAGAAAGTGAACCTCGTTGAGTTGCATCGGCGTGCCTTTGACTTCCGCCGACCAGCGACAGTTGGTGGCATCGACAGAAACCAGGAGATTCGGGGTGTCGATCCTGATGGAGGGCGCTGCTGCGGCCGGCAGAGACAGGCAGAGGGCAATGAAAGCCAGCAGGAGGGGAATGCGAACAGGGGCTGTGATTTTCATGTTCAAAACCATAACGGAAGGGATGACTCTGATGACGTCGCTCTTGCTCGTCCTGATGGGTTTTGAAATTGTCCGACGGCTGAACTTTTTGCAAGGCTGAATCCCCATCTCCGAAAAGCGATCGGGCGCATCTCGATTTTGACCACAAAGCGGCGCTTGCTCCGGCTCAAGCCGGGCGGCGTCATGCCGATAGGAGGGGATGGGTATGGGCAAATGTAGGATTGGCGCTCTGTTTCTCTCGTTCCTCGTCGGATGCGGCGGCCAGACCGCCCGCATGGAGCATCCCGAAGACCCGCAAGGCCAATACCGCGATCAGATCGAGGTGGCGCAGCGAGTGTTGGCGCAAAACGAGAATTGGGCCGACCGGGCCGAATGGGAGGTTTTGAAATCCGGGGATGGGTGGCAGGTCATCGCCTGGCGAGTCGAGCACCCCGACCGCAAGGGACCCAGTCGATATGTGCCCTGGGGCTATTCGATCATTGAATTGGACGGCCGCATGGTTGCCATTCATTACCGCCGGAAGGGATGAACCGGGAAGGCCGAAGGAAGAATGCAGAATGATGAAGGGGAGAATCCATTCAACATCCAACCATCAGCCCTGAACTCTCAACCGTGAAGCTGGTTCTCCAGGAGGGTTTCCGGAGTTGATGGTTGAGGGTCGAAACCCGGACGAAATTTCGTGACCCTGCTTTCGCGTGCTCCGCTTGTTTCGCGGTTCGCTGTCCGGCGAATGCTCACCGTTGCCCCGCGGGGTGGCGTCAATCACCTCAAAAATGCTTGACGGTGCCCGCCGCGTGCGCGCTAATGCTGCACAACAAGCTTTAAACACCACTGTATTTCATATTATGACCGAACCGAAAATATCAGTGAGCATCCCAACCCGATCATCCTCACCGTCTCCGCAAGGCGCGATTCTCCCTCCCAAGCCGCCAGTCCCACCGGCTCCAAAGCCGGCGCAAGGCAAGTCTTCTCCCTTGATTCTCAAGATGGGTCTGGTCGTCCTGTTGATCGTGGCGGCCTTCTTCATCTATCGCAGCATCGCTTTGCAATCACAGCTTACGCAGACGCGGGACGAAAAGGTCCAATTGCAATCGCGGCTGGACACAGTGCAGGCGGAGGTTGGGAATGCCGAGGCCAAAGCCCGCGAATCGGCTGATCAGGCGGCCAAGTTGCAGTCCCAGGTGGACCAGGCCAAGGCCGAAGTCACGAGTGCGAAGGCAGACGCGGAAAAGGCCTCCGGCGACGTGACTGAATTGCAGACGCAACTGGTCCTGGCCAGACGCCAGGCTGCCGATTCGAAGGCGAACGCGGAAAAGGCCATGGCCAAGGTGGCGCAATTGCAGGCCCAAGCGCAGACGCAGGCTGCCACGCCGGCGCCGGATAAGCCGGCACAGATTGCACAACCCGCTCAAGCGAAACCTGCGGGTTCCACTGCCGGTTCCAGTTTGAAACCAATGCCGCTGATCGCCTCGTTCAAAAAATCCATGATGTTGGACCGCACCGCCCTTGCGATTCAGAACACCTCGACCGCCAATTTGGCCGTAACCGTCAAATTCTCCAACTCGACCTCCAGCAAGGAATTCCAGGTGACCCTGGAGCCGGGCGCCGTCCAGGAGATGGGTTGGCTGGGACTCTGGATCCTCGCCAGCGGCGACAAGGCCGAAATTAAGAGTGCGGGCTACGAAACCATCGTAAAGACGCTACCCTAATTGGCCAAGGCAGAAGCCTGGGGGAAACACCGAATATCAAGGGCGGCGACGTCTGCGCGCAGCAATCACGCCCAACCCGCCCAACCCGATTACTGCGAGAACACCTGGTTCCGGCACGCCTTGAACGGCGAAGACGTAATCATAGTGGTTTGGGTTGGGAACGACAAAACCGCCGTTGTCGTTGAACGCAGTACCACCGGGATAAACGTCTCCACTGCTGTGAGCAAGTCCGAACCAAGCCGGGCCGTTGAATCCGTGCATGGTGATGCTGAACTCATAAGTCACCCCAGACGTTACGGCAACAGGGTTGGCAAGAGCGAAGGTGAGGAAGTCGGCAATGTTCGCAGGCCCCACAAACCCTGTCCCAAACTCGTTGTCCAGCGGATTTATCGAGCCGTCTCCGTTTACCAATCCGATCTGAATATTCCAAATCTCCGTGCCATCAAACGGCTGATTGCCGCCGGTCGTGACTGACCCGGCGCTGTCGCCGCGACCCATAAGTGTGATGGCGCCGAGCGTGTTGGCGCTGGAAACGGTGAACGTCTGGCCCGGAGGCGCGGAGTCATCCGTATAGTCACGATTCAGGTACTGCACGCCCGGACCCAAGTCGGTCAGTTGTGACGTCAGGATGTTGCCGGTGGGAGCCGTGGCATTCTCCGTGATGCTTGCCGCGGTTGCGCTGGCAACCAGTGCACAGGTCGAAACGAGGGTGGCAATTGATTGCCAAGCGTTACGAGGATACCTCAAACAGGATTGGGATTCCATGGTTGCTCTCATATCTTTGTTTCTTGGGTTCTGATTGAACTTTCATTGGGGTTCGGGATGCACTCAAGGCTGAACCACTGCGCGGTAGAATCGCTGCGGCGACCCTGCGGCGCCCGGATCGCTCCACAGGGCCGGACTGGTCTGCAAGGTGTTGGTCGTGCGCGGCTGCCAGGCCGAGCCCGCCGCTCCCAGGTTGTCCACCGACTCAATGCGGTAAGTCTGGTTCGTCGGCCCGGCGAGATAAATAGTGCCCGGCCCGGCGCACCGGAGCGTTATCACCGCATCCGACTGCCACAAATAGGCGGACGCGCCGACGAAAGTGCCGTTGCCGAAGCAGATGCAACTCTGGCTCAGGCCCGTCGGGCTGGTATGCCACGTCGTCAGATCGGTGGACCAAACCGGAGTGGAACTGCTGCTGACGACGACCCAAAAACCGTTCCCGTAAGCGGCGTCTTCCGCCCGAAGGATCGGCACGGTTCCCCGAAACGACCACGTTACCCCATCAGCGGAAGTGAACACTTGATTGCGAATGTCCACCGCCAGGAACAGGCTGTTGGCGAAGCGAATCGTATAGACATCATTCGTCATGCCTGAGGCCTGCGGCCACCAGTTGATTCCGTTCGTGGACAGCAGATTGGTCCCGATGGTGTAGGCATGGACGAAAAGCCCGTTGCCGGAAGTCAGTTGGAAGGCGGGTTTTTTGGAATCGAGAAAATAAGGCGACCAATCCACGCCATTACTCGAGACGACAGTGTATTCGTAACCCGGGCTGACGATGTAACCCAACGCGACGAAGTTCGAATTGCAATATTCGATCCGGTTCAGGATCACGTTGGTCCCCGCGTTCCGGGGAGTCCATGTCAAGCCATCCGGCGAGGTTAGAATCGTGGCGCTGGGGCCCACGGCGACGAATTGCCCGGCCCCGTAGGTCACTGCGGTTAAAGTCGTGTTTGTGGGATGTGAAATCGACCAGGTTTGGCCGTCCGCCGAGGTCCCCACCAGACCGGCGGCGCCGACCGCGACAAAGCGTCCGTTGCCGTAAGCGGCGTCGGCGAATGAATTGGCGGATCGGACGGTCCAATGATCGAGCGGGTGCGCGGCAAGAGCGATCGTGAGAGTTGAGAACGCGGTGAGCAACGCAAGCGTTTGCTGCATCTGAAATCCTGCCCTCATAAGGATAGCATTTATAATAAGAATCGAAGCATAAGTCAATTGAAGAAGGAGCCTGAAGCTGGAAGACCCGTTTCACACTGCCCGTCCAGCCTCACGGCTCGAACTTGACGGGGACGGAGAGATCGAACCCGGCCCGCTTTAACTGTTCGGCATTTTGGATCACGGCTCCGTCGATCTTGACGTTCTTGAACAGGACCGGAGCGACGTGCTGCCCCATGATCAGGCTGGGTTTGGTCGGCTTGTAGAAAGTGCAGTTCTCGAAAACGAAGTTTGTCAGGGGCATTTCGCCGCCGTCGATATAGATCTGCCCGCCGTCATTCTCGAACGTGCAATTGATAAATCGGAAATCGTCCAAAACAGCATTTCTGCTGAACTTTGCGCCCGAGGAATATCCCCGTCCGGTAAAATACGCAGGCGACAATTGAATCCAGATGGCGAACTTGTTGTGGTTGGCAATGAAGTTCACGTCCTCGAAGCGCAGGTGCTTGACGGGCGGGGCGCCGCCATACCCGATGGCGAGCGAGCAGGTATAGGAGTAATTTACGAATCCTTTCACGACGAGATCCTCGATGCCCCTGGCCGCGCCCGACCGGGCGTCTCTGCCGCCGTAAAGGGCAAATGTATCGTCCATGGACATGGCGAAACCGTCTTCGATCAGGATATGACTGCTGTTGCCGAAGTCATAGACATCGTCATGGTACTGCTGCTTTCGGTTGATGATTTTGAGGTGGCGGGTGGAGAAATTTTCGCTGCCGAAAACGTTCACGGTCCAATAGGCGGATCGGAGAAGCAACAGATCCTGAAAGAAAATGTTGCGGCTGTTGTTGACCACGTAGCCCCTGACTCCGTTTCCATGGGGATCCAACACTTTTCCGTCCGCGTCTCTTGCCCGGCCATCCGAGGTGTCGGGTTGGAAGTCGTGCCACAACCTCGGGTAGCCGTCCATGTCGATGGCGCCTCGCCCCATCAGGCCGGCGTTCTCTACATGATCAAAGATGATGAAGGCTCTCAACTGCCTTCCCCCGGGAGGCGTGGGCGCCGAGATATAATCCTCATTCCGGGTTGACCCCCGAATCACAGCGTCCGCGTCGACGTAAAGCGTGACGTTGCTCTTCATCAACAATGTGCCGGTCAGATAAACGCCGGTGGGAAAAAAGAGCACGCCGCCTCCGGGCCTGGCGGAGACGTCGCTGATGGCCCGGTTAATGTTCGTGGTTTCGAGGGTCTTGCCCGTGCGGTCAACCGGGTAGTCCTGGATATTGACCACGTTCGAATCGCCGAGTTTGGGAGCATTCTTCTCCGGCGGCTCGGCAAACAGCATCAACCCGGTGCTGTAGAACATTGGCTCGTCGTTGAAAAACAAGACCAGATAACGTGGCTGATCCAGGTCGAAACTGACCGTATTGCCGCTGATCTGCGGCTGAATGCCGTACGCGAGCGGCCTGATCTGGCAGGTGAGCACTTTCCTCTCGCTGACGAGCAGGGTGATCGTAACGTGGACCTTTCCCGTCATGGCGAAGCTGGCGTGGTCCATCCAGTTGAACTGGTCGTAAGTCAGAAATCGGTGCACAAACACGGGCTGACCGTCCACCGTCACTTTGTAAGCCTCGCTCGGCACTGCGCCCGGGTAAGGCGGGTAAGGCGTGACACCGGCGAAGATTGCTGCTGGCGCAAGCAGCGAAAGGAACCCAAATAGACCTGCCAATCTGGATATCATTGCCGGACCGTTATTGCATCGAATCGCTTGCTTTACAACACCTGTTTTCTGCAAGCAAGGTTAAGAGCCCGTTTAAACAGGACGGACGCATCTAAACTCCTGGGACCTGCTAGCAACCTGTTGAAATTTCTACTTTCTTGTAGGAGTCGAGGTGACGAGACTCAAATTTCT
>CAZFOA010000039.1:0-21758 GCA_964520205.1 uncultured Verrucomicrobiota bacterium | reverse complement strand
GTGCAGCCGTCCCGGCTGCAGCGGCATGGGCGGATGAAGCGCTCTGGAATAATCCGCTGTCCGTGGGCCGCAGATGCCGCTGCGCCCGAGGACGGGCGCACTCCAGCTTAAATCCTTGCACCCAAGAAGGATTCTCAGGGATCGCAGTGCAAAGGACACAAAGGCGCGATCCCGAGAGCGTCGCCCTGCCTGAATCCGCAATACAACGACAAGAGTCCGCGCATTCTTAGCAAGAAGATTGACCGCAGATGGACGCAGATAAACGCAGATGAAACCAATCCTATCCGCGTCCATCTGCGGTTAAGTTCTGTGGTTGCGGCGCAGGTCGCGTTGGGTCCATCGGTATTCATTCCGCCGTCGCGAAGGCTATGGCGTACAGGCCGTGGTTGAGAATGCTTCGCGTATTTTGTGTATTTCGCAGGGATCTGTATTTATCCTCGCGGTCCCGTGATCTCTCATCACCTCGCCTGCGATCTCGGCGCCGAAAGTGGCCGCGTCATGCTCGGCACGCTCGACGCCGGCAAACTCACCGTCGAGGAAATCCACCGTTTCCCGAACACTCCAATCCAACAAGACGGCCGGATTTACTGGGACATCGCCGCGCTGTTCGACGGCGTGAAAGCCGGCCTCAAAAAAGCCGCCGCGCGAAAATTGCCCCTCGCCAGCATCAGCACCGATTCCTGGGGCGTGGATTACGTTCTCCTCGACGCCGAAGGCTCGATCATCCCTCCCACGTTCCATTATCGCGATGCGCGCACCGAACAAGGCGTTGGAAACGCGTATGCGAAAACCGACTGGAACACGATCTTCGCCGAGACCGGCATTCAATTCCTGCCGTTCAACACGATCTTTCAGCTCGCTGCGGAAAAACCGGAGCGCCTGGCGAAAGCGCATCGGCTTTTGAACATTGGCGACGGCTTCAACTTCCTGCTTTCGGGCGTGGCCCAGGCCGAACAGTCGCTCGCCAGCACCAGCCAGCTTTACAACCCGCGCACCCGGACCTGGTCGAAACCCCTGATCGAAACGCTCGGTCTGCCGCCCGGACTCTTCCCGCCCCTTGTTCCGTCGGGCACGCGCCTGGGGCAGTTGCGGCCCGAACTGGCCGAAGCAACGGGCCTGCCGGCGGGGCTCGAAGTGATTGCCACTTGTTCGCACGACACCGGCGCAGCGGTCGCGGCGGTGCCGGTTTCAGGCCCGGATTGGGCCTATCTCATTTCCGGCACCTGGTCGCCGATGGGGATTGAAACGCCGGAACCGATCCTGACCGGGGCCTGCCGCGACCAGGGGTTCACCAACGAGACCGGCTGCGGCGGCACGGTCCGATTACTCAAGAATCTCGTCGGCCTGTGGCTCGTTCAGGAATGCCGGCGTCATTGGGCCAAGGCAGGACCTGACTACGATTATCCCACGCTGACGCGGCTGGCAGAGCAGGCGCCGCCCTTTGTGTCGCTGATCGACCCCGCCGATCCGCGCCTGATGAGTCCGGGTGATATGCCGGAGAAAATCGCGGCTTTCTGCCGTGAGACCAAGCAGCCGGTGCCGGCCAGTCCGGGCGCATTTGTCCGCTGCGCCCTCGAGAGCCTGGCGTTGTCCTATCGGCGCACATTCGAACAGATCGAAGAATTGACCGGCCGGAAAATCCGGCGCCTTCACGTCCTGGGCGGCGGGAGCAAGAACGCCTTGTTGAACCAGTTCATCGCCAACGCGCTCGGCATTCCGGTGATTGCAGGGCCCGCCGAAGCGAGCGCGACGGGTAATCTGTTGATCCAGGCGATTGCACTGGGACACCTGCCGTCGCTGGCTGCGGCCCGGGACGTGGTCCGCCGTTCCTCCGCCATTGAAACCGTGTCGCCGCGGGAAACGGCGCCCTGGCGGACAGCTTACGGTTTCATTTCCGGATTGGCATCAGGCCGAAATGGAGCGCCAGCCAGATGGGCACGGCGAACAGCGCGATGACGATCAGGCGGTCCCAGCTCCAGGTCAAATAGTGGGTCTGCATGGGGAAGATGGAGATCATGAAATAATTGGCAAACCGCATGTTGCCGAGGAACGCCGTGTATTTCGGGAACCGGCGACGAAAGCCGCTGACGATGGCAACGACGCCGAGGGCGAGCACCAGAAAGGTGACCAACAGGTTGACCGGCAGCATGGCGTTCAACTCGAGATGCGGCCCGCCCGGACCGTGCGGCTGGAAGTAGGGATACAGCCATTGCGCGCCGGCCCAAATGAAACTGAAACCGCTCTGGATTGCGGTGCGGAAGTTGGCCCTTTCCGATGTCATCTCGTTCAGCAGCAAGGCGAAGTAAAGCGGCACGATACCCCAAATCAATTGCGCATTCTGGAACGGCGTCCCGATCAACTCGATAAAAGTCGTCCAATAATGAATCATAATACTGATTAAAGCACTACCCGGCGCCGGCGGCCAGGGAATGCCGCCAAACCGGCGCCCGAAACGGAGGCACGGCAAGCCGGCTGCTAAGGGATGACCGGGTTGCAGCAAACGACATAAACCCGATGAAAAAAGCACTATTTCCGGTGTGATCGGAGATGGCTTTTTCAACAGAGCTGACGCAAAATGATCACGATGGCCAAATCGGAACGGCAACGCTCGCTGCTGGCGGATTATCACGTCGATGGATTTTTCGACGAGATGTTCGGCCTTGATGGCACGCTGCTGAGTCACTACGAAAAGCTTCACGACGCGTTGGGCCGGCTCGCGCCGGAGGAGTTTGCCGCCAAGCGGAACGCGGTTGACCTTGCGTTTTTGCGCCAAGGCGTGACGTTCAATGTGTATGGCGACTCGCGCGGCGCGGAGCGAATTTTTCCTTTCGACCCCGTGCCACGCATCATTCCAGCCAAGGAGTGGGAGTTTCTCGAGCGCGGGCTGGTCCAGCGCATCACCGCGTTGAATCTCTTCCTGCGCGACATTTACCACGAGCAGCACATTGTGAAAGACGGGGTGATTCCGGCGCACTACATCCTTTCCGGAAAGCATTTTCGGCGCGAGGTCGTCAACCTCGACGTGCCCAAGGACATTTACATTCACGTGTGCGGCACGGACCTGATTCGGAATGAAAAGGGGGAATACCTGGTGCTCGAGGACAACGGGCGCTGCCCCAGCGGTGTCAGTTATGTGCTCGAAAACCGGCGCGCCATGAAACGCGCCTTTCGCGGCATGTTCGAGAGCGTCGGCGTCCGGCCGGTGGACTATTATCCCCAGGAATTGCTGAAGATGCTGCAGTACATCGCGCCGGCAGGCGTGGCCGACCCGACGGTGGTGCTGCTCACGCCGGGCGCCAGCAACAGCGCCTACTTCGAACACACCTATCTGGCGCGCCAGATGGGGATCGAAATCGTCGAGGGCCGCGACCTGCTCGTGGACGACGAACACGTGTTCATGCGCACGACCAAAGGGCTTAAGCCGGTCCATGTGATCTACCGCCGCATCGACGACGATTTTATCGACCCGACGGTTTTCCGCCGCGACTCGATGCTGGGCGTGCCAGGGCTGGTTGGCGCCTGCCGCGCCGGCCGGGTTTCACTGGCCAACGCCATCGGCACCGGCATTGCCGATGACAAAGTGATCTATTATTTTGTGCCGCGCATGATCCAATATTACCTGAAGCAGGAACCCATCATTCCGAATGTGCCGACGTATCTGGCGAGCGAGGAGAACGATTTGAAGTTCATCCTGGCCAATCTGGAGAAGCTGGTGGTGAAGGCGGCCAACGAATCCGGCGGCTACGGCATGTTGATGGGGCCGAAGGCGTCCAAAGCCGAAATCGAGGACTTCCGCCGCCATATCGAAGCCGCCCCGCGCAATTACATCGCCCAGCCCATGATCCCGCTGTCCTGTCATCCGACCTTCGTCGGGGACGGGTTCGAAGGGCGGCACATCGATCTGCGTCCGTTCATCCTGAACGGGGAAAAAATTGTTGTTGTGCCCGGCGGCCTGACGCGGGTCGCGCTGCGCAAAGGGTCGCTCGTGGTGAACTCCTCGCAGGGCGGCGGCAGCAAGGACACGTGGGTTTTATTTGCGAATGAGTAATTCGGAATTGACGATATGCGATTTACGATTTACGCGTCCTTGGAGGCACGATCGCCGCGGGTGACGGAAACCCGGTGCATGGAAACCCAAATGCTCCACCTGCTGCAAAGGCACGACCCTGTCGTTCATTGCCCGAGGCCAGAACAATCAAAGCGGCGCGTAAATCGTAAATCGTGAATCAAAAATGCTAAGCCGCGTTGCCAACTCGCTTTACTGGATGTCGCGCCACATTGAGCGCGCGGAAAATATCGCGCGCATTCTCGATGTGAATCTCCAGTTGCTCCTCGATTTCCGGAGTCTCGACGACGAAGGTCTGCGCGATCATTGGATGCCCATCGTGCAATGCACCGGCGATGAGGAGACGTTTGTCGCCCAGCATCAGCGGGCCACTGCGGCGACGGTGGCTGAATTCATGGTGTTCCGGCAGGAAAATCCGAACTCGATTGTTTCGTCGATTCACCAGGCGCGCGAGAACGCACGCATGGTGCGCGACCAGATCACCGTCGAGACCTGGGAGGAGCTGAACCGTCTGTATCTCTTTGTGCTCTCGCCGGAGGCGCGCCAGATGTGGCTCGACAGCCCGAGCGACTTTTTCAACCAGATCAAATCCAGTTCGCTCCAATTGATCGGCATCAGCCATGCCACCCATGTTCGCAACGAGGGCTGGTGGTTCAGCCAGGCGGGCCGATTCATAGAACGCGCGGACAAGACCTCGCGCATTCTCGACGTGCGCTACCATACCCTGCCCGAACGCGGCCTGCCCCGGACGGTGAACCAAACCGAGGCGCTGGAATGGTCCGCCATCCTCCGCTCCTGCAGCGCGTGGGACGTTTTCAAATCCATTTACGGCCCCGAGGTGCATCCGCGCGACGTCGCGGAGCTGTTGCTGTTGAACGAGGATTTCCCCCGTTCCGTGCGGTGTTGCGTGGACGAGTTGAACGGGGCGTTGCGCTGCATCTCGGGCGTGTCCGGCCGCCGGTTCTCAAATGAAGCCGAAAAGCTCGCCGGACGTCTCGTGGCAGAGTTGCAATTCACCACCATCGAGGAGGTTTTTGAAGCCGGGCTGCATGATTATCTCGATCGATTGCAGATCAAGTTGAATGCCATCGGCGATGCCCTGTTCACCGCTTATATCACGCACGCCTTTGGCACCGGCGACGATGAACATTTCGTCCAGCAGGAGGAACAGCAGCAGCAGTCCGGCATCCGGCGCAACCCGGCGGCGACATGAAACGCGTCGGCATCCTCACCGCCGGCGGCGACACCCCGGCCTTGAACGCCACCATCCATGGCGCGGTCATGCGCGCCAACCAGCTCAAGGTCGAAATCATCGGCCTCATCAAAGGCTTCAATTGCCTGTTCAACCCGCGGGTTCCGCACGTCCACCTCAATCCGCTCTACCAGGAAATCCCCGAACTCGACCCGACCAAAGGCGGCACGCTGATCGGCTCGTCGCGCGATTACATTGACCCGGACAACCAGGGCGAACTCGACCTGATCGAATCGCGGCTGAAAAAACTGGGCATCGAAGGGCTGATCTGCATCGGTGGCGATGGAACGCTCAACGGTCTGCAACCGCTCACCGAGCGCCTGCCCACCGTGCTCGCGCCCAAGACCATCGATAACGACCTGGGCTTGAATTATCCCAGCGAACCGGATGAATGGGTGCGCGTGAACGAGCCGTCAGCCCGCCACGGCTTCCGCTACAAACAAGCCGAATCCAGCGCCGTCTTCGACCTCGACCAGATTGTCAATTACACCACGCCCGGTTTCGCAACCGCGGTCTTTGTGTCGGCCACCGGCGTCGAACGCATCCGGACCACGGCCGAAAGCCACCGCCGCATCGCCATCATCGAAGTCATGGGACGGCACTCCGGTTACATCGCGCTGGCATCGACGTACGGCCGGCCGGATATTGTCCTGGTCCCCGAACACGCGCCCGACCTCGAGCAACTGGCCGAGCGCGTCCGGCACCTTTACGACCTCCAAAAAAACGTGGTCATCGTCTGCGGCGAAGGCATCGTTGACGCGCAAGGCCGCGAACTGGGCGCGGAAACCAAGACCAAAGATCCCGCCGGCAACGTGGTCCTGAGCGGCGCGGCGGAGGCGCTGCGGTCCAAATTGATCCAAATGATCGGCGACCGTTACTTCCAGCTTTACCGGCGCGGGGAATCCGCCAGCGAAGCGGTGTTTACCCGCAAAGTCGGCCATACGCAGCGCGGCGGCCGGCCCATCCTGTTCGATCGTTTCTACGCCGCGCAACTGGGCGCCAAGGCCATCGAACTCCTGGTCGAAGGCCGGAACAACGCCGTTGCCGTGCTCCAGTACAATGCGGCGAAGGGGTTCCACGTCGAAGGCTACGACGCCAACCGCTTTCGGGATCGCTGGGGGCACATTCATGCTCGAAAAATGCATCCGGCGCTTTATGATCCAAAATTAATGAAGCCATCAAAACTGGGAATGGACTATCTGCTGCCGATTTTTACCGATGCCATCGGCGAAGACGACATGGAACACGCGCGCCAAACGCTGTTCGCGGCCGGCAACCTCGCCCAGCCGTATCACTCGATCAACACGGACATCCACAAACGGATCCGCTACCTGGAAACGGAGTCCGCATGAGCTCCCACTGCCCGGCTGCGGAGGCGAATCTCATCTCCGCCATCAACGTCAAGCTGTCCCTGCTCGGGTTCCCGCCCGTGGCGACGGGCCATGGCGCGGAGTTCGGCGACATCGTCACCTCGCTGGTGGCCCAGTACCGCGAGAAGGAACGGTTGCTGGCCCATTACCTCTGCCCCGCCGATCAGCGCATTCAATCCTTCCTGTTCGACTATCTCCAGGACGTGCCGGTGACGAAACTGCCGCTGCGGACCTTCGTTCTGGACCGCCCCGGCATGGCGCGCGTGCTGTCGCTGCCGGTGGACCGCGACGACTTCGCGTCGGGCATTCTCAATTCGTATCGCCTCGCGCAGGGGGTGCTGCACAATCCCCGCAGCGACCGCCGGACGACCCAGGGCATTTTTCACGTCGCGGAGGGCGGCCTGCCGGTGCCCGAAGACAAACTGGCGGTCCCGCGGGTGGTCTTCGGAAAAATGCTGAGCCACGCTTTCAATCCGCCGCGCGACCTCCTGCGCCTGCCCTTCACCGCCACGCAACCGCAACCCGTGGAATGTTTCGTTTCGCTGCTGATGCGGCCCATCGTCTGCCCCGCCGTGCCGGGATTTTCGGCGGAGAAAACGATGGAAGTTCGCTTCTTCGCGCCCGGCAACCTGGTCAGCAACCTCGATTTCGTCGAAAACATCTTCGGCAACGGCGGCGATCCCGCCCTGCCGGAGAACGACGCCGGCCTGGACCCGGAACACTGGACCGGCCACACGGGCTGCGTCATCCTCGCGCCCCACCTGACCAAGATCACCAAGAAAGCCGCCGGGCTGCCGCGCTGGGAAGAGGCCAGCGAACGCCAGCGCCGGGACGGCATGTGCTGGCGCGATGAGTGGGAGTTTTACAACAACGGCCAGGCCTTCAAACTCACCTGCCGCGACGAAACCGGCGTGATCGTGACCCTCATCGCAGACAACTATTTCGGCTATTGCAAGAAGGAGGTGAAAACCCAGATCAGCTTCGCGGCGAATCTTTACGGCCTCTGCGAAGAGGAACACGCCGGCGGCGCGCTGGTGTTTCCCAGCTACGATCTCGGCGAGGAATTCAGCGGCGACCTCCACGTCAAACCCATGGGCCATTCGTTCAAGGAAATCAGCGTGGTTTACCGTGATCTGATCGACCTGAAACCGGAAGGTTATGCCGTGGACAAGCAATACCCGGACATTATTTACGTCCAGGAGGACGCGCTGTTTGATCTGCACCGGCAACAGGTGTCCTGGCCCGGCGGCAAGACCGAGCGATCCATCAAGTTGTTGCCCGGCAAAAGCTACGTCCGCCCCTCCGGTTACGCCGTCCGGATGGAAAAACCCGGCGAGAACCGCTCGTGGCGGCTCGTCGGAACCGTCGCCGAGGGCTTGCTCTGCCACAAACCGTGCACCGTCTCCGGCGGCGGCAAATCGGAAATCTCCAAACCGATCACCGACGCGGTCCTCACCGGGCCCGTCTTCGTCGCGGATTTCAAAAAGGATTTCGACCAGGTGGCCGAACTGATCGAGCGCGATTACAGCGGCCGTTTCCTCGACCCGGCGCGCGTGGACCAGCGCCCGATCCTCAACGCGGAACGCTCGCTCGGCTCCGTCATCAAACTGCTCATCCCCGACGAACGCGATTACCGGCCCGAATACAACGCCTGGCTCGCCGCCGTCCCGCAATACCTGAAAGAGTTGGTCTTCGTTGTGAAACGCTATTTCAAGCCGGAGTGGGGCCCAAACTGGCGCGATCACTTCAGCGTCGATTTCATCAACGGCACTCCGGGCAACGAATTGAAGTGCGACAACCGCAAGCTGGTCACCACCTATTTGCGGGTCGGCTTCGACCCGGACGGCTCGTGGCGCACCTTCGGCCTGCGCAAGGATTTCCATCCGGCGGTGAAAATCCAGTTCGAGGACGACATCACCGCCTCGGTGGTGGTGCCGCCGCGCGCGCTCCCGAATCCTCCCGGAACTCCGGGAACCGACTCGCTCAAATTCGTGAAGAACGCCGAGCGGCGGCTGTTTCAGCGCCCGGACGACGCCATTCACCGGGGCTATGACAAGCAGACCGAATCGGATTTCGCGCGGTCCGACAATTTCTTCTCGAATTACGAGCCGCTCACCCCGGCCGTGGCCCGGGAATTGGTCGAGGATTCCATCGGCTTTCACCAGTTCACCGCGCCGATGCAGGAGCTGATCCGGAAAACGGCGGCCGAATCTTCCGGATTTTTCGTCTCCTCGGCGCACCCGCGCCTGGTCGAGGGCAAGCCCAGCAAAAATCCGCGCTACCTCCAGAACCGTCCGGACCTGGTCCATCCGCGCGATTCGTATCTCGCGGAAATGACCGCGCGGCTGCGCCGCCGCCTCCCGCCCGGCCAGCCGGTCCTGTCGCCCGTCGGAGCCGTCCTTCCAGGCCGCCGCAACAACCCGCCCGAGAGTCAGATCCGTTCGCTGGCGGTGTTCAACCCGATCCACTATCTCGAACTGCCGGAATTGTTCCTGGAATTCATATGCAGCCTGACCGGCAAATCGCCCTCGACGACCGGCGCCGGCTCGGAAGGCGCGCTCACCAAAGGGCCTTTCAACGCCCTGCCGCCAATCATCGATCTCAATAACGCCCTGGTCTCGTGGATTCTCACCGGCCATCACGGGTTCGTGACCGCGGCGGGTTATCTCGGCCCGAAAGTGCGCGTGGACCATGACGTCAGCCTGCTCGTGCCGGAAGTTTGGTGCCGCATGTCGCCCGAGGAGCGCGATCCGAGGTTCCTGATCGCCGGCAGTTACCTGGAGAAATGCGCGGACTTCGAACACGCCGGGAAACCCGTGCTGGCCGGCCGGCTCGGCTATCGCATCAATGCGCGCTTCGTCCACACTTTCTTCGGCCGCGTGTTCAATCATCCGCAACGGGTCTTCACCGACGAGATGCTGCGCCCCGAATTGCAGGGCCTGGACATTTTCGCCGACGGCATGGACAACATCGTCACCACCCAGAAAAGCGTCGCCCGGATGTATTTCGATGACGGGAGTGTGGCGCAAGCGTGTCCGCCGTTGCGGGCGCTGCTGCATTGCATGCTGAACGATCAGTGGGAAGGCCACGGCCTCGGCGACCCCGAAGTGCGCAATTTGTTCACCCGGGAATCCCTGCTGGCCAGTGACTGGTATGCCGCGCGGCTGGCGGCGAAACAAAAGCTCGACCGCCGGCTGTGGCGGCAGCACGTGGAATATCTCGACCGGTTTTTGAAACGAGCGAGCCACGCCGACGAGGCCGCGCGCCTGGGCATTGCCGGCCGGCTGTCCCGCGCCCGAAAAACCCTCGAGGAAGTCGAGGCGCCGGCCTACCTGGAAGCCTTGCGCGGCACCCTCGGCGCGGAACCGATCGAGGCCTACACCCGCAAAACCGCGTGAACCGCATTGGCACCTCGTCAATCGCAAATCGCAAGTCGTAAACCCGATGTCCATTCACGTCGCACTGCATCACCTCAGCCGTTACCGATACGACCGTCCGGTTTCGCTGGGGCCGCAGATCGTGAGGCTGCGTCCCGCGCCCCATTCGCGCCCGCGCATCCTGGGCTACTCGCTCCGCGTCCATCCGGAGAAACACTTTATCAACTGGCAGCAGGATCCGCAGTCGAACTACCTGGCCCGCCTGGTCTTTGAGGAGCCGACGCGCGAGTTCCTCGTCGAGGTGGACCTGGTCGCGGAAATGGCGGTGTTCAATCCATTCGACTTTTTCCTCGAACCGCAGGCGGAAAAATTTCCCTTCGAATACGACCCGGCGCTCGACCACGAACTCGAGCCGTTCCAATTGAAATGCTGGCTCACGCCCCATTTCACCCGGTATCTGAAAGCGGTGCGCGGCGATTTGCCGGGCGGGAAGCGCCTGAAATCCCGGAAGGCCCCGCCGGCCGCCGAACTGTCCGGAGCGGCCGGACCCCGCACCATTGATTTCCTGGTCGCCGTCAATCAACGGCTCTGGAAAGACATCCGTTACACCATTCGCCTCGAACCCGGCGTGCAAACGCCGGAGGAGACGCTCGCCAAGGGCAGCGGCTCGTGCCGCGATTCCGCGTGGCTGCTCTGCCAGTTGTTCCGGCATTGCGGCCTGGCCACCCGCTTTGTCAGTGGATACCTCGTCCAGCTCAAAGCCGATGTGAAATCGCTCGACGGCCCCAGCGGCGCGGAAAAGGATTTCACCGACCTTCATGCCTGGTGCGAAGTCTATCTGCCCGGCGCCGGCTGGATCGGTCTCGATCCCACCAGCGGCCTGTTCGCCGGCGAAGGCCACATTCCGCTGGCCGCCACTCCCGACCCGCAGAGCGCCGCACCCATCAGCGGCGCGGTGGATGAGTGCAAATGCGAATTCAGCGTCGAGATGAAGGTGACGCGCATTCATGAATCGCCGCGCGTCACCCAGCCTTACACCGAGGAGCAATGGCAGCGGATTGAAGCTCTGGGCAACGTGATCGATTCCGACCTGGACCGGCACGACGTCCGCCTCACCATGGGCGGAGAGCCGACATTTGTTTCGATTGACGATCCCGACGGTCCCGAGTGGAATTTCACTGCGGTTTCGCATCGGAAACGCGTCCTGTCCGGCAGTCTCATCAAGCGTTTGCGCGCAAAATTTGCGCCCGGCTCCCTGCTGCATTACGGCCAGGGCAAATGGTATCCGGGCGAACCCCTCCCGCGCTGGGCGCTGGCCGCCTATTGGCGCAAGGACGGCGTGCCGATCTGGAAAGACGACTCGCTCATCGCCGACGAATCCAAGGACTACGGTCACGGCGCCAAAGAGGCGAAAGAGCTGCTAACCCGCATTTCCCGGGTGCTCGGCGCCGACCCAAAATATCTCCTGCCCGCTTACGAAGACATTTTCTATTACGCCTGGAAGGAACGCCGCCTGCCGTCAAACGTCACGCCGGAAAAATCCAACTTGAAGGACAAACTGGAACGCGATCGCATCGCGCAGATCTTTCAAAAAAACCCCGGCGAAGTCACCGGCTACGCCCTGCCGATCCAGCGCGACGGGCCTGGAAACCAAACCGGCTGGATGTCCGGCGAGTGGTTCCTGCGCGACGACGACACGCTCTGGCTCATCCCCGGCGATTCGCCGATGGGCCTGCGCCTGCCGCTCGAATCCATCCCCTGGGTTGCCGAAAAGGATTTCCCTTGGATCTGGCGGCAGGATCCGTCGCAGGAGAAACTGCCGCCGTTGCCGCGGGAATTTCCTTGCCGCGCCCAGCCCGAGCTCTCCGGCCAGCGATTCGTCCGTGGCGCGGGAGCGCCGGCTGCGCCGGGTTTTGGCCCGGGCCAGCGCGCGCAGGAGCTTAAGCCCGAGAAGGAATTGCCGGTGTTGCCGCGGGAAATCGATCCCAACCGCCGGCCGGTCCAGGGCGAGAGCGCGCCCTGGGTCATCCGGACCGCGCTCTGCGTGGAGCCGCGCGAAGGGCGGCTGCATGTGTTCATGCCGCCGGTCGCGACGACGGAAGATTATCTCGACCTGGTTGCGGGCATTGAAACAGCCGTTACTGAGATGGGTGTGCCGGTGATCATTGAAGGCGAAACACCGCCCAAAGATCCACGCCTGAACAAGTTGGCCGTGACTCCTGATCCCGGTGTCATCGAAGTGAACCTGCATCCGAGCAAGACGTGGAAGGAGCTGGTGGAACGCACCACGGTTATTTACGAGGAAGCGCGCCAATCGCGGCTGGGCGCGGAGAAGTTCATGCTCGATGGCCGGCACACGGGGACCGGTGGCGGCAACCACATCATCATCGGAGGCGACACGCCGCCGGACTCGCCGATCCTGCGCCGGCCGGACTTGCTGCGCTCGCTGCTGGCCTACTGGCAGAATCATCCCTCGTTGAGCTGGCTGTTCAGCGGCCTGTTCATCGGCCCGACCAGCCAGGCGCCGCGCGTGGATGAGGCGCGCAACGATTCGCTCTACGAACTCGAAGTGGCGTTCAAGCAGCTGCCCGAGGCGAATCAATGGATTCCGCCGTGGCTGGTGGACCGCCTGTTCCGCAATTTGCTGATTGACGCCGCCGGCAACACCCACCGCGCCGAGTTCAGCATCGATAAACTCTTTTCGCCGGATTCCAGCAGCGGGCGGCTGGGTCTGGTGGAAATGCGCGCCTTTGAAATGCCGCCGCACCCGCGCATGAGCCTGGCCCAGCACCTCCTCTTGCGCGGTCTCATCGCCAAATTCTGGCGGCAGCCTTACACCCAACCGCTCGTCCGCTGGGGCACCGACATCCACGACCGCTGGATGCTGCCGCACTTCTGCGAAACGGATTTCCAGGATGTCATCGGGGATTTGCGCGAGGCCGGTTATCCGTTCGAGTTCGATTGGTTCGCGCCGCAATTCGAGTTTCGATTCCCGCGCCTGGGCGATCTTGCGCTGCGGGATCTGCAGCTCGAACTCCGCGGCGCGCTCGAACCCTGGCACGTGCTCGGCGAAGAATCCGGGGCCGGCGGCACGGTGCGTTACGTGGACAGCTCGGTCGAGCGCCTGCAAGTCAAGGCGAGCGGGCTCACGGGCGGCCGCTTCGCCGTCGCCTGCAACGGCTATCAGGTGTTGTTGCATCCCACCGGAGCCAACGGCGAAGGAGTGGCGGGAGTTCGTTACCGGGCCTGGCAGCCCCCAAACGGTTTGCACCCCACGATCAGCGTGCATGCGCCGCTCGTGTTCGACCTGGTGGACACCTGGAACCACCGCAGCCTCGGGGGCTGCACCTGCCACGTCACGCATCCCGGCGGACGAAACTACACCACCTTTCCCGTGAATGCCTATGAGGCGGAGAGCCGCCGCCTCGCGCGCTTCTTCCACTTCGGCCACACCCCCGGCCCGATGCAACCGCGGGTCGTGCCGCGCCACCCGGATTTTCCATTCACCCTGGATTTGCGGAATGTCTGACGCCGAGAAGAAAACTGGCCGGCACCCGTGGCGTCCGGTAGAATCCCGCGATCTCATGAGTGAAACGTTGGCTCGTCCCGACGCCAAGTCCGCGCCCGGCCTGCTGGCGGCTTATCGCGGAAGCAAGGGGGCGTTTGATGAATTGCTTTCGGAAACCGGCGAGCCCCGGCCGCATTACGCCGGCCTGATCGGCGCGCTGGAAAAATTGAATCCGGAGGAGTTGCAGCACCGGTGGGACACCTGCCAGCGGCTGGTCCACGAACAGGGCATCACCTACAATGTTTATGGCGATCCGCGCGGCATGGAGCGGCCCTGGCAACTCGATCCCATTCCGTTTATGGTCGCCCCCGAGGAATGGCGCGTGCTGGAGGAAGGCCTCATCCAACGCGCAACGTTGCTCAACCGCATTCTGGCGGATTGTTACGGTCCGCAGGAACTGATTCGCTCGCGCCGGCTGTCTCCGGCGCTGGTTTTTGCGCAGCCGGATTTCCTGCGTCCCTGCCACGGCATCCGCCCGCCGGAGAATGTTTTTCTTCACTTCTATGCCGCCGACCTCGCTCGCTCGCCCGACGGCCGCTGGTGGGTGATTTCCGACCGCACACAAATTCCCACCGGCGCGGGCTACGCGCTGGCCAACCGGCTTGTCACTTCGCGCATCCTGCCCGAATCGTTTCGCGACAACCACGTCCACCGGCTGGCCGGGTTCTTCCGCGACCTGCAGAATTCGCTCGCCCAACTGGCGCCGCACGGGTCGGAAAAGGCGCGGGTCGTGCTGCACGCCTCCGGGCCGCACAACGAAACGTATTTCGAGCAGGCCTACCTCGCGCGGTATCTGGGCTACATGCTCGTCGAAGGCCAGGACCTCACCGTGCGCGATGACCGGGTTTTTCTGAAAACGCTGAGCGGGCTTGAACCGGTGGACGTGATTCTGCGCCGCGTGGATGACGATTTTTGCGACCCGCTGGAACTGCGTTACGACTCGATCCTCGGCGTGCCGGGCCTGGTCGAAGCGTTGCGAGCCGGCAATGTGGTGGTGGCCAACGCCCTGGGCAGCGGCCTGCTGCAGAGCCCGGCGTTCATGGCGTTCCTGCCGGGCTTGTGCCGGCACGTGCTGGGGGAGGAATTGAAGTTGCCGTCGGTGGCCACGTGGTGGTGCGGCCAGTCCTCCGCCCGGCAATACGTCCTCGAGCACCTGGACAAATTGCACGTCAAACCGGCGTTCCGCGCACACCTCCGCGCCGCCGGTCCGGACGCACCGCTGCCGGCCGCCGCGGGCGATGCGCTGCGCCGGCATATCGAATTCGATCCGGACCTGTTCGTCGCGCAGGAGCGCGTGGAACTGTCCAGCGCGCCGTCGTGGGAAAAAGGCGGACTGGCCGCGCGACCGGTCGGCTTGCGGGTTTTCCTGGTGGCGAGCGGAGGCGGTTATCGAGTGATGCCCGGCGGGCTGGCCCGGGTGTCGCCGGAGATCGGCGGACGTTTCATCTCCATGCAGCGCGGCAGCAGCAGCAAGGACACCTGGATTATTTCCAGCACGCCCATCGAGGAAGTCACCCTGCTTCACGCGCCGGACCAAAGCACCGAGCTGCGCCGGACGGGCAACAATCTGCCGAGCCGGCTGGCGGACAATTTTTTCTGGCTGGGCCGTTACTCCGAGCGCGCCGACGCGACGGGACGGTTGTTGCGCAGCGCGCTCCGGCGGTTCAACCCGGAGCGCACCGGCAGCGCGATGCCGCTGCTGGCGCCGGTGCTCCGGACACTGGAAGTGCAGGGCCAGTTGCCCGGCATTTCGGAGAAGCCGGAGCTCCGCCAGAATGCCGAGGCCTTCGAGGCTGAATTGCTCGCGGCGATTTTCGACCCGGAGCGCGGCGGCAGTTTGCGCCGGACCGCCGAGCATTTGCAGCGGCTCGCCATGCTCGTGCGCGACCGCACATCCAACGACATGTGGCGGGTGTTGAGCCGGCTCCATGAACGCCTGTCCATGCCGGCAACGAGTCTGGTGATGCTGGCCGGTGACGCCATGGGTTTGCTGAACGAGACGTTGCTCGGCCTGGCCGCGTTTCAGGGGCTGGCGCGGGAAAACATGACCCGCGCACAGGCGTGGCGCTTTCTCGACATCGGTTTGCGCATCGAACGCGCGGTTTACCTGGGCGTGCTCCTGGAGGCGACTTTGTGCTCGCCGGAGGCCGAAAATCCCAGCGTGCTCGAAGCGGTGCTGGAAGTGGCGGACAGTTCCATCACCTTCCGTTCGCGCTACAACCTGTTCCCGCACGTCCCGGCGGTTTTCGACCTGGTCCTGCTCGACGACCGGAATCCTCGTTCCGTGCTGTTTCAAATCAGCCAGCTGGCCAAGCATTTCGAACATCTGCCGCCCGAACGTGAAAACTCGCCGGGTTCGGGCAAACGAATTGTCCAGGAATGTCTGGCAAAACTGACACAGACCGATCCGCGCGAACTCGCGGGCCCGCGCGAGCTCTGGGGCCGAAGCAACGTGTTGCGCGCAATTCGGGAGACACTGCGGGAACTGCCCAAACTGTCCGAGGCGATCGCGGCGAATTATTTTGCCCATTCGACCCTTTCCCGCACGGGCCGGAACGACGCGCCATGAACTACGAGATTGTTCATCGAACGATTTACGATTACGCCGCGCCGGTGACCGTGTCGCATCACGTGGCGCGTCTCGAACCGCGGGTCACGGCCGGCCAGACGTGCGGGGCATTTTCGCTGAAAATCGTTCCCGAACCGGCGCTCCGGAAGTCGCGGCACGATTATTTCGGCAACCCGCTCTGTTTTTTCAGCGTTCAGGAAGTGCATCGCCGGCTCGAAGTGGTCACGCACAGCAAGGTGTCCCTTCGCCGGGAAAAGCCCGTCGCGTCCGAAGCCTCACCCGCGTGGGAGGACGTGGCCCGTCTGTTCCGGGACCCGGTTTCGCCGGAGGTGGTCGAACCGTACCAGTTTGTTTTCGATTCGCCGCAGGTGCGCGCGTCGTTCGACCTGGCGGCCTACGCCCTGCCAAGTTTTGGCCCGGGCCTCCCGCTGCTGGCCGGCGCCCGCGACCTCATGCGCCGCATCTTCCACGATTTCAAATATGATCCCAAGGCCACCACGGTCGCGACGCCGCTGGAGGAAGTCCTGGAAAAGCGCCGCGGCGTGTGCCAGGACTTCGCGCATTTGGGGATCGCCTGCCTGCGGTCCCTCGGCCTGCCGGCACGGTATGTGAGCGGCTATTTGCGCACGCACTCGGCGCCGGGCCGGAAGAAACTCCTCGGCGCCGACGCTTCCCATGCGTGGTTTTCGCTGTTTTGTCCGGGCGCAGGGTGGGTGGATTTTGACCCGACGAACGACCTGATGCCGGAGGAGGAACACATCACCGTGGCCTATGGGCGGGATTTCGGAGACGTGAGCCCGTTCAGCGGCATCCTCACCGGCGGGGGCGACCATGAAGTCAAAGTGGCCGTGGACGTGATTCCGTCGGGAGCCGGGTAAACTTTGGCTCGCGTTGGCGCCGGATTTCCGTTTGAGTTTTGCGATGCACTGGAACATTCGACACACGACCCGCTTCGCGTACGCCGCGCCGGTGCGCGATAGTTTCAACGAGGTGCGGCTGCAGCCCTTTTCCAACGAACACCAGACCGTTGATGCCTTCGATCTGCGCATCTTCCCGACGGCGCGGGTGCGGCAGTATCATGACTTTTACTCCAATTGCGTTCATCACTTCGACATCGTCGAGCCGCACGCGGAGCTGGTGGTGGAAACCCATCTGCAGGTCAGCACCCATCCGAAACCGGGACTGGCTCCTGACACGCGGCCCGCGCCGCTGGCGCGGTTGAAGGAGGCGTTCGGAGTGGGGCGCTGCTACGACTTCGTCCAGGCAAGCCGTTACGTGGACACGGAACCCGAAACGTGGCGAGTGGCGGTGGAAGCCGTTCAAGGCGAGGACGACGTCTGGCAATGCGCGCTGCGGTTGATGAACTTCGTCCACCAGCATATCGACTATCAGAGCCAATCCACGCAGGTGCATACGCATATGAGCGAAGTCCTCGCCCGGCGCCGCGGGGTCTGCCAGGATTTCGCGCATGTGATGCTCGGCTTGTGCCGCACGCTTCGGATACCGGCACTGTATGTCAGCGGCTATCTGGCCACTGAAACCGCCAGCGCCACGCATGCCTGGACGGAAGTGTTCGTCCCGGGAGCCGGCTGGCAGCCGCTGGATCCGACCCACAACCGCCGGCCGGATGAAGCCTACGTGAAGATCGGTGTCGGCCGCGACTACGCGGACGTGGCGCCGGTAAAAGGCAATTACAAAGGCACCACCGATCGCGCGATGAACGTCTCGGTGCAAATTGAGCGGCGCGGATAGGGTTCCCGCGCCTGGCCTGGATGACGGCGCCCTGTTTTGATTGCGATTTGCCGCGCGTCCATTAAGTTGCCCGGGTGAAGTTGTCGGTCAAAAGCGACTACGCCACCCGCGCGGTGCTGGGCCTGTCGCGGCATCACCCAACCGGTGCCGCGTTGCGGGTTGAAGATCTGGCCGCCAGACAAGGCGTGCCGGCGAATTACCTGGTCCAGATCCTCATCGAGCTGAAGGCCCAGGGCATCGCCAAAAGCGTCCGGGGCAAGGAAGGGGGCTATCTCCTGGCCCGCGCTCCGGCGGAAATCTCGCTCGGCGACGTGCTCCGGGCCGTGCACGGCGAAGTGTTCGACACCCCCGCATTAAGCGACCCGAATTGCGCGCCCGAACTGCGCAGCGCCTGGCGCAAATTGAAAAACGCCGTGGACGAGGCCGCCGACAAAATCACCTTCCAGCAATTGCTCGACGATGGCGTCGAGAAGGAAAAAATGTATTACATCTGACGCTTTCGCGGAGCGCAGCCGGCAGGGCTGCGGTTTGCGCCCCAATCAGTAGGGAAAGAGGCCATAACGCCGCAACAGGAAGTATTCATTGAAAGGGTGGTCGTCATTGATGCGAATGCGCGGATCGGCATCAAGGACATTCTGAATCGGAACCTCATTGGACAGAACCACGCGCAGATAAGCGGGCAAATCCCGCGAATCACTCCATTCCAACAAATCCTTCCCGGCCGCGTCCGGCATCCTCGCCGCGAGTTCCTCGGCGGAGCGGATCTCGATCGGCTCCATCGAAGCCAACAGGTGGGTCCCCCACCCCTCGAGTGAATCAAAACAACGCACATACGGGAACGAATCGTGGATCGACCGAAGCACCGCCTCGGCAGTCTTGAGTTCGCCGCCCGGGAACCAGGCTTGAAGAATTCCGTGAGGGTTCAAATGTTGTTTGGCCAGGTCGTAAAATTGTTGCGAATAAAGAAGACTGGAACCCGCCGCCTCCACCGGAGGGGGCGGATCGATAACTATCACATCAAATCGCTCCCGGGTGCGCCGGAGAAAGCGGCGTCCGTCGTCCGTGACAATCCGGCCTTTCGGATCGTCAATAAACCGGGAAGCGTTCGTGTGATAAAATCCGAAGGCGTCCTTTACGCTGGGCACTAATTCCACGGCGGTGGTCCGGATATTCCAACTCAACGCCGAGCGATAGCTCGTGCCCATGCCAAAACAAATGATAAGCGCGGATTCGGGACGGCCCTGATGAAACGCCAGTGGCAGGTGAACCATGAATTTGGTGACCGGGGTCAACACGGTCATGCTTACACCATTCACCAGAAGCGCCTTGTCCATCCCTGTGCCAACGGAAATAACGGAGGCAGCGTAATCCCTGCGAACCTCAGTCTTGGGGGAGAATTGAGCGACATAAACTTCAAAATCTTCAGAAACCAACAGTGAACACACCAGCACGGCGCAGAGAGCCAGCCCCGAACCCAGCCGTTGCCTGGCGGCCAAAGATCGGCAACTGAAGAGATAAAAAACAACAAATGGCAGGCACAAAAGCACGAGCCCGTACCGCTCCCTGATCCAGGGCAACAAAGCATAAGAAGCCAGGAGCGGTCCCAGAATGCATCCAAGAACATTGAGGGCGTAGGCTTTGCCGGCAGCCGAGGGATCGCCGGCAGCGGATTGATCGATCAAGCCCGGAGTCAGATATCCCAGCACGGCACAAAACGGGCCTATGCTGGCAAGCAAAAGAGCGGCACTCCCCAGATGGACTGGCTGGCTCCAACTCGATGCGACGAGCCGGGGATCGTTAATCAGGATCGGGAGGAATGCCGCGACAGCCAGCCAGGCCAGCAACTCCGCAGTCGGGCGCACCGCCTGGATTCGCAAATGACGTCGATACAGAAGCGATCCCAAAAACGTGGCGCCGAGATAAATGAAAACGACCGCCGCAAAGGAATAGACCTGCGTTTTCAAGACAGGCGTGAAAGCACGCGTCCAAACAACTTCCATGGCCATGGCGCAAAAACCCGTCGAGAAGAGGACTGCTTTGACAAACCCGCCTCGGGAGTGTTGCGACCCCGGCGCTGCAGATGTCATGACCGCACGTTCCGCTTCCGGCGCCGGAACCGCCGCGCGACCGCGCTGCTTCCACCCCAGGCACCCGCTGACCAGGGCGATGCTGAAGTTGCCGGCGGCGGCCAAGCCGAGGGTGTGATGAAAACCGAGAACCTCCACAAAAACAACCGCCGTCAGAAAAGTGCCGCTCATCGCCCCCAGCACGTTTGCCAAATAAAGGAAACTGAAACTTTCCGCGTTCCGGGATTCCCACTCCCGCACGTAAGCCATCATCAGCGGAAAGGTCGCGCCCATGAAAACACACCAGGGCAAAATGGAACACGCCAGCACCAGCGCCGACAGGGAAAGATAGCCGAGGGAATTCGTCTGGCCCGCCGCCAGCAGAAAATCCTCGCCGGCCGCGAACAGCTTGGGAACCGCAAATGCCCCCAAACCGATCATCATCTCCGCAGCGGCATAGATAACCGCCGCCGAAAGCCCGGTTTTTCGGACCAGCGCCGCGATGGATCGCCCTCCCGCCCACGCCCCCAGAGCCAGCCCCAGCATGAATACCGAAATCACCACCGACAACACCGGAGTAATGATGCCGAACGAGGCGAACGCCATCCGCGTCCAGACCACCTGATAGACGAGACTGCAGAACCCCGATATGAAGAACAGGCAAAACAAAAGCCGCCGGGTCAATAAACTCATACTTTCGATTTTATGGAGGTTTCGGCACTGCTTCCAACTCTTGAAATCAGCCGCAACACCTTCTGGGTTTCGAATCTCAAAGTTGAAATTCCAAATTCACCAACTCACGGGCACGGTCAGCTTTTTCCCGAAGCGATTGCGGTAATGAAGTTGCCGGTGGTGAGAGCCGTATTCATGCACCCATTTCGTGAGCTTCACATCGTAGCAACAATACTCGGCGATCTCCAGCAGCTTGCCTTCGCGATACCATTGGATGGCTTGCAGGCCTTCGGCGGTTTTCTCCACGCCGAACGTCGCGGTCACGATGGCATCGAGCGACAGCCGGTGCTGCAACTGGCGCTGCAGCTCCACCAGCATGTCGAGCGTGGGCAACTGGCGCAGATCCAGCGTCGTGTACCCGTGCAGCACCTCGTAATCGAAGCGAAGGTTGTTGAAGCCGACCACCAGGTCCGCGCGCTGCAAATCCTTGATGAGATCGTCCACCTGTTTCTCGCCGTAAATCTTGTAGCCGCCGCGCTCGGTGCTGTACGTCACGCCCACGCTCAGTCCCATGCGGCTGATCTGGTTCCATCCGCCGACTTCCTCGGCGGATTTTTGCGTCTCGAGATCGAAATATACGACGTTCTTCATCAGCGGCTGTCCCGGCATCCACTTTATCGCGGTGGGAAAGGGAGCAAAAGGAAAATTGACCACGTGCAAACAGGCCGGCAACGCCATTCACTCGGCGTGACGCTTACTATAAAACCAGGCGACCCGTTTCCGGACAGACTGACTTTGTCTGCAGCGAGCAGGCCCATGACGCCATGACTGCCGGCCTTTGGGTTGTCGCAGCCACATGACAGCGCCGGGCTGCGAGCGCTCGGGTGAGTTGCTGTACAAGATTTTTCCGTTTTCCGGGCTTGACCTCTTCACTCTGAGGACGCTTAACGGACGAGAACAAAAACTTCCGGCCCTACCTCTTTTTCCATTTGACCGCCCGGGCTTTATCGGTGTTCGGCACTTTAATCATAAGACTTCGATCAACAATTTGGCAATGGAGCCAAGC
>CAZFOA010000038.1:0-21959 GCA_964520205.1 uncultured Verrucomicrobiota bacterium | reverse complement strand
GCGGAAATGAATTCCCGGTTGAATCGGTTAAACTCCTTACCCTCCCTTCGCAGGCTCAACCCAGGTGATTCATTGCTCGGAGTGCGGCCGTCCCGGCCGCAGCAACACCGGTCCGCACGACGGTTTCGGGAAGTTCCAACCCGCGCCGCGCATACCACCCCGCGGCGCCCGAGGACGGACGCACGCCCATCAAGTCGCGTGCGCCAGGGCCGCGTTGACGCCGGCCACGAGCGCGGCCACGCGGACCGACAGTGGAAAATCCGACGGCGCTTCCAGCGTATAGCTTAGGCGGGTTTTGTTTTGCAACAGCCAGAATGCCTCCGGCCATTCCGGACGACTGGCGGGATCCAGATTCGGATTGATCAGCCCGCCGACGGCTTCGCGGCCTTCAATCACCGGCGACAGGTCAATCGGGCAGACCTCAGCGACGGCTTCAATCATTTTGCGGGAGGGCGAAGGATGGTGTTCGGGATTCAGTTCGTAGAGATAAAACCCGTGCGATTCCCAGTCTTCGTGCAGGCAAAAGGTGACGTCGAAGGCCGGCTGGCATTCAAGCCATTGCACGTGCGCCCGGACTTCCGCGGTTTTGAAATGCCGGTAGTCGCGGTTCAAGTCCCTGCCCTCCGCGTTTTCGCGGCGGTTCAATTTGAAACCGGCCGGGTTCAGGCACGGGCAAAGCCAGAGACTGACATTTTCCGGCCAGCGGTTTTCCTGGATCAATTGGCGCATGGCCAGAGGGCCGGCCGGTTCGTCTCCATGAATGCCCGTGCTGAGGTAAATGCGGGTTGAGGGTTGAGGGTTGAGGGTTGAGGGTTGACTCCGGCGCAGCGCGAGAAGTTCAACCCCGGCATTCGCCAGAAAGGTTTCTGAACTCCAGGCATTTTCTTGAGCCGCGGCTTTGATGTCCTGCAGGACGGCGTGAATGTCAATCGTCTCACCGAAATAGCCGCCCGTGTTTTTGTTCAGCCGCTGCATGGTGGAAGTTTACACAGAAGTGTGAAGTTTCAACGGGCTGTGGCGTGACTGGCAATCCAGCATCGTCTTGGGGCTCGCGGCTGTGGCTCTCATCGGCTGGAGGAAGTGAAATCTTCCACGCAGATCGCCCACCGTTCATGATCCTTCCAGCGGCCCCGCACTTTGAGATAGCGCCGGGAAAAGCCCTCGCGCCTGAGTCCACACTTCCGCGCCAGAGCAATCGAGGCACGGTTGCCCGGTTGTATGTTGGCCTCCAACCGGTGGAGCTTCAATTTTCGGAACGCCTGAGCCATCACCAGCCTCAATCCATCATTCATCAAACCCCGCCCAGCACCGCCCGCGAATGCGTAATAGCCGAGGAACGCGCTCCGGAATGCCCCGAGAATAATATTGTTGAGATTGATGATGCCGATCAGATCGCCGCCCCCGGCATCGACCACCAGGAAGCCTCGGTGCTCCTTGCCGGCGATGCGCTTCAAATAACGGCGGTAGGCTTGTTCCGTCGCCGGCGCGGAAACCCATGGACGATGCAGGGCGCGGCTGCAGCGCACTGCGGCGATAAACGCGGCGCGATCCGCGAGAGTCGGAGTTCTGACGAGCACACGGGGTTTCACGGCTTGCTGCCAGTATTCCGGGAGTCCCGACACCTACGCCGTTGCGGGTTCAAGTTCGTTGCGGCTCGTTTCGCAGCCGCACCCGCTTTCGTCCTGGTCGCTGAATCCGTGCTTATCCCAGTTGGGATCGAGCCCCAGGTCTTTGAGCATCTGCAGGTCCTTTTCAACCGGTTGATTCAGCGTGGTGAGATAATTGCCGACCATGAGGGCGCTGGCGCCGGCCATGAAAATCAGGCTCTGCAGGTCGCGCAGGTTCACCACGCGTCCACCGGCAATCATGATTTCCTGCCGCGGCAGAATGAAGCGGAAGCAAGCGATGGTTTTAAGAATCTCAAGCGGCGCCAACGGTTCATTTTTGCCAAACGGCGTGCCTTCAATGGGATTGAGGATGTTGATCGGCACGATGTGGGCGCCGAGTTCTTTGAGCGAAAAAGCCAGGTCGCAGCGGTCTTCGGTCGTTTCTCCCATTCCGATGATGCCGCCCGAACAGATCTTGATTCCGGCCTGTTTCAGATGCCCGATGGTTTGCACGCGTTCTTCATAGGTATGCGTCGTGCAGACCTGCGGAAAAAAGCGCTTCGAGCTTTCCAGGTTGTGGTTGTAGCATTCGACCCCCGCTTGTTGCAGCCGGTCGGCCACTTTCTGATCCTTGATGATGCCCAGTGACGCGTCCGGGCGCGCCTTGCCGGTTCTCTTCAATGCCTCGAACCGGTTGCAGATTTCGTCGAGCACCGGGCCTTCTTCCAGGCCGCGCCAGGCGGCCACCAGGCCCAGGCCGGTCACGCCGTTCGCCCTGGCTTCTTCCGCCGCCGCCAAAATCGGGCCGGCTTCGATCAATCCGTAACGCGGGGAATCGGCTTGATAGAGGGCGGATTGGGCGCAGAAGCGGCAATTCTCAGAGCAACCGCCCGCTTTCAGGTTTATGATGGAACAAAGGTGGATCTTATTTCCCTTGAACTGCTCGCGAATCCGGTTGGCCCAGGAGAGCAGGTCGAAAAGGTCCGCCGTGGCTTCGAGGTTGAACAGCCACTGGCCCTCTTCCCGGTTGATCGGTTCTCCGGAGAGAACTCGCCGGCCCAGCTCCGCTATGCGGGCATGATTCGTCGCGTCAAAGGTTGTGGCGGTCATGGTTGTGAGGATAGGAAACCGCGGAAATTGCGCAAGCGCGATCGGTTGCATCACGCCTCCATGCCAGGGAATTGGCGGTGGCATCCAGAGGCCTCCCGGTCGCGGGGGTTAGACCGTCGGGCGCGCACCTTCCCGGGGGCTTGTCTTTGCGCGCACCACCGGCATGACGATATCGTATTGGTGTTCCACAAACTTCAGCACCAACTGGACGCCCGATATTTTGTTGATGGCGCAGAAGTCAATGGCTGCAGTGGAACTGAGAAAATCCATGGCTTCGGCAGGCTCCCGGGACCAGTCACCGATGTTCTTGAAATAAAGCCCGGTTTCTTTTTGCTGAAGCAAAATTCGCATAATGCGTCAAGCGTATCAACCCGCCGATTCCTGGCCGCCGGAAACCCTCCCGCCAGACAGGCATTCGTACATCCACCCGACCCTTACCGGAATCAGATTATACGCGACGGACCAGGCGGGCAATCCAAATCTGCGGGAGACAAAAGTCGGGTGAGCAAAAGGAAAAACGGGTTTCTGCCGGCCGTGGCTCGCGGCTAGGGGATGATGGCGCCGAGAATGTTTCGGCCCGGGACGGGACCATACATCCGGCTGTCAAAACTGTTGTTGCGATTGTCTCCCATGACGAAATATTGGTTCTTGCCGCACATAATCAGCTCCGCCTTGAATTTCGAGCAAGTGCAGGTTTGCGTTCCGGGCAGCAGGTAAGGTTCTTTGAGCGAACGGCCATTCACATAAACCAGTCCGTCTTTCAAGTAAACGCAATCACCGGATGAGGCGACAACCCGCTTCACGGCGAATCCGCCGTCGCTCGGGTCTTTCAGCACCACCACATCGCCCCGGTGCGGCGGGCGCACGTAATAAACCCAGCGGTTGAGGAAATAACAGTCCGCATCGTGGAGTGTGGGCAACATGCTCTGCCCCTGCACCTGGACGGTTTGCAGAACGAAATGGGTGATGAACAAATAACTGACCGCCGCGAGGATGACCAACGCCGCCCACGACCAAAAGTGCTCCAGGAAGCCAGTCGTATCCGCCGGCAGATTCCTGCTCCGGACGGACCTGGTTCCGCCCGCAATCCGTTCCGGTTCGACTAGAGAAAACTGCATGTTCATACGGTCTGCCGATTTGGTTCTAAATGAACTATGCCCCCGACCCGGTGTTGGGACAATCCAGGAAAACTACGAAAAACGAGTCGGGATAGTACGGACGGTTCGGGCGAATTCCTGCGGCATTTCAGGCCGGAATCGTTTCCCGGCGGGCGATCGCAACAGTCGGGGCCCGGCTTTTTCCGGGCAGCTTACTTGGATCCTCCGCCGGGCGAAGATTTTTTGTCACGCAGAACCTTGACGATGGCTTCGCGCAGGTTTTCGAGAAGGAACGGTTTGCTGATCATGAAATCCACCCCGGTCAAGGGATTGCCCGACGCTTGCAGCATTTCTGCGTAAGCGGTGATCATGACGATGGGTTGATCCGGCACGCGGGCCTTGATCGCGGCGGCGAGTTCGTCACCCTTCATGATGGGCATGGCGAAATCGGTGATGACCACATCGAACTTGCCTTTTTCGAAGAGGGCCAATGCGTCGCGGCCGCTGTTGGCGGTTTCGACTTCATGCCCGTCGAAAGCGAGCATCATCCTGACCGCATCGCAAACAAAAGGTTCATCGTCCACCACCAAAATCCGTTTTGCTGAAATATTTGACGCACCCATCTGATCAAACTGAAGATGGTAGGCTGATCGCTGCGGAAGGCCAGTCTTTGTTATTCACAACCGAACCGCCTTCGTCAACTCGGCACCCTGCGGACGCAGGCGGGGTTGAAATGGGCGGTCAATCATCCAGGCAAGTGCGCACGGTCAGGGCAAGTTTCTGCAGATCGTAGGGTTTCTGGAGGAAATACTGGCCCCGCTGCAATACAAAGTCCTTGCCCACCGCATCCGGACTGTAACCGCTGGAGAAAATCACCTTCAGCTTCGGCCGGCTCTTCCGCAGTTTGTCCGCCAGTTCGCGACCGTTGAGTCCGTCCGGCATCACGATATCCGTCAACACCAAATCGATCTTCCCTTTGCTGCGGCGCCAGATGTCGAGCGCCTTCGCACCGGAAGCGGCTTGCAGAATCTCATAACCGTAAGCCGTCAGGGCTTTGCCCACCAATTCGCGCACCGGCGCTTCGTCTTCCACAACCAGAATCGTCTCCGTCCCGCCGCGAATGGACTGTTTGGAGGGCTTCTTGCCTGAGGCGGCATCCTTGTCCTGGCTTACAGGCAGGAAAACCCGGAAGGTCGCCCCGTCGCCCGGTTTGCTGTCCGCCTCGATCCAGCCCTGATGTTGCTTGACGATGCCATACACGGTGGCCAGGCCGAACCCGGTTCGGTTCCCCGCTTCTTTGGTGGTAAAAAACGGCTCGAAAATGCGGCGCAACTGTTCCGGCGACATGCCAACGCCGTCGTCGATGACACTCAGACAAATGAATTTCCCGGCGCGCGCTTCCAGGCCGTCCGGCGGAGGGGTGGCGCGGACATCGGTCAGGGAAACTTCCAGGGCAAGCTGGCCGCCTTTCGGCATGGCGTCCCGCGCATTGACCGCCAGGTTCAAAAGCACTTGTTCCAGCATGCCGGGGTCGCCGTCCACAAACGCAGGCTGCGGCAGATACTTCAACTGCAGCGCAATGTCTTCACCCAGGATCCGCCCCAGCATCATGGTCATGCTGTTGATCAGTTCGTTCAGATCCACCCGCCGCCGCTCCATCACCTGGCGCCGGCTGATGGCCAGCAACGACCCGGTCAATCGAGCCGCCCGTTCGGCTGCCTGGGCGATGTGTTGTGCCGATTCCTTGGCCGCTTTCGACAGGTTTTTTTCATTCAGGAGCAGCAAGGCGTGCCCGTGGGCCACCGTCAGTATGTTGTTAAAATCGTGAGCCACTCCGCCGGCGAGCTGGCCGATGGCTTCCATCTTCTGGGATTGGCGCAACTGTTCTTCCAGGTTCTTCCGTTCCGTCATGTCCAACACGATCCCGCGCATCTGAATGGCTTTGCCCTTCTCATCAAAGGCGAATTCGGCGCGTTCCCGGACGATGCGCTCCTCGCCGCCGATCAGGAGAATCCGATGCTCCACATCATAGGTCTGGTGATTGCGGAAGGCATGATTCATCGCTTCTTTGATCCGCTGGCGGTGTTCCGGATGCACGCAGTTGAAGAAAAATTCCATCGTCACCGGCACTTTGCGGGGTTCCAGGCCGAAAATCCGGTACGTTTCGTCCGACCAATGGAGCTTGTTGGCTTCGAGATTCTCCGGATCCGTCAAGTCCAATTCCCAGCTTCCCAGGCGCGCAATCCGCTGCGCCGAGGCGAGGCTCGCCTCGCTTCGCTTCAAGGCCTCCGTCGCCCGCCGGATTTCCGTGACGTCGTTGGCCATGACCAGCAGGGCCTGCCGGCCTTTGAACTGGATGATGGACCAGGTGACCTCAACGTCGATGATCGCTCCCAGCCTTTTCCGATGCTGCCACAAGCCGGCGTCGCCAATTTCCGCCTCGGAATCTTTGCTGACAACTTGATACAGGTATTGGGCGAACCTCGAAGCTTCTTCGGGAGAACAAATGTCCTTGATCGTCATCGTCAGAAATTTGTCCCGGGAATGGCCATAGTGGCGGACCGCCGCGGCGTTCACCTCCAAAAACGCGCCCGTCTCCAGATCCGAAGCCCACATCGGGACCGGGCTGCCTTCAAAAATGCGCCGGTAGTGCGCTTCGCTTTCGCTGGCCTCCGACTCGGCATGGACGCGCTGCGTGTGCTCTTGACGCTCCTGTACCGCGCGCCGGATCGAGGGCACCAAACGCTCAAGCCCGCTCTTGAGCACATAATCGGTGGCCCCACTGCGCATAAAATCGATTGCCGCTTGTTCGCCAATCGCGCCCGACAGCAATAGGAATGGGACCGCCGGGCACTTCTCCTGGGCCAGCTTCAATGCCTGAAGCCCATTGCACGAAGGCAACATGAAATCGGCAATTATCACGTCAAACGTCTCCCGCTCCAGCGCGCTGACGAAACTCTTGAAATCGGTCACTAAAACCAGCTCCGCAGCCAGCCCTTCCTTATCCAGCAAAGCGGATATTAAAGCGGAAAAATCCGGCTCGTCTTCCAGATGCAAAATTCGCAGCGGTTTGTCCATGAGCCATTATAGTCTGATTAACTGCCGTGATTCAATAGCAACCACGATGCCACGACCCGCGTTGCCAGGCATCGTTTTATAACAAAACCCGGCGCGCGCTTTCCATCGCCAAACGCCCCGGCCAAACACCGTCCGCTCTCCAACCCAACAGCGCCATCGTCCGAGTCGGGATGATCACGCCGCATATTGTGTCCCAGGGCAAGTGAAATCCGGCAGTGATGATATGGTTTCGTGAGGCGAGGCGGGCGAGCCGGCCCTGGCGCGCCGAAGCGCAGCGAAGGCGGCTCGCGCATCGAAAGTTCCAAAATGGACCCTTGACCTGAAATCCTTCGCCGTTGACAACTGCGGCTGTTTCGGTACCGTGCGCGCTCTGAATTAAACCCGAACTGGAAACAGATTTATGCCCAATACGAAGTCAGCCGAACGCCGCATGCGGAACAGCGCCCGCAAACAGGCCCACAACCGCAGCATTAAATCCCGCCTGCATTCGCTGGAAAAGAATTACCTCGCTCTGATCGGCGCGGGCAAAAAGGCCGATGCCGCCGCTGCCTTGCGCACCGTCAGTTCGGCGTTCGATAAAGCCGCCAAATCAGGCGTGCTGCACCGGGCGACCGCTGGCCGGAAAAAATCCCGCTTGACCACGCAGCTCAACCGCCTCAAGTAGGCTCAGGGCCGTCTCTTTTCGTCACACCGGCGGCGGATCTACCCGCATGCCGCGTCCGCGGCCGGGTCGCCCGGCCTTTCGCCAGCCAAGAAACGATCCTTGCACCCAACCTTTTCTTGGCCTATTGTGGCCCGCCGTGAGCAAACAAAGTCCAGCATGCGTGGTTTTGGAAGGCCAATGCGCCGGCCCTCTCGTTTGCCCGCTCAGCCGGATCAAGACCGGCAGCGTCGTTTGCATCAAACAACTCGCCGCCCCGCCTGAAGTCAGCACCCGCCTCCGGGAAATGGGCCTGTGCGAAGATCGCCAAATCAAATTGCTCAGCCGTCATTCCAGCATCATCTGCCAGGTCTGCAATGCCCGGCTCGGCATCAGCAAACGATTGGCCGAAAGCATCCTCGTCGAAACCCTGCCCGCACACATGGAGGCGGCTTGAGCCATGCCTCCCGCTCCGCAGCCGCTGACTTCCATCACCGTCGGCACCAAAGCCGTCGTCGTTGAAATCAAGGTGCCGCCGGCCAATCGCGGCCGGCTCATGGAAATGGGCCTGCTCGTCGGAACATCGGTCGAACTCGTCCGCTTCGCCCCCCTCGGCGACCCCGTCGAAATCAAAGTCCGCGGCTACAATCTGACCCTGCGCAAGAGCGAAGCCGAACAGATTTGGGTGAATGTGACAGGAGACAAATGACAGGAGACAAGCCGTCGCCGTGATTCATTTGTAAACATGGATTCTCCAGAACCGCAAACCGACCCCGCTTCCGAAGGGGTGACCAGGCCGGAAGCCGATCCATCGACTTTGCCGTCCCACCGGCCGCCGCCCGCTCGCCGCGCTTACGTGGCGCTCACCGGGAATCCCAACTCGGGCAAAACAACGGTGTTCAATGCGCTGACCGGCTTGCGCGCCAAGGTGGGCAATTACGCCGGTGTCACGGTGGAACGAAAGGAAGGCCGGCTGCTCGGCGCTCCGGCCCAGGCCGACATTCGCGTGCTCGATCTGCCAGGCACCTACAGCCTGAGCCCGCAATCGCTCGACGAGCAGATTTCCCGCGACGTGTTGCTGAATCGCCTCCCGGAACTGCCCGCGCCGGACTTGATCGTCATCGTCGTGGACGCCTCGAACCTGCAGCGAAACCTCTACTACGCCACCCAGGTGATCGAACTCGGCCATCCCACGATCCTCGTGCTGAACATGATTGACGTGGCCGAGAGCAACGGCCAGCACATTGATGCGCGGAAACTCTCGGCTGCGCTCGGTGTGCCCGCCCTGCCGCTGGTCGCCAGTTCCGGCCAGGGACTCCCGGAGTTGCGAGCGGCTATTATTGGCGGGATACAGAATCCGGCGGCGACCCAACCGCGCTTGTTCTGCCAATTCCCGGGTCCTTTCCGGATCGAAGCGACCCGGCTTGCCGATCTGCTGGCCGAGACTTTCCAGGCGCGTCGCGTCCAGGCTACAGCCGAGGCGCTGCTGATTCTCAGCAACGAAAAGGCGCTCGCCTCGAGCGCGGCGCATTACCCGCAGCGGGTCCAGGATGCCGTCGCCGCGGCGCGAAAGCGGCTCGAAGCGCAGGGTGTGGATTGGCAGGGCGCACCCATCGAATGGCGGTACGCCCGCGTCGCCGAAATCCAGAGTGCCGCGACGACCGAGACCGCTCCGCCCGGAGAAACCTTCAGCGACAAACTGGACCGCATCCTCACGCACAAAATCTGGGGCACAATCATCTTCGTCACCGTCATGGCGCTGATGTTTCAGAGCATCTTCACTTTCGCGCGAATTCCGATGGACGCGATGCAGGCGGGGGTGGATTGGCTGGGCGGCATCGTGGGCCACTGGCTGCCGCGGGGCGATTTGAACAGCCTGCTCGTGGACGGCGTGATCGCCGGAGTCGGCGCCGTGATGGTTTTTTTGCCGCAGATTCTGCTCCTGTTCCTGTTTATCGGCTTTCTGGAAGACACGGGTTACATGGCGCGGGCGGCATTTTTGATGGACCGGCTGATGAGCAAGGTGGGGTTGCATGGCAAGAGTTTCATTCCCATGCTCAGTTCTTTCGCGTGCGCGATTCCCGGCATCATGGCCGCGCGCACCATCGAGACGCCCAAAGACCGCCTGGTCACCATCCTGGTCGCGCCGCTGATGAGCTGCTCGGCGCGATTGCCGGTCTACACCTTGCTCATCGCGGCCTGTGTTCCCGACGTTCGCGTCCTGGGCTTCCTCAAGCTGGGGGCACTCACGATGCTGGCGATGTATTTGCTGGGCATCACGGTCGCCTTGCTCATGGCCTGGCTGTTCAAGAAGACGCTGCTCCGGGGTGAAGCGCCGATGCTCATCATGGAATTGCCTCCGTATAAGCGCCCGTTGTTGCGCGTGGTCCTGCGCCACATGTGGGATCGCTCGAAACTTTTCCTCCGCCGCGCCGGCACCGTGATTCTCGGCATCAATATCCTCCTCTGGTTCCTGGCATCCTATCCGCGAAGTTCGGCCACGGAACGGGAGTTTGCCGCGCAGCGCGCTTCGATCCAACAAACCCAAATGAGCGATGGGGAAAAGGCCGCCGCCCTCGCTGAAGCGGCCAGGGCCGAGGACGGCGAAAAACTCCGCGACAGTTTCGCCGGCCGGATGGGCCGCGCCATCGAACCCATCATCGCCCCGCTCGGGTTTGACTGGAAAATGGGGATCGGGATCATTTCTTCGTTCGCCGCGCGCGAAGTTTTTGTGAGCACCATGTCCACAGTCTATAACGTCGGTGACGAAAAGGACGCGGCGATCAAAACCAAACTCGTCGAAACGCTGCGGCAACAGCGGCATCCGGACGGCACCCCGGTTTACACGGCGCTCACGGCGGTGACGCTGATGGTGTTTTACGTTTTCGCCCTGCAATGCGTCAGCACGGTCGCCATCGTCCGGCGCGAGACGAATTCCTGGAAATGGCCGCTCTTTCAGTGGGCTTACATGGGGCTCCTGGCCTGGGGATTTGCCTTTCTGACCTTCCACCTTGGCCGCATCCTGGGCTGGGGCTGAATGCTGCGATACAGCCTCGCCGGACGGTCCCCCGGCCAGAACAGTTGCGCGATCAGAATCCGACGTAACATTTCATGTTTCAATGCCTTGCGAAAATCGAATGGCGCCGGCTGACCACTCCAATCCAGGAATTTTATACAAATTTCGCGACGGTGGTGTCTATCCAATGAAATCGTGAGTGATTGGTGCGAAGAATTATACGACGAAAAAGCCGCAGAGTTGATTCTCTACGGCCGCGCGCTGGGGCTCAGTCACGCCGAGGCCGAGGACGTGGTGCAGGAAACCTTTCTCGCGCTGGCACAACTGCCGCTGCCTCCGTTGCGGAGGGAACACTACTGCGTGAGGAGTTTCCGGAATCGCGCGCTGAACTATCGCCGGTCTCTATGGCGGCGCCTGACGCGCGAACTGGAATCGCGGCGCTGGTTTGAGCCGTCGGCCACGGAAAGCCCGGCGGAACGCGCCGCCATGCGCTGCCTGGCCGAATTGCCGGTGGACCAGCGCGAGGTGATCGTGTTGAAGATCTGGCACGGGCGCACCTTCGAGGAAATTGCCGAACTGCTCAACATTTCACCCAATACAACCGCGGGCCGCTACCGTTATGGCTTGAAGAAAATGAAACTCCGCTTGGAAGGAGCCGATTATGAAAGAGACGAACTTAACCGAGACTCAATTGCGTTCCTGGCAGCCGCGCCGTCCGTCGGCAAGTCTTAAACGCCGCGTTTTCCTGGCGGCGCCCGGCATGTCCTCCGTCCTCGCGCGGTCGCTTCGCTGCCTCGCCCCCGCCACGGCGTGTTTGATGATCGGCCTGTCGGTGTTCACCCATGGCGGTGGCATCCCCGGCGGATCCCCCCGCCCGAACCTGTTGATGGGGATGATCGGGAGCAACCAGATCGCATACCTGCCCGCCCACTATCTGCAAGAACAAAACAGTGTTTCCTCGGCCACTTTTGATTGGACAAATTGCAGCGGTTCGGCTCCTAGTGTTAACTCTTTTCCGCCGCACAAGGTCAATTAATCAGGATCAAGCATGGAAAAAGCAGCAAAAAAACCGAAGCAAAACGCGCCGAACGCCACCGTCCCGAAAATTCCGGCATCCGTGGCCGCCCCGGCCCCGGCCCCCGCGCCGAACCGGGTCCCTCCGCTCTTTCGAAGGATCGACTGGTTCGCCCTGATCCTTACCTTCGCCGCGGTTTGGATCGTCTATTTCCTCACCCTCGCGCCGGAGCAGACGCTGGAAGATTCCGGCGAGTTGTGCACCGGCTCGTTTTACGCGGGCATTCCCCACCCGCCCGGCTATCCGTTCTGGGCGATTTACTCCTGGCTGTGGACGAAGCTGCTGCCGATCGGCAACGTCGCCTGGCGCGTGGAAGTGGGCGAAGCGACGGCCGCGGCCCTGGCCTGCGGCCTGGTGGCCTTCCTTGTGTCCCGCGGCAGCAGCATGCTCATGGAGGGAATCGAGGAATTGAAAAGCCTGGGCGGCAAGTGGGAGAACACCATTTGCGTGGTCTCGGGGGTTGTCGCAGGACTCCTGTTGGGTTTTGGCGGTGTCATGTGGAGCGAGTCAGTCGCCATTAACCGCATTTCGTTGTTCGGTGTTCCCTGGGTCATGCTCGTGCTGGCCTGCCTGCTGCGCTGGATCTATGCCCCTCACCAGCGCCGCTATCTCTTTTACGCCATGTTCTTCTTCGGCATCTGCGCCACCATCCACCAGACGCTCCTCGTCGCCGCCATGGGCATCGAGGTGGCCATCGCCGCCGTCCAACCCCGCCTCGGGCGCAACGTCTTTCTCGGCAACACCGTCCTGTTCCTGGTCCTGTTGATCGCCCAGAGCACAGGTCTGACTACCATGCTCGATACGGCCAACACGGTGAAAGTCCTCTTTTTCACCGTGGGAATCGGTTCCTTCGCAGCTTATGTCTGGTTTGCAATCCTCACCAGGGAAACTTTCAAGGAGCTGTGCCGTGATTTTGTTTTGCTGATATCCTTTGTGCTGCTTCCGGCCAGGCCGCTTCCCGGTCACTTGTTGTTCGCGCTGGCCGCTCTCGTCACGGCTTTGTGGCTGGCTTGGGACACGCGCAAACTCGGGCTGGAATGGCTGCTCGCCATCGGGCTCGGCTTGCTGTGGGTGGCGGGCGCCTCTTTCTATTTTTACGAGCCGATCGCGGGCATGACCAACCCGCCGATGGAATGGGGTTATCCCCGCACGGTGGCCGGGTTCTTCCATGCGTTGAGCCGCGGCCAGTATGAAAAAACCAATCCGACGGACATCTTCGGCGACCCGCAGCGGTTCGTCACCCAATTGGGCATGCTCGTCAGCGACATCGTGCACGAATTCAATTGGGTCGGCCTGTTCCTCGCCATGGTTCCCCTGTTGTTCTTCCTGAAGATGCGAAAACGCGAACGGTCCTGGATCATTGGCCTGACCGGCATCTACCTTTGCATCGGCGTTTTGCTGATGTATCTCGTGAACCCGACACCCGATCGTCAGTCGGCGGATCTGAACAAAGTCTTTTTCGCCTCCTCCCATGCGGTGATCGCAGTCATGTTCGGTTACGGCCTGGCGCTGACCGCCGCGTACATGGCGACGCACTACCAAAGGTTTCGGTCTATCGGGCTCATTCTAGGAGCGGTTGCCTTGCTGCCGGCTTTCATCACCCTTTACAACGGAGTGGACAACAGCTTTTACGGAGGCGTGGGGGCGATCGATCCCAAGAGTCCCCTTTTCATTTTCTTCTGCCTTGCGATCTCCCTGGCTTTCGCCGCCCTCGCGGCGCAATGGTTCGTCCGCTCGCCTGAATCCTCAGCCACCCTGGCCCGCCAGGAGCACTGGGTCTATCTGGCGTACGGCTTCGTTGCGCTCGTCGGCCTGGGCTTGTCAACCCACCTGGCTTTCTTCGAAAAAAACGCTCTGAGCGCCAAACAGATCTGGACCGCTCTGCCCCTGGTGTTTGCCCCCAATCAATACAGTCTCCCAGCCGTGGCGGGTTTGTTGACCCTGGGAATAACGGTCGCTTTTGTGGGCGCCTTGCTGATTTACCGCCAGCGCGCACCGTTGCTGATCACCCTTGGCCTCTTCGCCATCATGCCGCTGGCCGCCGGACTTTCCAATTGGGCCGGCAGCGAGCAACGCAACCACTGGTTCGGCTACTGGTTCGGCCACGACATGTTCTCTCCGCCGTTTGTCGGGCCGGATGGCAGGCTCACCAATGACTCGGACCCCAAGCTGCGGGAACAGGCCATGAAAGGACCCAACGGGAATCTGGTTTATCCGGAAATGGCCAGAAACACGATCCTCTATGGCGGCACCGACCCCGGCCGCTTCTGCCCCACCTACATGATCTTTTGCGAAAGCTTCATCCCCCATAATTGCCAGCCGCCGCTGGACCAAAACTTCGACCGCCGCGATGTCTATCTGATCACCCAAAATGCTTTGGCGGATGAAACCTATTTGTGCTATTTGCGCGCGCAGTATTTCCGCAGCCAACAGATCGACCCCCCGTTCTTCAGCGAACTGGCCCGCACTTTCCTGAAGGATAAAGAGTATGAAACCAATCTCCTGGCCCGCCTGGTGTCGCCGCTGGACACGGTCTTCATGGCGCGCGGGGCGCGCGTCGAAAGACGCTGGCGCACCTCCACGTCCTTGTTCACCGGCCCGGACTTCATCAACCTGCCGGCGTTCGCTGCCCGACTGCGGGCCGCCGACAATTCGGACCCGGTTTCCAAATGGCTGTTCCAGAATCTGGACAAGGAAACCCAGGATTTAATCACTCATCCCGGCGACGAAACCGCGCTGCGAAACGCCCTGGCGCGCAGCTTGAACCCTCTGCTCGACCGGGAACTCGATGTAAGAAAACAACTCACCGCAAAGCAACAGGAAAAGGATTCGGTGGACCAGCAGATTTCCGAAGGCGACACCGCCGACCGCCTTCGCAGCCGCCAGGAGCAGCTCGCCAAAGACATCGCCGCGCTTCAAGTGGACCCGCTTTACAACCCGAACCGGTTCGCCCAAGTGAGCCTTTCCGATTATCTTCGGAGTTTCATCGCTCAGAATCCTCAGGGCGACACCCGCATCCGGCTGAACCGGCTGCTGCTCGAAGCGGCTTACCCGGGTCAGATTGCCCCGAGCCTGGGCGGAGTATACCCGGATCGCGAGATTTACATCCCGTCCGAGGACGATTCACGGCGTTGCTTTCAGGAATATTACGGGGATGCCGAAGCCCGTCTCGCGCACGACGAGCAGTTTCCCAACGAGCCAAAACAAATCCGGCCCGGTGAAGGCGTCTTCTATGACAAAGAAAACGGAAAAGTGCAGATCAGCGGCCAGATTTCCGTCATGGCGATCAATGGCCTCCTCACCAAGGTCATCTTCGATCACAATCCCGGCAACGAGTTCTATGTCGAGGAAAGCTTCCCCCTCGATTGGATGTATCCGCATCTGACACCCTTCGGCATCATCATGAAGATCAACCGGCAGCCGCTGCCGGAAATCACCGAAGACATCGTCAAACGCGATCACGAGTTCTGGTCCAAATACTCGGAACGGCTCATTGGCAATTGGATCACTTACGATACTCCAGTCAGCACGATTGTCAGTTGGATCGAGAAAGTCTATTTGCGGCGGGATTACAGCGGCTTCACCGGCGACCGCAGGTTTATTCGGGATGACCAGGCCCAAAAGGCCTTCTCGAAACTGCGCAGCTCCATCGCGGGCATCTATGCCTGGCGGCTGGGCATGAGCAGTGGCAATCCCACCCCGCCTCAATATCTGCCCACCAACGACGCGGCCCGCCAGCGGATGCTGAAAGAAGCCGATTTCTCCTTCCGCCAGGCTTTTGCCTTCTGCCCCTACAGCCCCGAAGCCGTCATTCGTTACATCAATCTCCTCGCCGGAATGCAACGGTTCGACGATGCCCTGCTCGTCGCTGAGACTTGCCGCAAACTGGATCCCGAAAACCCCTCGATCGTCAACCTCGTAAACCAGTTGCAAGAAGTCAAAAAGGGCCCCAACGCGGCTGCCCAGGCCCGCAACCAGCTCCTCCAACTCCAGAACGAGCTTGCTCAATTGGAGAAGGAGTCAAAAGCCAATCCCGACGACTTCCAGAAAGCGCTGAACCTGGCCGCAAAATACATGCAATTGCAGCAAAATGACCGCGCCATCCAGGTCTTGGACGGGATGCTGGACAATCCCCACGCCCAGCCCGCCGTCGTCATGGTCGTAGCCCAGGCCTTCGCCCAGATGAACAATCTGCCCAAGCTTGAATCGGCTGTGGAAAAACTGGTCAAACTCGCCCCGAATGAGCCGGAAACGTGGTACAATCTGGCTGGCGTCAAAGCCCTGGCCGGCAAATCGTCCGAAGCGCTCCAAGCCTTGCGCCGGTCCCTCGATCTAAATACCCAACGGCTGGCTCAAAATGCCAAAGCACGCGATCTGCGCGCCGAAGCCGAGAAAGACCCCAAATTCACCTCGCTCCGCGCCATCCCCGAATTCAAAAATCTGACCTCACCCCATTAGCGATCCGCCCGAACCTCCCGTTCCCGCGCATATCCGGGTTGCCTGCCCGCGCCCGATCGCTTAATTTCATGTCTTGCTGAAGTCCCTATAAGAGAAAATTTGTCTTGATGAAAAAAGCAGAACCAGAAGTGCAAAAAACCGGCCCGGCCGACGCCAATGAATCGCGGGTTCCTGCGGAACCGCCGAACGCCACGGCGGAACCAATCGAGGAATTGCAAGCCCGCGCCGCCAAAGCCGACGAACATTGGGACCGGTTGCTGCGCACGACGGCTGATTTCGACAATTTCCGCAAACGTGCCGCCCGCGAAAAGCAGGAGGCGATCAAATACGCCACCGAAGCCTTGATCGAGAAGCTGGTGCCGGTCCTGGATCATTTCGACATGGCCCTGGCCGCAGCCCAGACCAACCCGGCTGACGGGCCGCAATCGCTCCAAACGGGCATCGCACTGATCCATCAGCAGTTCAAGAATGCGCTCGCTGAAGCCGGACTCGAGGAAGTCGATGCCACCGGCCAGAAATTCGACCCCAACTGGCACGAGGCGATTTCCCAGAAGGAAACCGCCGCGATGCCCGAGGGCCAGGTCGTGCAACAACTCCGCAAGGGATACAAATTGCGCGACCGCCTGTTGCGGCCGGCCAGCGTCATCGTGGCAAAACCGCCGTCCAGGCAGCCGGAAAAATAAGAATGAGCTGGAAGCTCTGCGGGCGATGCCCGCGCCCTTGACTCGATTCATCCCTAATGCCTCATGTCCAAACGCGACTATTACGATATCCTCGGCGTGGATCGCACGTCCGGGATTGAGGAAATTAAAAAGGCGTACCGCAAACTCGCCGTCAAATTTCATCCGGATAAAAATCCCGGCGACAAATCAGCCGAAGAAAAGTTCAAGGAGATCGGCGAAGCCTACGAAATCCTCAATGACCCGCAGCAGCGCGCGGCATACGATCAGCATGGCCACGCGGCGTTCGACCGCCGCGCCGGGGGCTTCTCCCGCAGCACCGGCGGATTCCACGATCCCTTCGAGATTTTTCGCGAAGTGTTCGGCGCCGGCAATATTTTTGACGACCTCTTTGGCGGCGGCCGTTCGGACCCGACCCAGCCGCAGCGCGGCGACGATCTGCGATACGACATGGAGATCGGCTTTGAAGAGGCGGCGAGGGGCTGTGAAAAAGAGATTTCCGTCACCAAACCGGAGCGCTGCGAAGCTTGCAACGGTTCCGGCGCCGAAGGCGGATCGCGGATGAAAACCTGCTCCGCGTGCGGCGGACGCGGCCAGATGATCAGTTCGCGCGGCATCTTCAGCATCGCCCAAACCTGCCCCCATTGCCAGGGCGCCGGCCGCGTCTTCGAAAAACCCTGCCGCGTTTGCCACGGCGCCGGTCGGCGCGAACTCGCCACCAAAATCAAGCTGCGCATCCCCGCCGGAGTGGACACCGGCTCGCGCCTGCGCTCCGCCGGCAACGGCGCCGCCGGGCTTCGCGGCGGGCCATCCGGGGATCTCTATGTGGTGCTGCATGTCCAATCGCACGAAATATTCCAGCGTGACGGCGACGACCTTCTCTGCGATGTGCCCGTTGGCTTCGTCCAGGCGGCATTGGGCGCCGAAATCGACGTGCCCACGCTTGACGGCAAAGCCAATATTCGCATTCCTCCCGGCACCCAGCCGGGAACCCTGTTCCGGCTCAGAGGCAAGGGCGTGAAAAATGTCCAGGGCCACGGCTCCGGCGACTTGCACGTGCGCATCAACGTCGAGGTGCCCACCCATTTGACGGCGGCGCAAAAGGCCAAACTCCAGGAATTCGCCGCGCTCTGCAGCGGCAAGGAAAGCCCCATCAGCCAAACGTTTTTCGAGAAGGCGAAAAATCTGTTTCAATGAACAACCAGGGAAATGGTGCAATGCAGCCGGGAATTGAATAGGGTTTCAACGCTCCATTTCCTGTCCGCTCATGCACCGATTCCACATTCCACCCGAGCAGTGCAAAGGCGCAACACTCTCACTCGCTGCACCCGAGGCGCACCACGCTTTGCACGTGCTCCGCGTGCGCCGCGGCGAGCAGATCACAGTGCTCGACGGCGCCGGCGCGGAACTGCTCTGCGAAGTTGCGGACTGCAGCCGCGATCAAGTCCGCGTGACGGTGGTGCGAAGAAACTTCATTCCCCGGCGTCCGTACCGGATCACTTTGCTGCAAGCGGTGCCCAAAGGAAAAATCATCGAGTCCATCATCCAAAAGGCAACTGAGTTGGGGGTTGATCGGATCGTGCCTTTGCTCTCCGAACGCATCACCCTGCGGTTGGAGGGCGAGGACGCCGCGCACAAAGCGGCAAAATGGCAGCTCGTCGCCGTCGAAGCCATCAAACAATCCGGCTCCGCATGGTTGCCACGCGTCGAACCACCCATCACACCCGGGGAATTTCTGGCGCGCCATGAGAAATTCGACCTGCCGCTGATCGCTTCGCTCCAGCCCGGCAGCCGGCACGCCCGGGAGTATTTCCGCGCTTTCGAAAATGAAAAAGCACGCCGCGCGGAATCGGCCTGTGCGTGGGTTGGGCCCGAAGGGGATTTCACACCTGCGGAAACGGCTGAGATCGTCTCCGCAGGCGCCTTTCCGATCAATCTCGGCCCTTTGGTGTTGCGGAGCGAAACCGCCGCGGTTTATTGCCTTTCGATCCTGAATTACGAACTGCAGTCAGCCTCGTGATTCCGGCTGATTGATGGAAATGAGTCAGATCCCAGCAAATTCCAAGTCCGGAAATATCCAATTTTAAACCGTCCCGCCTCCCACGATTGAAGCTCGCCGCCCGCTCATGGCGCAAAGCTTTGCATCGGCCCCTTTTACAGGCGCACGGTTCTCCGGCCTTTCGTAAACCACGACACCCCCGGAATCCATTTGTCGCCCTCATTCATCTGGATTGTATCAAAACGCGAAAAGCCCGCCCCAGATGTTCCGGATGAGTCAAGGTCTGGAACTGCCGGGTGTGCGCCGGAGTCCAGGCGCCAAAATCAGTTTCGTGCTTCCAAATCCGCTCCGCTATCCGGGTCAGGAATTTCCCCTGAGTTTCCAACGGCTCGCTCCTCAGGCCGGAGGATTCGCCGGCGGCCTGCAGCGCCGTAAAATTCACGTGTGCGGTGAGGTCCTGATTGCCGGGATTCGCGAGAAGGTCTTTGCTCAAGTGCTGACGGGCATACGCGCGGAGCGTTCCCTCCTTTCGTTCCGGCCTGAAGAATTCCTCCGCAGCCAGTCCATAATCTATCGTCACCAATTTGCCGCAACGCAGTATCCCGGCGGCCTCGCGCCACCAATGTTCCGCCCCGGGACAAATGTCGAACGTGAATCCGTCCGGAAGAATCTCCAGCCATCCATCGGCCAACACCGGAGGCCGGAGGCCCGACGTCGGAGGCTGGATCTTTGCCCACGCAAGCCCGCCATCCTTCAGCGCCACGCCCCACTCGAACCATCGCCGGTTCTTTGCGTCCCAAGCCAGGCGGTGCACCGGCAGCGCGTCGAGCAGTTCATTGGAAAAAATAATACCTTGAACTCCAGAGCAGGCCAATTCCTCCAGGCGCGCAACCCAGCGGATTTTGTTTCCGAACCCGTCGAGCCGATGTCGCTGCCATTCCCGCCTCCGTGACGAGGGTTCAACAATGACGTACTCCAATCCGTTGTAGAGTTCGGGACGCCGTTCGCGCAGCCACCCCATTATATCGCTTCCCAATTGCCCCGCGTGCGCACCGGCCTCGACGATTCGCGCTTCCGGCCCGGCGGCTCCGGCCTCGCGGAGCCATTCTCCAAATTGGAACGCCAGCAATTGCCCGAACAGATTCCCGACACTGACGCTGGTGATGAAATCCCCGCGGCGCCCGACGGTGTCTTTTTCCTTTTCATAATATCCATAAACGGGACAATAGAGCGCGAGTTCCATGAAGCGGGCAAAGGAGAGAACACCCGCTTTTTGTATCTCGCGGGCTATTATTTCAAGCAGCGGGTTCAATTTTCGTCGGGTGGTGCGGATTTAGCTAATAGTGCCGAAGCTTAAACAAATTTATGGCGAAGATCGACGCATTCTTCAATTTGATGTTCGAGCAAAAGGCCTCTGACGTCCACCTGTCGTCCGGCAACAACCCCATGCTGCGCATCAACGGCGAACTCCAGCGCGTGGACCATCCGCCGCTGGAAAACGACGAGCTCAAAACGATGCTCTATGAAATCGCGCCGGAGTACAAGATCAAGATATTCGAAGAAACCGGCGACGTGGACTTCGGGTACGAAATACCCAACATCTCGCGGTTTCGCGCGAATTTCTTCAACCAAAAAAACGGCATCGCCGCGGTCTTCCGCCAAATTCCCAGCCGCGTGCTGTCCTTCGAGGATTTTGACAAGTTCGACGCGCCGCTCCCGGCCGTGCTGAAGAAATTCTGCATGCTGCACAGAGGATTGGTGGTGGTGACCGGCCCGACCGGTTCGGGCAAATCCACCACGCTCGCAGCCATGGTGGACTATGCGAACAAGAACCGCCGCGACCATATCATCACCGTCGAAGACCCGATTGAATTCGTCCACGAAAGCAAGAACTGCCTCGTCAACCACCGCGAGGTCGGCGTCCACACCAAGTCATTCGCCTCCGCGTTGCGCGGGGCGTTGCGTGAGGATCCGGATATTATCCTGGTCGGCGAGTTGCGCGACCTGGAAACCATCGAGCTCGCTCTGGTGGCCGCCAGCACGGGTCACCTGGTGCTGGGAACGTTGCACACGCCGAACGCCGCGAAAACCGTGGATCGCATCATCGACGTGTTTCCGGCTGAACAGCAAAATAAAATCCGCGCCACCCTTTCCGAAGCGCTCAAAGGCGTCGTCGCCCAAAATCTATTCAAGCGAATCGACAAAAAAGGCCGCGTTGCGGCTTTGGAAATCCTGGTTTTCACCACGGCCATCGCCAACCTGGTCCGCGAAGGCAAGACCCACCAGATTCCCGGCATGATTCAGGTCGGCAAGAAGCTCGGCAACCAGCCCCAGGACGACGCCATCATGGAGCATCTTCGCATGAAACGAATCTCGCCCGAGGAAGCCTACGACAAAGCCTTTGACAAAAAGAAATTCCGGTCGTTTCTCCCCCATCCGCCGGAAGATGAGGATGTTTGAATATGCGCCGCCCTGAACTTGACAGTATTTTATCGACGATGCTGGATTCCCAGCCGGAAGTATCCGATTTGCTCTTCACGGTGGACAAGCCGATGCAAGTCGAGTCTTTTGGCGAATTGAAACCGGTCCCCGTGGACCCGCCCATCGAAAAGCTGACCCCGTTTCAGACCGAGATGGTGGCCCTGAACCTGATTGGGGAAAACCAGTGGCACCTGGAAGATTTGTTGCGGCGCGGTTCGAGCGACGCGGCCTATACCCTCGCGGAGAAAGCCCGGTTCCGCATCAACATCTTCTCGCAGCGCGGACATTATTCGATTGTTTGCCGCAAATTAAACACGGAGATTCCCACGCTCGAGTGGTTGCAGTTTCCGGAAACCATCCGTCTCATTCCGCGTGAGAAGACCGGTCTGGTCCTGGTCACCGGCGCCACTGGCTCCGGCAAATCCACCACGCTGGCGGCGATTTTGAACGAAATCAACCACACGAAGCCCATCCACATTATCACGCTCGAAGACCCGGTGGAATTCGTCCATCCCCACCACGTGGCCACATTCAACCAGCGCGAACTGGGAACGGACTTCGACAGCTACGCCAACGGTTTGCGCGCGGCCCTGCGCCAGGCGCCGAAGGTGATTCTGGTCGGCGAAATGCGCGACCGGGAAACGGTCAAGATTGCCTTGAGCGCCGCCGAAACCGGCCATCTGGTGCTCAGCACCCTGCATACGATCGATGCCGGCCA
>CAZFOA010000037.1:0-22133 GCA_964520205.1 uncultured Verrucomicrobiota bacterium | reverse complement strand
TCCCGATCGGGACGGCACGGCCGTCCTTCGATGAAGCAACGCGCAATTTTGGCGTCCAATTTGCAGAATAGGAAATCGGCGCCCCTAAGCGCCTCGTTTTCAGGTTGTGCCCGGGAGTTAGTTGGACGGAGCCGCTGCCTTGTTGAGCAGAGGGTCCCGCGTTCGGGTCGCGGCGGGCGCGCCATTCTCCATTTACGATTCACGATTTGCCATCTACGATTCTCCACCGTGCTTAATCTCGAACTGCTCGCCGAGTTGCTCGATAAAAACCGCGCCGCCGCGACTGCGCGCGTGAAGGAGTTTTCCATCGGCGACAAACCGTTCGCCTTCAATTCGCAGCCCGCCATCATGGGCGTCATCAATCTTTCGCCTGATTCGTGGTATCGCGAGAGCGTCTGCTTGACGGCGGATGCGGCGATTCAACGCGGCAAAATATTGGCCGCGCAAGGCGCGGACATCGTGGACGTCGGCGCGGAATCCACGCTCGCGCACGCGGCGCGGGCGGGGGAACCGGAACAGAACAGCAAGCTGCTGCCGGTGGTGAAAGGGTTGCGCGCCGCCGGCGTGCTGGTCTCGGTTGAAACCTATCAACCCGCGGTCACCCGGGCCTGTCTCGAAGCCGGCGCCAACGTCTTGAACCTGACAGGCACCCGCCACGGCGACGAACTGTTCCGCATGGTCGCGGCGCACGGCGCGGCGGTGATCCTCTGTTACGTGCAGGGCGACAACGTGCGCGAAGTCGGCGACTTCAAGCCCGGCGCGGATCCCATTGAAATGATGCGGGAATATTTCGCGCGGCAAATTGAGGCCGCGACGCGCAACGGCGTTGAAAAAATCCTGATCGATCCGGGGCTTGGGTTTTATTACCGGAATCTCCAGGACAGCGCGGTGCGGGTGCGGCATCAGATGACCATTTTCCTGAACACGTTCCGGCTGCGCGCGCTGGGTTTCCCGGTCTGCCACGCCTTGCCTCACGCTTTCGAGTATTTTGGCGAGGAGGTTCGTTGCGCCGAGCCGTTTTTCGCGGTGCTCGCCGCGCTCGGGAAAACGGATTTGTTTCGCACGCATGAAGTGCCGCGGATCAAGGCGGTGCTGGAGGCGATGCGGGCGTTTTGACCTGAGTTCCGAAGACGTTTCACAGGAGCAAACAGAGGTAACTGAGAGCGAAAAAAAGGGGGAATACGGACAAACTGTTCTCGAATCACTCTTTCTGGGGCATTTCCGGCCTAAGCCTTCTTTCTGTTGGCTCTGTTCCTCCTATTCAAGATCTATATTGGTTTTCAGGCTTAAGCCAGGCGTACCATCCGGTTCGGGCAGTTGCCCTCACTTTTCAACCACAGCCAGATAAACCTGGCCAATCCGGTCGATGACCGTCAGGAAGAGTTCGGTGCCGGTTTCCCCCACCACGGAATGAATCATGTCGCCCAGCCCCAACCGGATTTCCCTGCCCGCAACATAGTCCCCATCGGCTCCCAGGGTCAGCCAGGTGACTCCTTCCGGACTGCAGCAAAGCACCGAGCCATCTTTGCTTTCGCCCAACACCCGCAAATTCCGGCTGAACGTGGCCCGGATGTCGCGTCGGTTTTCTCCCGCGCAAATCTCATATCCCTGGTAAGGGGAAGCATCGCGTTGCACGATCAGGTCGCCCGCGGTGGTTGCCAGCGCCGGGGCGCCGGTGTCATCCAGGATTTGCGCCTGGTGTGGGCCGGAGACAGCGCAGATCTGTCCGGCATGTTGCTGAAAATAAATGCAGCCCGCCGCGGGATTCACCACCGGACCCAGATGCCTCCGCCAGGGTCCCCATAGGTCACGAAACGTCCCCAGACCGAAACCCTCCGGCACACGATTTCCGAGCGTGGAAAAGATGGCTCGGGTCCATCCGTAATCCGTTTCCCGAAAGAATGAGTCCGGCTTTTCGCCCGGAGTCAATTCGACCCCATCCTGACCCGCAACCGCCCATAGAACCCTGGGGAACTTCCCCCGGTTTCCAGTAAAATAAAGCATCGCCGCCGGACCATTTGACCAGGTCACAGGCCCGAACACCATCAAACCGGACAAGCTCTCCGTCTTCGAAGTCAATTGCGCCAGGCGGTCTTGCAGGCCGACAGGTTTGGCGTCCCGATACGCCTCCAATTTCCCTTGCTGCGCCACGCAAAGGTAAGGGCCCAGGCGCCAGATCGCGGGATAGCCGGAGATGTCCATCATTCGATTTCGTGGAGCCAGAATGCCCGGCAGCGGGATTTGTGCGGGAACCACGTTCATCAATCGCGAGAATTCGTGTTGCGCCAAATCGTGCAGGCTCATCTCCGCCACACCGCCTTGTGCGTCGAAGAGGAAGGCGCCCAGCGAATCCCAGCCGCGAGCGGCACCGAGAATGCCGCCGGTGGGCCCGGCGATCAGAGTCGTGCTGGTCGCCAGGTTCGTCATGCAGCGAAACACCTGGCCGTCGGCGTAGCACCATAGTGTTCGCGGGAAATCAAAGTTGTTCCGTCCAACCAGCGGCCAGTCCCGGGTCTTCAGCCCGCGATTCGGTGCGTTGCGGATAAGCTGGGCCGACGGTTGAATTGCCGGATTGTCCAGCAGACTGCCATAGTGACTGTCCAAATCGATGCCCGGGTACGCGGGTGTCAGATACCAAACTTGATTGCTTGAATCCATCACCGGCTGACCGGCCACGGGGATCAATTGGCGCAGGCGTGAAGCAGGCGCGGGAATTCCGTGGAGCCGGTACACCCAGAAATTCTCGTCCTCTCCGCGAGGCGCTCCGTTCGATGTCGGATGCCAGGTGACATAAGGCCCCGACCGAAAATAAATGCGCCCCTCCGCATCCAATCCAATCACCTCGCGCATGGATTTGAATTCATCCGAACGATCCAGCCACTCGAGTTTTCCATCCACCATGCGTGCGAGGCCGCGGTACGGGAAAAATGCCAGATCATGGTTATCAACGGATTTGAAGCACATGCACGGGCTGTCGAGAGGCACGGAGTTCAGCATTTGCTCGTTCGGAGACGGCACCGCCCAGCAGTCCGCCAGGAGGTTCAAATGGCCGCGGTTATCCAGCCGAAAGATCCCCTTGTGCGGGTTCAGTGATCGATCGAGGACGTCAGCTTCCACTTCGGCGGCATCGGGGCTTTGCTGGCCCGCGAGATGCGGATTCCAAACCCACCTGCCGTCAAAATATTGGTAGTTATGTTGAGCAAGGGACGCGACCTGGTGGGGTAGGATGCCGAGAGGCCCGTTCTTCAAAGCGTCCAGTTCCTCCAGGAAGTGCCGAGTGTTGCGCCTGAACGCAACGGTGGCTTCGTTGAGCTGATCGATCGAGCGGGAAGAGGCGGCATTGCTGGGTGGACGATTGGTTACGGTGATCAACTGGTTGAGCATCTGTTCTGTTTGATGTCGAACCGGCTGCATTTCCAACTCCCAATTGGGCAACCCGGCCAGCAATTGGGCGAGTCCCGCCAGTTGATCGCTCTGGAAGCAGGTGATTATTCCCAGGCCCCGCAAAAAGCCGGCCCGATCGCCCTCTTTGGCCGCCTGCAAAACCGAGGCCAGCGCTTCGTTGAGCTGGCGTTCGGATTCTCCATCGCCCAGCGGATGGATTCTATCCTGGATCGCAAGCCACCGGCCGTCCTGCTGGCGGACGAGCCCCTGCACGCCATACCGATGAAGCTTGAACCGCTGTTCGCGCAGTCCTTGATCGTTCTGCACGGCGACGGCAATTTCATTGATGTGGGCAAATGGGTCTTGGTGCTCGGCCACATAGGTAATCTCGTTGGAACTCGCGAATACGGTGGCATTTTGATAGGGAGATGGAAGCCTGTTCTGGAAAGAGGCGGAAGCGTCCGGAACGACGATGCCATCCGCGCTTCGAAAGCCCCAGCCCGATAGGGTTTGCACGACGCCGCTGGCATTAAGCCGCGCCGGGAGCATCAATCGGCGCACACTGCTCCCGCTCACAATGGCGCAACAATTGTCCCTCGGCCCCCTCCCGGCGGGCGTGGTCTTGAGGACGGCTTCATTCGCGGAAAGCCCCATGACCTCGGCCCCCAGCACCAACCGAAACGTTCCGTGGTCAACCGCGTAAGTCTCGATCGCTGTTTCAAGATTGGTGCCGTCGGATGGATCGTCGCCGCGCATCGTGAATACGGGACTTCTCCCGGGCAACAGATGGACGCCCGACAGGTTGTGAGGCAGCAGGGTCAGGCGCTCGGTGCGCGCAAGGCGTTCCTTGAGCTCGGCCGCGACCCGGTGGTACAGCTCGCGGCCTCCGACGGAATCATTGGTCTGCGCTGCGTCTCCCCGGTTCAGTGTGAGCCAGAGACAAACAACCAATCCTGGCCGGCGTCGCCTGAATAATGAATACACCTTTGACAGCCCCTTCATGGTTCGAGTTTGGATTTCTCGATGACGGCCAGGTAGGCTTGATTATTGCCATCCAAAACAGTGACAAACAACCGGTCCGCGGTTTCCCCTACGAACGAATGAATCTGGCCTCCCAATTTCAGCCGCAACTCTCGTCGCACACTGTAATCGCCCTTGGCGTCCCGCCCGAGCCAGAGCAGCCCCTCCGCGTTACAGCCCAGCAATGCGCCATCGGCGGTCTCCTCGAGCAGGCGCATGTCCCGCACGAACGTGACGGGCAAATCACGCCGGGTTTGACCCGAGCACAGGCGGTAGCCGCGGTAGGCGGGAGGAACCGTCTGCACGATCAACTCTCCATCCCGCACCGCCAGCTCCGGCTGTCCCGCGTTTGGGTAAACGGAGTAATTGGTCGATCCGGAAGCCTCCAGCGCGTTGTTGTCTCTCCCCGAATAGAGGCATCCCGCCTGCAGGCCTGCCACGGGAGCCGTGTTCAGCCCCGCGGCAAGCATGAGACCAAACAGATATCCATCGCCCGACCAGGGAGTTTCTGGATTGCCGCCGCGCTGCAAATCCACGCTGCTGAGGCTGCAATGCGCCCAAAAAATCTGAGTGTTCCCATGCTCTCCCGGGCTGACGATGACTTGCGCGAGCCCGGTTTTGGTTCGCAACGGCCCTAACAGGGCTGCTCCTTGCGGAGAATAATTCATCAACGCCAAACGAGTTTGAATCCCCAGCGGACGCCCGTCCTGATACGCCTCGATTACGGAATCCTGGCTGATCCACAGCAGGTCTTCGGACCGGTACAACGCGGGATTGCACTCGGCCGGGTAATAACCACCACGGCCGGGGAGAAATTTCCTGGGGGAAACGCACTCCGTCGGAGCGCTCCGGATCAATAAGTCAAAGTTTTCGCGGGCCATTTCGTGCAAGTTGGATACGACGGTAAAAGTCCGGTCCTGAATCAAGAAGGTTCCGGGCAATCCCAGCCTTTTCGATATCCCAAAAACCGCTCCGTCGGTTCCGTTCAGCAGGACGATGTCCGGCGAGAGGTTTGTCAGGGAAACCTGGCAATACCCGTTTTCGAAGCAGTACAAGGTCGCGCGTTTCTCCGGTCGGATCCCCGCCCTCTCATGCTCCGATTCGGGTGCCGTGACCTCCTGCGCGGGGGCGCTCTCCATTTCCCGCACCGCCGTCTCCACCGGTTCTGTGCCGGAGAGGCTCCCTAGAACATTTGTCAGACCCCTGCGAGGATCGGCCCAGGACACGAACCAGACGCGGTTGCTGGCGTCCATCAGCGGCAGGCTTGTCACGGGGAAAAGCCGGGATGCGACCGGCGGTTGGGGCGCTGCGTTGGGCCGATAGACCCAATAATCGATCTTCTTCGGCTGCCAGGTGGTAACGCTGCCCGATTTGGGCGTTTGCGGAGAAAGCGAGGTGAAAAAAATGCGGTCCTGCTTGTCGCAACCCAGCGTCTCGCGCAGCAGTTTGAATGGCGCCGACCGGTCTATCCACTCGAGCTTTCCCTCCGCAAACCGGGCCAGGCCGTAGCGGGGAAAGAACAGCAGGTTTTCTCCCTCCGTCGTGACAATCTCCTGACAGGCCAGTGGTTCCAGCCCGCGCGCTCCGTCCCGCTCCGGGTCCTGAACGGCATCGAACTCGCCAAGCAGCCTGAGGTGCTCGTCCTGGTCGAGAAGGAACACGCCCTCATGGGCCTGGAAAGACGCGTCCAGGAACGTGACCTGCACCAAGGCCTCGGTCGCGCTGTCCTGCCGCATGGTCCGCACGTTCCGAACCCATCGGCCGTCAAACAATTGAAAGTTGTTGCGCATGTTGTCGGCGGCGTTTGCCGGACTGATATCGAGCCGCCCGGCGCGCGCCGCCTGCACTCTCCCAAGATACTGTTCAGCCTGCGCCTGATAAGCCGCCGTGGCTGCCTGGGCTTGTCGTCCCACGTCGCCGACCATCGCCGCATTGGTGCTCCATTGTTTCAGCGATTGGACTTCGGAAGTGACCGCCTCCTCCATTTCCCCGGCGCCCGGCGCCGCGTCGGGCACCGCGGCCAGCCGGTCGCGCAGTTCCTTCAGTTGCGCTGGAGGGTAAAAGGAGATTGCCTCCAAAGCCCGGCGAAAGGCGCTGCAATTTCCGGCAGTCGCCGCGTCAATGACCGCCTGCACGTCTGTGTCGGAGGGTTCCGGAGGAGTATTTGTGCTCAACACGGCGAGGTGGTAATCCATCGCCAGCCAGCGCCCATGGCGCGTGCGAATGACTCCCTGTCGCGCAAAAGCCATGTGCCTGAAATCGTAGAACTCTTCCCTGTGCAACCCATGCCGATCCTTGACCAGAATGCTCAGAGGCATTGAATTGTTCCTTATCTGCGGTCCTGCAGAGCGAGTAATGAGGATGACTTCGCCTTTGCCTTCAATGATTCTCGAAACCGCTTGCAAATCGGGTTCCGAACCCGAATCCAGATCCCTCCGGACACTGCCGGTTCCGAACACCAGCCACCAGCCGGATGCCGTTCGCAATGGCCGGGCAGTGCCTAGTTGTGCGCCCAGGTCGAACCGGCGGATGCCAGAACCGCCTACCACGGCGCATCTCCTCGTTCCAAATCCACTATCCGCGCTCAACAATGCTTCGGATTCCGAGGCGCCAAGCACCGCCCCATCTTGCACCAGCCTGAACGTTTCCTGGCGCCGGCGGTAAGTGTCGATCGCCACATCCAGGTTGGTCACTCCAGCGCCCTCATGCTGCATCCAAAAAATCGGTTCACTATCGCGCGAAACTGACACGCCGCTGATGTTTCGCGGCAGCAAAGTGAAACGTTCCTTGCGCGCCAGCCGATCCTTCAGATCCCTGGCCAGAAGGTCGTAAAGCTGCCGGTCGCTGATGTTCTCACCGGTTGCTTCGGCCGCTTGAAGCTTCGTCCAGGGCTGAAGCAACACAACCCCCATCATTAGCCAATGCCCTATTGAGTGACGCACCATGCGTCCATGCTTAACATCACCGGACGATATTCTCACCACAAAAACGCGACGGTGGAACTTGAACGGGGGTACGGGCCACCGGCCCATCCCGACCGGCGACCCGCCGGCCGGAACGGAGAGGGGTGTCTGACTCGAAATTCAGCCAACAGTGTCGTCGGTCGTCCCACTCTTCCGGTCGGCGAGTCGCCCGCCGGGCGGGTCGCCCGTGCTGCCTGTGAACATGTGACTTTCGGAGGCTGGCGTCATGCCTCTGCCGCTCGGCGGCACAAGAACACGCCTTCCTCCTCCGAGCGGGCAATCCATTGGTCCTGGACCGCCAATCCATGGCTGGCGAGGATGGTGCGAACCCGTTGAGGCGTGTAGCGATACGAGAAGAAGAGCCGAAGGCTGTCGTCGGAGTGGAATTCAAAAACTTCGTTTCCAATCTCCAGGGTCCGGGCGCGGGTGAAATAATACATGGCCGTGACGCGCTTCAATTGTCCGGCGTTCCCGTCAACGCTGAAACGCAATTGGCCGTCGTTTCGCCCCACCCCGAGATCGAACAGGAACGTCATCAACCAGTCGCGCGTGAGCCGGTTGTCATATTGCGGCAGAATCTTTGTCATCCCGCGGGCGTAATTCTTGCCGGGCGCCAAATTGGCGCTAAACACCAGCAAATCCGGGCGGCGGACCAGCGCCGCGAGTTTCGGCAGGATGGTCCCCGGTTCGAAGTTCGGGATCATGCCGAAGAAAGTGATGAGCCGTGTGGCGCCGGGTGGACCCAGGTTTTTGAACACGGCAGGCAAATCATCCGCTGCAGTCAGATCGCAGACGAAAGGGAAACATCGCCGGCCGGGAAGGATCGCGAGCGCCGCTTTTCTGGCCACCAACACCATCGCGGCGCTGACATCGCAGGGCGTATAGAACGCTTCCCGGCCTCCGGCTTTCAGCAGCTTCAGCAGGCGTGTGTCCTTCTGACCGCCACCGCAACCGAGGCCAATGAGGTGGACGCGCCGGGTTTTTATCTGTGCTGCCGCTGCGGCAAAACTCCGGTCGTAGATGCCCGCGCAATCGGCATCGGCGCGCGACGGCGAACAGGCCTGGTGCAACGCCAGCCATTTCTGCGTTTGCTTGAGGCTGTCGTAGTGGAATTTGTGGTTCACCCGGCGTGTGCGAAGCGATTCGAGCAGGTCGCGCCGGATATTTTCCGGAAACTGGCTGGGATGGATGGCGACATTTACAACGCTCGGCATGGCTCATTTGTCGCCCAAGAGTGCCCGCAAAACAAGCCTGCCTCGGCGAATACCCTCGGTGAGACGACTTCCAGCCCGGAATTCTCAGGCGGCAATGCGAAGGCTTACTTTGCACCGCGCAGGGGCACGCGGCCTACAGCGACGAAGTCGCGGTCCTGCAGGCCGGGTCCCCTGACCCGGCGTTCGTGGTGTGAAATATTCGGGTCAGGGCGCGACGACGCGATAGAAACGCATGGGTTGCTGCCCCGGCGGAGCCTCATCGAACTCGAAGTTGCCGTCGTTGCGATCGGTTGCAACTCCGATTTTCTCCCAATGAACCATGTCACTGGACGCTTCGATGATGTAGGGCGATCCGTGGGTTCCAGGGAATTCCAGGTGCACCCTGCGGCCGTCGTGGCGAATCCTGGGCGTGCCTCGCTCGTGCCGGTCTCCATCATGGCAGTGGCAGCAGTGTTCAAGCGCTTCGATGATCTCCCGGGCGGCGCGGTTGAGAGTTTCAGCCAAGGCGGGATCATGCCGGCCGATCCGCGCGCGGACTGCGAATTGGAACGCCCGGAGCTCGGCGATGGCGGCGGCGCATTGGCCGCGGCGGATCGCTTTTCGGGCGGCGGCGAGCGTGTCCCGGAGCGGGTCGGCTTTGCGCAGCGAAGTCACCTGCGCGATGAGTTCTTCCACCGCCTGGCCGGTGGTAATCACCTCCACAGCGATGGTTTGGTCGTTGGTCGCCAGGCCGTCGCTGACCTGCACTTTGATCCAGTTGGTGCCGAGGGGCAAAGCGGCCACCGCCACCACGCCGGTGGCAAGCGTACCGGTCGTACCGCTGTTGAACCACAAGTATTGGAGCGGATCGCCGTCGGCATCACTGGACCGGGAGCCGTTCAGAATGACGGTGCCGTTGGTGGCGCCGTCGCAGGCAATCACCCTGGTTGCGGTGGCTGAAGCGTCAGCAACCGGCGGCGTATTCAACTTCAGAACGGCGTTGGAGCTCGTCACGACGCCAAACTTGTTCGAGACCACGACGAGGTAAGTGCCAGCCTGACCGGCTTGAACGTTGGTCAGCGTCAGGATCGAATCGGTTGCGCCGGCGACGGCGTTGCTGCCGTAGAACCACTGATAACGCAATAGAGGTGTTCCGTCCGCGGTCACGCTTAACACGGCTGTGCTGCCGAGATTGACAATCTGGCTTTGCGGCTGGGTGACGATCGCGGGCGGTTCGGTGCACTTGCCGCTGCCGCGAGCGGCGACAATCGACCGGATTTCCAGGGCGGTCAGAGCACGCCCATAGACACCGACTTCATCCATCGAGCCGTTGAAGCGGTAACCCGATCCCGTATATGGGCCTGGGGGACGGTAACCCAAGTAGAGATTACCCGTGGTGCGCGGCGTGAACGAGCCGAGGTTGGTTTGTGTGACCGCGTTGCCGTTGACGAAAAGAGCCGCCAGCCCGGAGGCCTTGTCATAGGTCAAAGCGACATGCTGCCAGGCGCCGGCGGTCGCCGCTCCGACTGGCGATAAAAAGACATGCGACATTCCCAGCGTGTCCACGAGACTTGCCTCGAGGTAGGACGGTCCACGTGTGAAACTGTAAGCCAGATAAACGCCCTGCGTGCCCGTGCCGCTGTTCCATTCCGCGATCGGATACGGGAAGAATTGAGTGGGATTGATCCACGCTTCCACCGTCAAGCCGGTGCCGGCACCGACATTCAGAGAGTCGGAAGCGGGCACAAGCAGGTAGTTTCCTTCGCGGAGCGAAAACCCAGCTGCCGCATACCCGGCGCTATATTCGAGGTAGGGGGGCAGATTGGGCGGCATCATGGTGGCGTCGTTGCCATCCACACTGTCGAGGGTATTGGACTGGCCGCGCCACCAGGCCACGATTCCGGGAGGTGTTGGCACGCACGACGGCGGTGGTGGCGCACATTTGCCGACGTAATCGGCGCGGTAGATGGACTGGATTTCGGCCGGGGAGAGGGCGCGATTGTAGAGGCTGATTTCGTCCATGGCACCGCTGAATCGGGAGCCGGAGAAAGGCCCGGTGGGGTTGTAGCCGACATAGACCGGCGCCTTGGTCATGGGTGTGAACACGCCGAGGTTCGTTTGGGCAACCGAAACTCCGTTGACAAAGATGGCTGCCAGTCCCGTCAGGCGATCGAAGGTCAGGGCGACGTGCTGCCAGGTTTGGTTGGTGATGACCAGAGCTGGAGAACGAAACAGGACCATGTGAGGTCCACCGCCGGTAATCGGAAAATTGGTTTCGGTGAAATACGCTCCAATGACACCCGGACCAAAACCGGGGTTCAGGAAAAGGCCGGCTCCCAGAATTCCCCGGCCGTCGTTCCATTCCACCAGCGGTTGTGGCGGCATGGTGGAGTCCGGTTTGATCCAGCCTTCAATCGTCAGCCCCGCTCCGAGCCCCACGTCCAGGTCGTCGGAAGCATGAGTTTGCAAGGGACCGACATATGGAAACAGCAGGGCCGTGCCCACCTTGCCGGGTGTGAAAAGGTAATAGGGCGGCACGGATTGGAGCGTGGACGGCGATAAATCATTAATGCCGACGCTGTCGATGAGGTTGCTCTCGCCGCGCCACCAAGCGACGATGCCGCTCGGCGGCGGAACGCAAACCGGCGGCGGCAATACGGTCAGAACCGCATTCGAGCTGACCGTGAATCCGTAGGCGCTGCTCACGGCAACCCAGTAGTTGCCCGCCTGGTTGGGCTGGACATTTCTCAAAAAGAGCCTCGGGCTGCGGTCGGTTTGCGAGCTTGCGGCGGTGCCGACGGGGATGCCGTTGAAATACCACTGATAGCTCAACGGCGCCGTTCCGACCGCCTGGACCGAAAACGTGACGTTGCTTCCCGAATACGTCGTCACATCGCGCGGCTGGAGGGTGATCGCGGGCGGGAGGGTCATTACCGTGAGAAGGGCGTTGGAACTGGTCAACGCGCCAAATGCGTTCGAGACGACTATGGAATAATAGCCTGCCTGTGACGGCTGGACGTTGTCGAGCACGAGCGAAGCGCCGGTCTGGCCGGCCAGCAGGTTGGTGCCGAAGAACCATTGGTAACTCAGTGGCGGCGCGCCTTGCGCCACCACGCTGAACGTTGCGGTGCCGCCCGCGGCGACGGTCTGGTCCATCGGTTGCGCGTTGATGCCCGGCGGCGACAGGGAGGGACATTTTCCCGCGCTGCCGGCGTTGTAGATGGATTGAACTTCACCAGGTGAAAGCGCCCGATTGTAGAGGGCAATCTCGTCAATATCTCCGATGAACGGGAAGTTATTGAAGCCGTCGTTCACATTGCCGATGCCAATGCCGGGTGAATCCGTCGGAATCAGTTCGCCAAACGGTCTCACCGTCGTTGTTATCTGAGCGGCCAATGTTCCGTTGGTGTAAAGGCTCATGGTCCCGGAACTGCCATCCAGGGTTCCCGCCACGTGATACCATTGATTGTAAGCCAGAGTGATTTGCACGGTGGCGAAGTTGCCCGCCTGATCTGCGATCCCGAAGAGCAGGACATTATTGTGCTGCATGGAAAGCTGGTAAGGATCGAGGCCTGGACGATTGTCGCCACGGTAAAAGATCATGTAGCCGTCGCCGCGCGGCCGGATCCAGCCTTCCATGGTCAGCGAGTTGGTCAGCGCATAATCTGGCCGATCGGGAATATCGACTCCGACATAGGTGCCGTAAGGAAAGTTCTCGGCATCGCACGAAAAGGCCTGGCCGACCACGCCGTTGGTGAAGCCGACGTTAACTGCGACGCCGTTGTTCCCGGCCACACTGTCCAGTGTGTTGCCATCCCCTTTCCACCATCCCACCAGACCTGAAGGCGCAGGCACGCAATTGGTCGTTGGTGGCGGGCATTTCCCCGCGCTGCCGGCGTTGTAGATGGACAGGATTTCCGAGGCAGAAAGGGCGCGGTTGTAAAGGGACACTTCATCCATGATCCCATTCATGAATTCGCCGGTGGGCGACGATGCACCGATAGTGACATCGTTGGTGCTCAATGTGTTTGCGAGGTTGCCGACGACCAGTTTGTCGCGGACCAATTGTCCATCCACATAAGTCTTGAGCTGGATATGGCTGGCGTCGAACTGTTGGTACGTTGCGGCCAGATGGTGGAACACATTCGCCGCGGGCAATGTGGGATACCTGGAAGTCTCGTACGTCAGGGAGTCGTCACTGCTGGGATTATTGAAGTAAGCCGGATCGTTGTAGTACACGCCAAGCCCTGAATCCAGAAGGTTGATGCCGAAGTTGCATGGATCAATGCCGGTTCCCCGTTTGGCAATAAGGCCAAAGCCCAAAAACGCCGGTCTTTGATCTTCATACCACAGCTCCAGCGTGAGCGCGTTCGCCAGATTCAGCGAGGCGCTGTGAGGCACGCGAATATAGCTGTTGTTGCCGTCAAAATGGAATCCCTGACCCACTTTTCCTGGAGAAAAGGAAACTCCATTCACCAGTATTCCGTGGTTGCCACCCACCTCATCGTTGGCATTGCCTTCACCTCTCCACCAACTGACCAGACCGGAAGGCGCAGGCACGCAGGGGGTTAACTGCGCCGAACACTTGCCCGCGCTGCCGGCCTGGTAGATGGACACGATTTCAGTTGAAGAAAGGCTGCGGTTGTAAAGCGAAACTTCGTCAATGATCCCGTGATAGAAGGCCAGAAGACCAGGCGTGGCATGGTTCCCAATCCGCAACGGCCCCGGGTTCGACAGGTCTCCCGGACACACCGTCGGATCAAACGTCAGCAACAACTGCCCGTCAATGTAGATCTGGCCCCCGGACGTCGAATTCCGTTGGACCGTCACCGCGACGTGATGAAACTGTCCGTCGCGCAAGTCCGGTCCCACCGCAAAATTATGCCAGCTAAAGGGCGCCAGGGTGTCGGCCATCTGGAAGGTCACCACGCCGCCTTCCAGATTGAGTTCATAACCCAACTGGGTGATCGTGTCCGGCGCGACGCGTTTGTCGATGATCGACATGACGTCCTTCCAATTGCCCGGGTTGGCCAGCGGCTGGATCCACACTTCAAGCGAGAAATCCTGGTTGCTGCTGAAATTCAGAGCCGGCGCATCCGGCACGACTATCTGGTGAGCTTGGCCGTCCAGGTTGAAACCCTGTCCCACTTCGGCCGGGGCAAAGGTTACGCCGTCCGGCACTGTTGCGTTGTTCGTGCCAGCGCTGTCATTGCCATTGCCATCGCCTTTCCACCAGCCCACCAACCCCGCAGGCGCGGCGACACAGTTGTTGGATTGAGCACTGGCAGCAGTTTGAAACCCGATGGCTGCGGTGAAAAGGAACACGACGACTCCGGTTGCGAAGCAATCTTTGGCTTTCATGATCTAATCTCCTGGTTCAAAGGCGATCCTTGGTTGCGAGTTAAAGCACAGTTTGCCCACAAAGTCAAGGTGCGTTTTGCTCATGCCCAAACTCAAGGCCTGGCTTTCGAGGGTTGGCTTTACGCTCTTCACTGCCAAACTTCTATCCGATTGAGGCGGGTGCGTCTGTCAGGAAAACGATTAAAAAGCTGTAGGGCTAAACCTTACCTCGCTCGGGCTCGAATGCCAGGTCTGCGGGCGATTGGCGGACGCATCGGGAAGCCCGGTGGTTGATGCCGGCGGGATCGCGGCCGGCGCCTGGTCTTGGCCTCCTCATTTTTACGGAGCATTTTCAGATGGTAATCCAGGCGGAGCCGGGGTTAGAATCTCATGTCGTTGAATTGATGCAACCACACGATCACATTTCCGCCGTGAACTTCGACATTTCGCAATTGTTGGAGCAGTGGGATTACAAAGCGGGCCACGTTGCAGTCCGGAAATTCAAAGGCAGAGACGGCAAGGAAAAGATACAAATGCGCGTCGATTTGGGGTTGCTTCAGATGAACGCCGAGAAGCGGCCCGATGGCAAGCGGCCCTTCGGTTACGACTCGCTCTTCGATTATTACCAGGCCAGACTTTATAAATATCTCACCGCGCACGAAGGCAGCGCCGAAGGATTTAAACTGAAGCCCGAAGATTGCGCCAAGCTGCAATTGGAAGCGCTCCAGTATCATCATCGCTACGTCTGCCTGCTCCAGTTGGCCGATTATCCGGGGGTGGTGCGCGACGCCGAACGCAACCTCGAAGTGTTCGCGTTCGCCCGCAAAAATGCCGAGTCCGAGGAGCTGGCCTGGTCGCTCCTCCAGTTCCAGCCGCAACTGATGATGATTCTGACGCGGGCCCGCGCCATGCAGGCCATGGAAGCCGGCGATTACCCGGGCGCCATCGAGTTGGTCAAACACGAGTTGGATCGAATCCGGGATTTTTACCGCGAACATTCACGAACGGACTTGTTGGAGCCAAGCGGCGAAATCCATTCGCTGGAAAGCTGGCTCCTTGAAATCAGCGCGAATCGCCCTCTCTCGGCCCGTGAAAAATTGGAACAGGCCCTCAGCGAAGCCGTCCAGCGCGAAGATTACGAAAAAGCCGCCCAAATGCGGGACGCCCTCCGCAGCTTGAAATCCAAACCCTGATTACACCGAAATCGGCGCCTTGATCGCGGGATGCGGATCGTAGCCGGTGAGTTCAAAATCCTCGTATTTGAAATCGTGGATGTTTTTCACGGCAGGATTCAGCCTCATCGCCGGTGACGGACGGGGCTCGCGGGTCAATTGCAGCTTCGCCTGCTCCAGATGGTTGCGGTAAAGGTGGAGATCGCCAAACGTGTGGACGAACGTTCCCGGTTTTAATCCGCAGACCTGGGCCACCATCAGCGTCAGCAGGGCGTACGACGCAATGTTGAAGGGCACGCCCAGGAACAAATCCGCGCTCCGCTGGTAAAGCTGGCAGCTCAGTTCACCGTCCCGGACATAAAACTGGAACAGCGCATGGCACGGGGCCAGTCGCATTTGCTCCAGCTCACCCGCATTCCACGCGCTCACGATGTGCCGCCGGCTGTCCGGATTCTTTTGGATCTGCTCGATCACGGCGTCGATCTGGTTGATCGAACGGCCGTCGGGCGCGCGCCAGTCGCACCATTGCGCGCCGTAAATGCGGCCCAGGTTCCCGTCCGGGTCCGCCCATTCGTCCCAGATCGTCACGCCGTGTTCGTTGAGATATTTGACGTTGGTGTCGCCGCGCAGGAACCAGAGCAGTTCGTAAATGATGGACTTGACGTGCAGCTTCTTGGTGGTCAGCAGCGGAAATCCCGTGGCGAGCGGAAACCGGGCCTGCGCGCCGAACAGTGACCAGGTGCCGGTGCCGGTGCGGTCGGCTTTGAATTTCCCCTGTTCAAGCACGAGGCGCAGGAGGTCGAGGTATTGCGTCATCCGGAAGCAGCTTAAATTGCCCGGAGCCGATTCCGCAAGCGCGACCTCATTCCCTTCCAGGGTCGGCGCATCTAAAGAACACCGCTGCGAGCGCGAATCGAATGACAAAGAACATCTTCATGGTGCGAAAATGCCGCATCTGGGCTCATTCCAACTCAAAATCAATATGTTGAAGATTCGGAGCGTGCTGCTGAATCGCGTCGTGAATCGCGTGAATCTCCGGCTCGCTCGTCCGGTAGATGTGGCCGTCGTCAGTAAAAACGCTAACCTGAAGCGAGGGGGTTTCGCGAGCGCGCGTGACGTGTCCACTTCGGATAACGATCATCAGCTCCGGCCAACTGACGTCAAGAACCTGTGGCGCACTCGAGGGTGGCGGATACACGAAAGTCAAGCGTGACGCAACCGGATGATTGGCGCAGCCGGCCAGGACAAGAATGACAAGTGCGAAAAGTGATCTCATAGGAATGCGCCTAGACCTTGTGGCTGACGGGCCACAGTCGGCCGTGGGTTGAAGGATTGATTCGGCGGTGTGGATGCCATTCATTGGGAACGCGGGTTGCCCGGGTGGGCAAAGCCGCAGAAAAGCCCTCGCACGAGGCGGGGCATGCATTCTGATTCATCACGTGAATGCGAACTGACAACCACACCATGAAAGCCATTACACTCCATCCCGGTCTCGGTGTCCACCAAGACTCCATCACCCTCGCCACCGCCCAAGCCGGTCCCCAATGAAGGAGGGCGTGGCGCAGTCAGGCAACACAGCGCCACCGGAGCGCCGGTCTCCGACCCGGCGAGGTCCAGCGCATTCTGGGCGACAGTGTAGAACCCATCTCATAAAAGGCAGCTCGCGGCAGGTCTGTGGTTTCAATGAATTTTTCCGGCAGAGAATTATCTTGTGCGGATTGTGGAAACCGCCTAAGCCGGGCGGCACCGATTTTATGACGTTGAAACAGTATCAAGCGATAGCACGGAAACACGGCACGCCGGTGGTGGTGATCGACCACGATGCGATCCGGAAGAATTACGCCGAGTTCAAGAAGCACCTGCCGCAGGTGCAGGCGTATTACGCGGTGAAGGCGAATCCGGCGCCGGAGATTGTGCGCACGCTGTACCGGGCCGGCGCGAGTTTCGACGTGGCGTCGCTGCCGGAGTTCATGCTGGTTTACGAGAACATCCGGCATCTCCCGCCGAAGCAGCAGCAGGACTTTATCTGGGACAAGATCATCTACGCGAACCCGACGAAGCCGAAGGAGACGCTGCTGGCGCTGGACAAGTACAAGCCTTTGGTGACGTTTGACAATCTGAATGAGCTGAAGAAAATCCGGCAATACGCCCCGCACGCCGGCGTGGTGCTGCGGCTGCGCGTGCCGAACACCGGGTCGATGGTGGAATTATCGAGCAAATTCGGGTGCGATCCCGGCGAGGCGGTGGACCTGGTGCAGGCGGCGTTTGGAATGGGGCTGGTGGTGGAGGGCCTGAGTTTTCATGTCGGGAGCCAGTGCACGAACTTCGAAAATTTCGTGCAGGCGCTGAACATGGCCTCGGCGGTGATGCGTGAATCCAAGTCGCGCGGGCAGGAAATCAAGATCCTCGACATCGGCGGCGGTTTTCCGGCGCCTTACGACAAGCACGTCCGGCCGTTCGGCCAACTGGCGAAGAAGATCCATGCGGAGATCGAGCGGCTGTTTCCGAAGGAGCTTCAGATTCTGGCCGAGCCGGGCCGTTTTCTGGTGGCCACGGCCGCGACGAGCGTGGCGCGGATCATCGGCAAGGCGGTGCGCGACGGCAAGACGTGTTATTACATCGACGACAGCGTTTACCACACGTTCAGCGGGATCATTTTCGACCATTGCCAGTATCATTTGCAGGCTTTCAAGAAGGGCAAGACGGAGATTTGCGCGGTGTTCGGCCAGACCTGCGACGGGCTGGACACGATCTCGCAATCCGAGGAATTGCCGGAGCTGGAAATTGAAGACCTGGTTTATTCCGAGAACATCGGGGCGTACAGCAATGCGTCGGCGACGTGGTTCAACGGTTTCCCGCCCGCGCAGGTGATTCACGTAAACCAATAAGGGTCTTTCAGGCAACCGCGAGCGGAAACTCCGAAAACAGCTGGTCGATTCCAGGCGAGTCCGCCGCTTCGGGGGACAGGAGCAGAGCGCCTATGACGCCGCCGGCGCCGACGACACAGCGAAGCTGGCTGTTCTCGAAAGTCCAGCGCAGGCGGTCGGCGGCGATGTGATTTTGTTGCAGGGCGTAGGCTGCCTCGGACAACTCCCTCATGGCCTGGGTCACCTGCGGTTCCGTCAGGCCGTCCCGGCAGCTTTTTACGGTGAAAGTGCGGTCGGCCAGCCTCACGCCGCAGGCCATCACTCCGGGTTGAGCCGCGGCCCGGTCGATCCAGGATTGTATGGTTTCGTTCATCTCGCGCCTTTGTCCGGTTGCGAGGATCGGACAAACACCCTTCGGTCCGACTGGAGCAGAATGAGCACGCGTTCATTGGCTGTTTCAATTTCCAACCGGTCCACCCGCGTCAGCGCGAGGGACTGGGCGAGGGAGACTGAATATTTGGAGATTGCCGCGAGCAGATGGATGCGGTGGCCGACACCGGCTGTCTGCCATTCATAGAGGAGCTCGCCGGCCTGTGAACAGAGGACGATTTCCTGGATGTGGCGGCTGGCGGAAGGAAGGGACGGCGCGGGAGGCAGTGGGCCGTCGGCCGGTGCGGACGGAGGAGGTTGGGCCGACGCTTCGTCGCGCAGTCGCATGGCCTCCATGAGGAGCGATTCCCAGTGGCCGTCGATGGTATGCCGCGAGGGGCGGACAAAGGGACGGAGCATGAATTCACCGCCGTTCAACGACAGCAACTGGAAGAGAGCGCCTTCGCCCTGGAGGAGGCCGATTTCCGCATGGATGATCGAGCCGTCGTGGATATAGAGTCGTCCGGACCCCGTGGGTGAGGTGATTTCGAGGACGGAGGATTTGCGACCGAGGCATTCCATTTGCAGCACTTCGGGCAGGCCGACCTGGCGCAGCAGCCCGCGGAAGCCATCGGTGGGCGCGGACGCGACGCTTTCGAGCGCGGCGTAGATTTTTTCCAGGCCGTCGGCGACTTCGGTTTTGTCGAAGAACAGCGCGGCGCCATTTTGCAGGCAGAGGCTCCGGCTTTCCGGCGTGGCGCAGGAGGTAAGCATCACCACCTGCAACTCGGGATGCGTTCGTTTGAGCAGCATTAACAGCTGCTGTCCGTCCATGATCGGCATTTTGAGGTCCAACACGACGAGGTCGATGGAATGTTCCTTGAGGCACGCCAGGGCGGGCGCGTAGTGATCTGCCGTGTGGACAACCCACGCCCCGGGACGGTGCCGGAGCAAAAACTCTTTGAACATGACGATGAAGTCATTGTCGTCATCCACCAGCAGGATCTGCCGGGCGCGCGCGGGTTTGCCTGGAATGGGTTCGGTCATGCGGCTCCCAGGAAATGCAGGAATTCCAATGATTTTGCGGCGGCGCGCCGCACCGCCAGGTCGGCGTCCGACAGGGCGGTCATCAATGCCGAGGCCGCGCGCTGGTCTCCAAGGCGCCCCAGGGTTTCCGCCGCGGCCACGCGGATATCGCGGTCGGTGTCGCCGAGCAATTCGACAAAAATCGAAATCACTTTGCGTTGTCGTTGTCCCGCGGCCGTCATCACCTTCTCCACCTGGAGGCCGGCGGCGTGCGGAGCGGGAGATTCGCCCATTTGCTGAAGCACGCTGCTGGCGGCGTAGCGAATCGCCGGGCTGTCGGAATTGAAGGCCGCGCGCAAGTCCGGGATCATTTGCCGCGCCGCGTCACTTTCCGCCCATTTGAAATGGACTTGCTGGAGCGCCACCGCGGCCGTATGCCGCACGTTGCTTTCGCCGTCCACGAGCGCCAGCACCAGCGGGCCGATGGCTCGCGGGTCAGTGATGCGCCCCAGGGCGACGACTGCGGCCTCGCGGACATCGGCGTCGGCGTCTTTCAAGGCGATCAGGAGACCTTCCACGGCCTGCGGGTCGGGGATTTTGCCGAGGGCAGTGGCGGCAGCGCGGCGGACATCCCACATGGAGTCTTTCAACAATCCCACCAGCGGCTTCGCGGCTTGCTCCGTCTGCAGTCTGGCCACGGCGTCGATGGAGGCGACGCGCACCCGGTGGTCGGGATGTTCGAGCATGGACACCAGTGCGGCGGCGGCGGTCTGGCCGCCGAAACGGCTGAGGGCTTCGACGGCCGCCACACACACGGCGTAGTCGGTTGACTTGAGGGTGGGGATAATGGAATTGAGAACCCGCTCATCGGCGATGTCGCCGAGGGCCTGCACGGCGGCGACCTGCAGATTATAGGGTCCGCCCTGTAGAACCATTTCCAGGGCTTCGATGGCTTGCGGTCCCTGTTTGGCGGCTTGCGCCAACCGTCCTTGCGCGACCGTGTACCACAACTCCTCCTTCGGGTTTTCGGGCCGCCATCGTTGCCGGTCCAGCACCTGCGCCGCTCGGCCCCGCACGCCGGGATCAAAGTCACACAAGGCCTCCACCAACGCCCCGCGAACATTCGGCTCCGTCCGGTCTCTGAGCCCGTTGACTGCGGCCTGACGGACCTCCGGCTGATAATCCTGCATCGCTTTCAGCAAAAGCGGCGTGGCTTTCTCGCCCGGTTTCTTGCCGATCGCGGCCACGGCCGCCGCCCGCACCTGCGTGTCTTCATCGCGAGCGGCTTCAGCCAATGCCTCGAAGGCGCGGGCACCGCCGGAATCGGCCAGGCGCTTCACGGCCTGCATGCGCACTTCCGGGTCATTGGATTTGATCTGGAGGAATGCGAGCCACCACATTATTAAGAAAAATTAGTCCAAGTCCTGCAGAGTGTCACGTAATATGAGGCTCCGGACGCGGATTTGGGGCGTACCGGCTTTGGACACTGCGGTCCAGATTTGGGACTGCGACATTTCCGGATCGCAGCGGCTGGGAATACCTGCACGGCTCAGAATTTCCCATCCGCTTCGGCAATCCAGCCCGCTGCGACCGAGAGACCGGTCGCGGTCCTTCGGTTTGTGGACCGCGGAAACGTCCGCGCTCCAGAGCATTGTCGGAGGCGCCCCCCGGCGGCCGGCCGCGAACAATTTTCCCTTTTGATTCCCGCCGCCGCCGATTAGCCTGCGGTCATGCACGAATCTTCCCTGAATTTTCTTCGCACGCTGGTCAACACGCCCAGCCCGACCGGCCATGAAGTCCGCGGCCAGCGCGTCTGGCTGGATTACGTCAAACCGCTGGCCGACGAAACCTTTTCCGACGCGTATGGCAATTGCGTGGCGGTGCTCAACAAGGGCGGTTCACCGCGGGTCATGCTGGCGGCGCATGCAGACGAGATTGCGATGGTGGTGAATTACATCAACGATGAAGGCTTCATTTACGTGCGCCGGATGGGCGGTGTGGACGCGGCCATCACCAAAGCCCAGCGCGTGGTCATCCACACCCGCAAAGGACCGGTCAAGGGCGTCGTCGGCAACGTGGCGCCGCACTTGATGAAAACGGAAGGCGAGCCCAAGTCGCCGAAGATTCATGATTTGTTCATCGACATTGGCGCGAGCAACCGCAAGCAGGCGGAAGCGCTGTTGCGGATCGGCGATCCCATCACGCTGGTGGACGAGTTTGACCTGTTGCAGAACCATCTGGCGGTGGCGCGGGCGTTCGACAACCGGATCGGCACCTTCGCGGTGGCCGAGGCGCTGCGGTTGTTGAAGGAGTCGAAAGGCAAATGCGCGGCCGAAGTCTGCGCCGTCTCGAATGTGCAGGAGGAAGTGGGTTTGCTGGGCGCGCGGCAGATCGCCTATTCGCTGAAGCCGGATATCGCGCTTGTCGTGGACGTGACCCACGCGACGGATTATCCGACGGTGAGCAAGACGCAGCACGGGGATTTGCGAGTCGGCAAAGGGCCGACGCTCACGCACGGCGGCTGCAATCATCCCGAGGTCGTGGCGCGGCTCGAAGCGGTGGCGAAGGCCCGGAAGATTCCGTTGCAGCACGAAGCCATGTCGGCGACGAGCGGTACGGACACCGACGTGATATTCTGGACGCGCGGCGGCATTGCCAGCGCGCTGATCAGCCTCCCGAACCGTTACATGCACTCGCCGGTGGAAGTGGTGAGCCTGAAAGATTTGGAACTGATTCCCCAATTGCTGGCGGGCTTCGTCCTGTCAGTCAAAGCGGGCGAACAATTCAAGGTGAAGATTT
>CAZFOA010000036.1:0-22172 GCA_964520205.1 uncultured Verrucomicrobiota bacterium | reverse complement strand
CATGAGGCGCTTCGTTCGGGAAATGACGCTTGACGGGTATATTCTTGTGAATTGCGCCGAGCTGACAAGTCTTTTGGTGATCGCAGGCCATGGGGCGCATCCGGGGGTGTATAGCCTGAATCATTGGCATTGGAACCGCGACCGGTCCCTCGGTCGCAGCAGGTTGGATTGCCTAAGACGGTGAGAAATTCCGAACGGTTATCGGCGTTCCTGTCCGCTGCTCGCCGGGATGCCGCGCGGTCCGAACACGGGAACTGGCTCGGTGACACTCCCCCAGGACGCGCCCAAGCCGGCGAAGCAAAACGCGGGTGAACCGGCGAACCAGGATGCCGCTCCGGCGGCCGATTATTTTTCATCCAGACAATCGCGCACCGCCCGCGCCAGCTTCGCGAACTGATAGGGTTTCTGCAAGAAATTGAAGCCCTCCATCAGCGTCACCGCCTTGCCCAGGACCTCGGTGCTGTAACCGCTGGTGTAGATGACTTTCAGGAGCGGTTTTTCGGATCGCAACCGTTCCGCCAATTCGCGTCCGGTCATTCCGCCGGGCATGATGACGTCCGTCAGCAGCAACTGGATGGAGTCCTTGTGTTGCTCCCAGACCGGCAACGCGGCGGGGCCGGAGGGGGAGCTCAACACGGTATAGCCGCAGCGTTGGAGTTGGTTGCTGACCAGGAGCCGCACGGCCGATTCGTCTTCCACGACCAGGATGGTTTCGTTGCCGGCGGGCCATTTAAAGTCGGCGGGGGCGATTTTCGGCTCGACCGGCGGGCTTGTGTCGGCGGGCAGGCAGATACGGAAGGTGGTGCCCTGATTCACTTCGCTGGCGACTTCGATTTCGCCGCGATGTTGTTTGACGATGCTGTAAACGGTGGCGAGCCCCAGGCCGGTTCCCTTGCCGACCTCCTTGGTAGTGAAGAACGGTTCGAAGATATGCGGCAGGTGTTCCGGAGCGATGCCGCAACCGGTGTCGCGGACTTCCATGCAGACGCAGGTTCCCGGAGCCATGCCGAGGCCGGCCGGCGCATAACCCTCCCCCACCGCTTCCATCGCAGTCCTGATGCGCAATTGTCCGCCGCGGGGCATGGCATCCCGGGCGTTCACCGCCAGGTTCAGGATAATTTGTTCAATCATGCCGACATCCACGCGGACCGGGGGAAGATTGGGGGCGAAATCGGACTGGAAGGTGATGTCCTCTCCGAGAATGCGCTGCAGCATCTTGGTCAGGTTGCCCACGACTTCGTTCAGATTGACCGAGAAGGGCTGCAGCACTTGTTTGCGGCCGAACAGGAGCAGTTGCCGCGTCAACCCGGCGGCGCGTTCGGCCGCTCCGGTGATTTGGCGGATCAGGCCGACATCCTGCTCCGAAAGGTATTTCGCGTCCTGGAGCAGCGAGGCATTTCCCTGGATTACCGTGAGGAGATTGTTGAAATCGTGGGCGACGCCTCCGGCGAGTTGTCCGATGGCCTCCATCTTCTGGACATGGCGGAACTGCTCTTCGAGTTGTTTATGCTGGGTGACATCCACGTGGCAACCCGTCAGGCGAGCGGGGCGGCCTGCGCCATCCCGAAGCAACTGGGCGCGAGTATAAATCCACCGGTAGGAGCCGTTTTTGTGGCGCAACCGAAATTCGGTTTCGAAGTTGGCCGGCCCGCCCTCTTCCAGATAGGCCTTGAGAGCCGCCAGCGTCCCGACGCGATCGTCCGGGTGCAGCCGACTCTGCCACTCGTCGAGCCGGTTGGAGATTTCGGCGTCGGCATAACCGAGCTGGTCTTTCCATTCCGGCGAAAGGTAAACCTCGTTGGTATCGAAGTTCCAATCCCACAAACCGATGTTGGAAGCCTGCGTGGCCAACTGGAGGCGCGACTGGCTTTCCCGCAGCTCGTCCTCGGCCCGTCGATGGCCGGCTTTGGTCCGCAATGCCTCGATGCCGTAAGCCAGGTCGCCGGCGAGTTCGCTCAACAAGGCCGTTTCTGCGGCGTCAAAAGCGTTGGATACGGCGGAGTAGATGGTGAGCGCGCCCAGGGACTTGCCGCCGACGATGAGCGGCAAACCCAGCGCCGAGGCAAAATCCCGCTTGAGGGCCTCTTCGCGCCACGGGGCAAACGCGGGATCGTCAAAAAGGTTCCGGGCCAGAGCCGGTTGGCCGGTGCGAATGGCGGTGCCGGTCGGGCCGCGGCCCCGTTCGACATCGGCCCATGAGATTTTCAATGTTTCCAGATAACCCTTCTCGAATCCCGCCTGCGCGACCGGACGCACCGAGCAGTAATCATCCTCCTCGGCATAACCCACCCAGGCCAGCCGGTAGCCGCCGACGTCCACCACGATCCGGCAGACGGTGGACAACAGTTCGGCCTCGTCGGTGGCGCGGATCATCGCCTGGTTGCAATCGCCGATGGTGTGGAGCGCCCGGTTCGCCTGGCGCAGAGATTCTTCCGTCCCGGCTTTGATCCGCTCGTCCGAGCGCCGCCGCAATTCCAATTGGGCCATGGCCTGGCGGGCGAGGATTTCCAGCGCGAGCCGTTGATGGGGGCGCAACTCGCGCGGCACCCGGTCCATCACACAAAGCGTGCCCAGCGCAAGTCCTTCCGGCGATACCAACGGGGCTCCGGCGTAAAAGCGAATGCGGGGTTCGGCGGCAACGAGGGGATTGTCATGAAATCGTTCGTCCCGGGTGGCATCGGGCACGACCAACAGATGTTTTTGAGCGATCGTGTGGCCGCAGAAGGAAATGTGGCGCGGGATTTCGGTGAGATTCGAGCCGACACGCGATTTGAACGATTGCCGTTGCTCCTCGACGATTGAAACGAATGCGAGCGGAGTTTCGCAGATTTGGGCGGCCAGCGTGGCGAGTTCATCCAGCGCCGGCTCGGCGGAGGAGTCCTTCACCGAATACCGGGCGATGATTTCCAGGCGCCGCGGCTCATCATCGGATTGAGGCGGGGGTTTCATATAACGTCGTTCGACACCCGTTGCACGCGGCGGGATATTGCCGAATTCAACCGCCGGGCGCCAGTGTTACTTGCGTCCGTCATTGGCGTTGTGAAAAAGTATTACTTGAGAAATCCAAAAGAGTGACGATACTAAGTGCGTGCGAAACGCACGGGACTCAGGTGGGTTCCGGCCCGTTCTTTGGAACAACGAATTTGGACTCCGAAAATTTTCGGAGTGAATTTGCCCTGCCTACGCACGTGAATAGAAACTATGTCCTTGAACCGTAGTCAACAAATCCAGGGACCTTAGTTGTGATTGTGGCCGACAGGCCTTTACTGGAAGTCGAAAGCAATCCGGCGGGTTCCGTCTGTTTCTAATAAGTTCAAAGGAACTGTTACACACGGCACTGGCGGGGTAATCTTTAAACGGCAAGGCTCGCCAACGTTGGCGAGCCTTGTCTTTTTAAGCAGGCAGCTTCTGAGCCGAGCCGCCTTCGCTGCGCTTCGGCGCGCCAAGGCCGGCTCGCACCTCCGCTGCGCCGACGCGCCGCCCGCCGTGCTTGCGCACCGTCGCGGCAGGTCGCAGCGGGTCGGCGGCGAAGGCGCGAGGACGGTCGCCCCACCCTTCCCGGGGTTTTTATGAGATGAGTTTTGGACCCGGGGTTTTCAGGCGGTGCGCTTCATACTGGCTTTGTAGGTATCCGCCTCCTGTTGAAGCGCGAGCGTCTGGTCGCCAATCACGGCTTTGGCTCGCTCATAAATGTCGCGGCGGAAGATATTTTTCAGGATGGGAGCCCGTCCGGTATGGGGAATATTCAAAACGCTTTGCTCCATGATTTCGTATAGCTGGCTGAACACCCAGGCAGCCTTGTCATCGGTGGGATCATTGGCGTTATGCCGGTGAAAAATTTCCAGGCTCTCGGAATTGGAAGCGGTGGCATGCCCTGAATCGGGGGATATTCCGGGGCCGCCTTTCAGGCAATCCGCGGGAGCGTTGACGTAATGGGGTTGGGCCAGCATTTCGCTCAACAGAGGACGGTTCTCCGGCCGGTCGCAAAACGCGCAGGCTTCAATCAGCGCCGCAATCAGCCGCTCATGCGCGCTCGCGTGCGCTTCGGCGAAGTCGCGCCGAACCATCAATACCTTTTCCGGATGGAATGGCGCCCACTCGGCACTCGTGGCCACACAGAAGCCGGCTTCGGCTTGCGCCGCCAACGCCGTCCAGGGCTCGCCAACGCAGTATCCGTCGAGGTAACCCAGTTTGAGCATGGGGAACATCTGCGCCGGCGGCACCACCACAATGTTCACCTCGACATGCGGCACAATGCCGCCCCATTTGAGCCAGCGGCGCAACAAAAAATATTGCGGCGAATGGGGAAACACCACGCCGAAGGTGTAGGTTCGCCTGCCCCAGTCCCGGTAGATCAGGTCGCGCAGCGTCGAGGCGTCGCGCACTCCCGCCTCCCACAAATGCCGTGAGATTGTAATGGCGTTGCCTTGCAGGCTCAGGATCACTCCCGCCACGCACGCGCACTGGTCGGAATCCAAGCCCAGGTTGGTGATGAACGGAAGGGTGGCGGGCGCCTGCGCGGCGTCCAGGTCGCCGTAGATTACCTTGTCGCGGATGTCCGCCCACCGGGTTTCACGCCGCAGTTCCACCTGCAATTCGTACTTCTGGAAGAGCCCCGACTCGAGGGCGAACACCAAAGGCGCACAATCGCTGACGGGGATGAAACCGACCTGCAGGGGTTTGCTTCGCTCCAGGATTTCCGGGAAGCCTGCGATGCTGCGGTTCATAGGGCTGCGCCACCATTTTACTTGCCGGGACGCAAACGTTGAAACGCACGCGACCGGGCTACTTTCCACAGACACGCCTGGGCGAATCCCAGCCACAGCTCGGCATAAACACGGCACGTTACCCAATCCAGCTTCATGAATTTCCCCACTGGAGCAGCACCGATGCTGGAACCACCCGGCTCCATCAGATTGTCCATGAAATGTTTTCATTCTATTCATGAACGGATATTACTGTCATGAAAATTGGCCTTTTTCTCGAGGGATTGGGGTGTTGGCAACCCGGCGCATGGTTCATGGGTCAAGCGGTCACGCGTCACCGCAACCCGGCAACCGGGCGAATCGCCATCGAGATACGGTGTTTCTCGTGAATCATTCTGGTCAGGCTGACAAAAAGGATCAGCGATCCCGCCGGCGCATTGAGCGCTTCGACGCCCCGGTTTTCTTTAGGCAATCCGCGTTGCAGTTGCTATCCTGCGCGCATGGCGCGTGACGATCTTTTTGCGGCGACGACCGGTTCCCCACCGGATCCGGCGCCGGAGCCGGAGGGCGGGCGGCATCCTCCGCTCGCCGCGCGCATGAGACCCCGTAATTTGGATGAGTTCGTCGGCCAATCGCACATTATCGGTCCAGGCCAACTGTTGCGGCGCGCCATTGAAGCCGACCGGATTCAGTCGCTTATTCTTTATGGGCCGCCCGGCACGGGCAAAACGTCGCTGGCGCAGCTCATCGCCCGTCAGACCAAGAGCAAGTTCGAACGGCTCAGCGGGGTTGAATCCAACGTCGCCGACATGCGCCGCGTTCTGTCGGGCGCGTTGAACCGGCTGGAGAACACCGGCCGGTCCACCCTCCTGTTCATCGATGAGATTCATCGCTTCAACAAGGCCCAGCAGGACGTGCTGCTGCCCGACGTCGAGAGCGGTGTCATCCGGCTGATCGGCGCGACGACGCACAATCCGTTTTTCTTCCTTAATTCGCCTCTGGTATCACGTTCGCAGATTTTTGAACTGCGGCCGTTGACGGAAGCCGATTTGTTCCTGCTGTTGCAACGCGCCGTGGCCGACGCCAAACGGGGCTTGGGTTTTATTAAAATCCAGGCGGAGGAAGCGGCCTTGCGGCACCTGGCGAAGCTGTCCGACGGCGATGCGCGCAAGGCGCTCAACGCGCTCGAAATCGCGGCCCTCACGACCGCGCCCGATCCTGGCGGAGCCGTTCACATCAACCTGGCTGTCGCCGAGCAAAGCATTCAGAAAAAGGCGGTGGTTTACGACGATGAAGACGCGCATTACGACACCATCTCGGCGTTTATCAAGTCCATGCGCGGGAGCGATCCGGACGCGACGCTGTATTGGCTGGCCAAGATGATTCACGCGGGCGAAGACCCGCGATTCATCGCGCGGCGCATCGTGATCCACGCGGCGGAGGACGTCGGGCTAGCGGACCCGATGGCGCTGGTGCTGGCCAACGCGGCGTTTCAGGCGGCGGAATTCATCGGCTGGCCCGAGGCGCGGATTCCGCTCGCCGAGGCGGCGCTTTACATCGCGACGGCGAACAAGAGCAATTCGGTGGTCCTCGCCATTGACGCCGCGGTGAAGGACGTGGAGTCCGGCCGCACGCTGGCGGTGCCCGAGCATTTGCGTGACGCGAGTTATCGGGGCGCCAAGCGGCTGGGGCACGGCCAGGGCTACGAGTATGCGCACGATCATCCGGATCACTTCGTGGCGCAGGACTATCTCGGGGCCGACAAACGGTACTACGAACCCACCGAGCAGGGGGTGGAAAAGAAGATCAAGGAACGCGTCGAGAAATGGCGGGAGCAGTTTGCTCGGGCGAAAGAATCCAAAGTCCAAAGTCCAAAGTCCAAAGTCTGATTTCAGTGGGTCGCGGCGGGAGAGAACTTTACCCGCAGCCTTGAACAGCCCTCAAATATTTGTAGGAGACGAGGCCTGCCGGGTCGTAGCTTTGGCGCGAAGACCGGTGACGAGTCTCAATTCTGTCAGGTTTCTGGAGTTTAAGTTAGAGACGCCTCACGTCGTCTCCTACTTTTTTGAGAGTCTGTTAACTGCGGAAGAACCGCGCGGCCAGGATATTTGCGACGCAGCCAAACCCGGCGAGCACTGCGATGGGCTTCAATGCGGCGCCGAATCCGCTGCCGAAGCTGATGAGTTGATGCAGGGCGGCGAGAGCCCAGCCGGTGGGCAGGCAAAGGGCGATGGTTTTGAGCACGGGCGGCCCGATCTCCAGCGGCCACCAGCACCCGCCCAGGGCCGCCATGAGCAAGGAAGCCAGCACGCATATTCCGGACACGCGATCCTCAGCCACCGTCAGGCAGCCCACCAACACACCCAGTGAACCGGCCACCCACGCGAATACGATCAGCGTCAGGGTCACCCCCGGCAGGTTGGCGCCCAGGTTGACGTGAAACAGGAACTTGCCGACCAAGAGGAAAAACACAATCTGGATCAAGCCGAGCATCATGAGGCCGCAAATTTTGCCCATCACGAGTTCGGTGCGCGTCACCGGGTGTACCATCAGCCGTTTGATCACGCCGCGGCGGCGTTCCGACGCGATGGTCGAACCGCCGAAGATGAGCAGGTTCATCATCAGATACATCACGAGATTGCCCGGCAACGAAAAGTTGTATCCGGAGGGAACCGGCTTTCGACCCGCGAACCGCGCGTTCAAGCTCACCGGATTGGGCGCAGCCATCACCAGACGGAGGCTATCCTCGGTCAACGGAACCGGCGGATTCGTTTGCGTGGCGACTTCGAGAATGTGTCCGTTCATCGCAATCAAGGCCCGGACAAGGCGCACTTCGATGATCGCCGCGTCCGCCTCCTCCGACGCGTCGCGTTTGAGGAATTGCACCTTGGATTGCTCGCGGCGCAGGATGTTGCTCGTGAAATCGGCGGGGATGCGGATGAGGCGCGCGGCGGATTCACGATTCGTCGGGTCCAACACCCACATGTTTTGCGCGCTGAGTTCGTCCAGGAATATCCGGCCCAGGAAGTTGGTGTCCTGGTTGTCGATGGCGACCGGTGGTGTGCGATTGTAGGCATTACCGGGTCCGCGGTTGGCAAAACCCATGAAATACACAAAGGCCAACGGCATGGCAAACAGCCACACATAGGCGGTCTTTCGCTTGACGAAGAGCCGGAAGTCCGTGCAGCCGATGTCGAGGATGCGTTTCATGTTTGCATGCCCTTGCTGAAACGGCGGCGGATCAGGAATGCAGCCAGCCCGATGAGCATTGCGCCCAGGCCGATCATTTTCAACGTCACAAGTCCCCAGGCCACATTCGTGGCACCGAACTCGATGTTCCGTGCGGCTTCCACAAACCAGGCGCTGGGCAGCAGCGGCGTAATGTGGTTGCGCAGGAATGCCGGAAGTTGATTCGCCGGGAACATGGAACCGCCCACGAGGGCGAATGTCATTCCCACGACGGTGATGAGCGCAGTCGCACGGTGCTCATCGGGCACGAGCGCCACCAGCACCGCCACAAGACCCGTGATGAAACACGCGTAGCCGAGCGCCAACGCCGCCATCGCCACCGGCTGCTGCCATTGGACGCGGAACACCAGCCCGCCGCCGCCGAGCATCACCGCGCTGCAAATCAGCAGCATCACCACGGCAAATACAACCTTGCTGATCACAAACGGGAGCAACTGCTGGTGGAGGCTGTGGTAGCGCTCCATCGTCCGCAGCCGGATTTCACGGTGCAGATCGGTCATGCCGTTGCCCGCCAAGAACACCAGGAACATCGCCGTCATCCCGATCAGCAGATAGGCGAAAACGGCGTACGGCGGGTCTTTGGAGCTTTTGCCGGCGGTGGTTTTGTTCGTTGCGCCGTCTTTGGAATTCCCGTTGCCGGCGTCCGTTCCGTCTTCTTTCGTGTAGCTGATGAGCGGCGGATTCACATAATCCTTCACGGTCTTCAATTTGTCGCCGGCGCGCTCGATCAAAGTGGAAACCTTGTGATAATCCGCCTTCCCCTCAAACACCGCCTGCCACTCGGGAAATTCCGATTTGAAATTCCGGGCGATGGCATTCATGGCGGTCACGACCGCGCCGAGCAATTCCTCCAGGACGGCGGGATGAACGGATTGCGCGGGATTCTTGATCAATTCCAGGCTCACCGCCTCGCGGCCCAGGAAATAGTTGCGCATGAAGTTCGTCGGAATGATCACCGCGGCGCTGAGCTTGTCGTCCAGGATTTGGCGCATCGCTTCGTCACGATCCAAAACCACCGGTTCGAGATACTTGCCGCCCTCGCGCTGGTTCGACGAACCGCGCAGAAAATCCGACAGCAGGGATTGATCCTCATCCACCACCGCGAAACGGATGCGCCCCAGGGCGCCGTTGTCGGAGTGGCCGCCGAACACCAGTCCGATGAGCGCGGTCATCACCAGCGGCACGAGGAGATTGATGAGCCAGGGCAACGGATTGCGCCACGCCCGGCGCAGGTCTTTGGCAAGCAGCGCGCGCAACATGGCTAGAAAGGGCCGAAGCCAATGACGGGGAGGTAGGGCGCGTCAGTCCTCTGCGCGCCGTGTCTGGATGGCAACCTCGCGGCGCGCACGGAGTGACGCGCCCTACCCGGATTTGTTTCGCTCCTCATTTCATTCCCTCAACTCCCGCCCTGTGAGTTGCAGGAACACGTCGTTGAGGCTGGGGCGTTTGAGGGTGACATTCTCGACGTGAACCGGCAGCCCCAGCAGTTCCTTGAGGCAGTCGGAGGGATCGCGTTTGCCCACGGCCGCCACAATCAACTGCCGTTCCGACTTCTGGAGGATGCGGAAGCGCTGGAGGAATCCATCCCAGGCCTCCGGCGAGGCGTCCTTGAAATCGGCCTCCAGCACAAACACGCGATCGCCGCCGAGCCGCTCCTGCAATTCGCCCAGCGTGCCTTCGGCCAGCAATCGTCCGTGATCAATGATGCCGATCCGCTGGCAGAGCGTCTCCGCTTCCTCGAGGTAATGCGTGGTGTAGAGAATCCCCGTGCCCGACTCGCGCAAGCCGCGAATGAATTCGAGAATGTTCAGCCGCGCCTGCGGATCAATGCCCACGGTCGGTTCGTCCAGCAGGAGAAGCTTCGGGCGATGCAGCAGCGCGCAGCCGAGGTTGATGCGCCGTTTCATGCCGCCCGAGTACGTCTTGACGGCGTCCTTCGCCCGGTCGGTCAGCATCAGGGCTTCGAGCAATTCGGCGGCCCGCGCCCGTGCCTCCGCCGCCCTCAGGCCCGCCATTCGCCCCCAAAACTCCAGGTTTTCGCGCCCGGTCAATTCTTCATAAATGGCCAATTCCTGGGGGACGACGCCCATGATGCGTTTGGCCTTCTGCGGATCGGACCAAAACGGCGCGTCCGCCACAGTGATTTCACCGGCATCCAGCTTGAGGAGGCCGGAGACCATGGAGATGGTGGTCGTTTTGCCGGCGCCATTGGGTCCCAACAGGCCGTAAATCTCACCCGGATGCACTTCGAAGCTGACCGAATCGACGGCGCGAATTGAGCCGAAACTTTTGGACAATCCTTGAACTTTGAGCAAGCCCATGGCTGGAGAGGATACGACAAGGCTGTCCGATGAAAAGAATTTATTGGGACGGGGGTGGTTCTTGTTTCAATCGAATCAAATCCCGCATTGCCGCTATTGCAAAAATCGGCGGCCGCGGTTATTTCAAGTGCGGACCATGCCCGTGAATATTCAGGATGCCAAATCGAGGTTGCGCAAACGGATTCGCGCCTTGTTGAGCGAGATGCCGGTTGCGCAGCGCGAGGCAGCTGCGGACCGTGCCCGGGCACTTCTGGCAGCCCAGGCGGCCTGGCGGAAGGCGCAGTCGATACTATTTTACGCGCCGCAGCCGGAGGAACTGGACCTTTGGCCGTTGGTGAACGACGCGTTGGCAGCGGGGAAGACGGTGGCGCTGCCACGGTTTGAAGCGGGGACCAACCAATACGTGGCGTGCCGGATCGAGAACCTGGCGCGGGAAATTCAGCGCGGGAAATTCGGCATTCGCGAACCGAACGAAGCGTGCGCCATCATCCCATTGGACCGCGTGGACCTGGTGCTTGCGCCGGGCGTGGCTTTTGATTCGCACGGCCGCCGGCTGGGTCGGGGCCGGGGATTTTATGACCGACTGCTGGCACTGGCGCGGGGCGCCGTTTGCGGGGTGGCTTTTGATGAGCAAATCGTCGCTGAAATACCGGTGGAGCCGCATGATACGCGGGTCAATTGTATTCTAACGCCGAAGCAGTGGATCGAGGTCTGATCGAACGCGGGAAAGATGCTCCAAAGCTGCCGTTCAGCGGCCCTGGGTCATTGAACTGGGAAGTCCGCCGGTTTCCCAGCCTTGCGGAGCGTTCCAGGGGCGGGAGGAGACGTTTTCCGGTTCCGTGCTGCTGCAACCTGCCGTTCCCAGCGCCAGCAATGCCAGCAATGCCAGCAATGCCCGGAAGGAACTGGAGACGAAAAACTTCACGACGCGGGGTAGGCGGGAATGACCTGGTCGCCTTCCAGGAGTTCGCCCAGTTTCCAGCCGGGTAACACGTTGGCGATGCAGCGATTCTTCTGGACGCTCGTGACCTTGACTTTGGCCACCAGCTTGCCGTCCCGGTTTACCAGCAATTCTCCGTCTTCCTTGATCCCCTGGTCTTCGCCAATGTCCAGCACGACAAAATCCCACTTGGGATCGGACACCAGGATTTTACCGATGAGGTTTGCGGGCAGGCGGACTGTCGGTGCCTGACCCCGGTACTTGGCCAGTTCGTAGTCGAGTTTCTCGATTCTCTTTCCCAGCACCTTATTCTCATCCTGCACGGCTGCCAGGTTATCCTCAGCATCCTTGAGCGCCTTGCCGAGCGTTGCCACGCGGCCCGGTGAGAATCCGGTGGCCCGGTAAGCCGCCAATTCAGCCTGGGCGTCATCGCGATCCTTTTTGGTCTTGGTCAATTCATCCGCAAGCTGGGTGGCGCGCTTGGTCTGGGCGGCAGCCTGGCTCACGGCGGAATCCCGTTCGGTCTGGGTCGCCAGCAAAACCTGGTTGGTGGCTTCGAGCGCCGCTTTGGCCTGTTGAAAATCCTTCTTGGCGACGTCCCGCTCGTGCAGCGCCTGCTCCTTGGCGCTGGTTTCATCAGCCAGATGCTTCTGCAGCGTGGTGATCTTGTCTTTGACAATGACGAAGTTCAAAGCCCCGACGGCCAGCCCGGCGATGATGGCGACGATTAAACTGATTCGAATCAACATGGTTCGGTCCTAGATCTAAGTCGATTAAACGAACCCGGGCAGACTAGACGGTGGACACCATTGTGTCAACGCCCGTTTGAATTTTTTGGATGACCGGATGGCAGCGGGGGTTTGCAAAAAGTCCGGCGCCTCGCGTATTGCGAATGCGCTGCGGTCGGGGGCCGCCCGCGGTCCAGGGCCGGCGCCGAGGTGCGGTGCGGCGGAACCGGCGGTGATCATTTCAGAAAATTGCGGTGGCGGCGGCGAGGCAACTTCGTTAAGTTGTCACTCTTTATTGTATGCAAACTGCATTTAAGAACATCTCGAAAATCAAATTTGAAGGACCGAAATCCAAAAACCCGCTGGCGTTCCGGCACTACGATCCCGAAGAGCGGGTTGAGGGCAAGACGCTGAGAGACCACCTGCGTTTCTCGGTGGCTTACTGGCACACGTTCCGCGGCCGGTTGAGCGATCCCTTTGGCGCGGGCACGGCGATCCGCCCGTGGGATGACGGGACGGAATCGGTTCAGAATGCCCAGAACCGGGTGCGGGCCGCCTTCGAGTTCATCGAAAAACTGGGCGCGCCGTTTTATGCGTTTCATGACCGCGACGTTGCGCCGGAAGGGAAGAATCTGGCGGAGACCCACCAGCACCTGGACGCAGTCGTGCGGGTGCTCAAAGCCGAGCAGGAGCGGACGGGAATCCGATTGCTGTGGGGCACGGCCTGTTTGTTCGCCCATCCGCGTTATGTTCATGGCGCGGCGACGAGTTGCAACGCGGACGTTTTCGCTTACGCCGCGGCGCAGGTGAAAAAGGCTTTGGAGGCAACCCACGAACTGGGCGGGGCCGGATATGTGTTTTGGGGCGGGCGCGAGGGATATTCCACTTTGCTCAACACCGACATGAAACGGGAATTGGAGCATCTGGCAAAGTTTTTGCACCTGGCGGTGGATTACAAAAAGAAGATCGGCTTTAAAGGCCAGTTTTACATCGAGCCCAAGCCGAAGGAGCCGACCAAGCATCAGTATGACAGCGAGGCGGCGGCGTGCCTGAATTTCCTGCGCGAATACGACTTGATCGACGATTTCAAGCTGAACCTGGAAACCAATCACGCCACGCTGGCGGGCCACACGATGCAGCATGAGATGGAAGTGGCCGCGGCGGCGGGAAAGCTTGGATCGATTGACGCCAACACGGGCGACGCGCTGCTCGGCTGGGACACGGATCAGTTTCCCACGGACGTTTACCTGGCCACACAAATCATGTGGACGGTTCTTAAAATGGGCGGCTTTACGACCGGCGGACTTAATTTCGACGCGAAGGTGCGCCGGGAAAGCTTCGAGCCGGAAGACCTTTTCCATGCGCACATCGGCTCGATGGACGCGATGGCGCGGGGGCTTAAAATCGCGGCTGCCATCCGCAAGGACGGACGCCTGGCGGATTTCGTCAAGCGCCGATACCAGTCGTGGGATTCCGGGATTGGGAAACAAATCGAGCAGGGCAAAGCCGATTTTGCGGGGTTGGAAGCGTACATCCTGAAGAAGGGTGAAGCCGAAGCCAACACCAGCGGCCGGCAGGAATTCCTGGAAAATCTGATCAACGAATTCATCTGAATTCGCCAAAACACCGGCGCATGTCCGCGACAACGAAACGTTCGCTTCCAAAACCGAAACCCAGGTTTGATCTGGAAGGATTTCTGGCCTCCAGCACGGAGGCGGTCAACGGGGCTCTGGATCGTTTTCTGCCGTCGGCAGCGACCCGGCCCGCCACGATCCACAAGGCAATGCGTTACTCGCTGTTTGCGGGCGGCAAGCGGATGCGGCCGGCGCTGTGCCTTGCGGCGGCAACCGCCTGTGGCGGCAACCGGGCCGATGCCATGCCTCTGGCCTGTGCCGTCGAGTGCGTCCACACCTATTCGCTCGTGCATGACGATTTGCCGGCGATGGATGACGATGATTACCGGCGGGGCAAGCTGACGAACCACAAAGTTTTCGGCGAGGGTATTGCCATCCTGGCCGGCGATGCGCTGTTGACCCAGGCCTTTGAAATCGCGGCGCAGTGCCGGCCCCGGAAGCGCTACTCACATCAGGACGTCATTCTGGAACTCGCGCGCGCCGCCGGCTCCCTGCAGCTGATTGCCGGCCAGGTCGCCGACCTGGAAGGCGAGGGCCGCAAAATCTCTTCCGCGCAATTGCGGTACATTCACGAGCGCAAAACCTCCGCGCTGCTCTGCGGTTCCGTCCGGCTCGGCGGCATGAGCGCCAATTGCACCCCGGCGGAACTCGAAGCGCTGACCGATTTTGGATACCACGTCGGCCTGGCGTTCCAGGTCATTGACGATATTCTCGACGTGACGCAGACCAGCGAGAAGCTGGGCAAAACGGCCGGCAAAGATACGAAAGCCCTCAAGGCGACTTACCCCGCGATCGTTGGTTTGGAGAAATCGCGCCGGATTGCGGAGCAATTGACACGGCGAGCGTTCACCGCTTTGAAAGTCTTCCGGGGGCGGGCCACTGCGTTGGAAGCTCTCGCGGAATTTCTTTTGAAACGCGACCGGTAGCTGAGGCGCGGTGTTGCGCCAGAAACGGAATTCGGAACCGAGGAGGAATTTCCCCGCCGACAGGCGGAGAGTCAGGATTCCCGCATCGTGAGCGGGGTTATCTCCGCAGAAGATTGATGATGGACGCGACCGCCGTAAGGATCAGGGCGCACCAGAAAAGCCCGCGATACAGCCGAATCTCGTCCGTCAATTTGCCCAAAGCCCGCGAGAAGTAGGAGCGGGTCTGCTCGGCACTAACGCGGATGCTATCCAACTGGGCCTGGAGTTGGTCGAAATGCTTTTGCTCGTCTTGCGTCATGTCGGGATCGCAACAGTTTTCCCGCAATCACTTCGCCAGAAGAAACCGCATGAGGACGGCCATTTCCAGAAACAGGACAGTCAAAATCACGATGTCCAAAGGACGAATACGGATTTTGCCTTGATGATCCACAGGAGCCAGCGTGGATGTGTAGAAATCATTCTTGTCTCTGGTTTCTTTGCCAGCAACTGATTTAATCATGGCTGGGACAAAGCATAGATCGGGCCGGGCCGATTGAACTGGCTGGAACGGGTGCGATCCGGTGAATTGTTGTTCCCCGGCGGCGGCCGGCGATCCCCAAAACGACTCAGCAGTGACGTGCCCTTCAACCTTAATCCACCGGCCCACAAGGGAATTTCGACCCAAGTTTCCGGCGATATCCCGCCCTGGGCCATCCTGCTTGCGGCAGTCTGGCAAAGAGAGATTCATGCGAGACGAGGCATCGGCGGACGGATCACCTTTCGCATCGGCGCGAAGGGCGGCAGTCGGGCACTGGCGCGGCTTCCGTTTTACCAGGAGATTCCCCGGGACGCCGTTCCGGTATTGTACTGGATTGTGCCGGGGCAATTCGCATGACAACTTAGGGCAACCTTTCTGTTCAGGTTGTGAGCACGGGCGGCTGGTTCTCCAGCCGCCCTTTTTCTTCAGGGGATGCACAATCCTTCGCGCCCGGCCCGAGACCCGGCGGCACCGGGAGGCGAGCTGCAGCGAGCGGGGCATCGGGAGAACGTTTCACTCCGCCCGCAGTATGCAGGCGAAAATGTCGGCGTCCTGACGTCCGTGCTCCTGGTGGTGGCGCCAGGTTGCGCCTGCGGAATGGCGAAACCGGGCCGCCGCTATTTCGCTTTGCCGGGCCGGGACAACTGGTTTAGAATCCACTCGGTCTTGGGCGGCTTAAAAGAGAATTAAAAGCGATTGATTATGAAGTCACTTCCAATTCAAGCGGCGTTTTTTGCCTGGATCGCGACGGCAGCATGCGGTTTCGCTGCGGAGCCGACGATTGCGTCATCGGGCGGAAATAATTCCACGAATGCCATCGGGCCGAGGATTGCGTTCGATTCCATCGTTTACGACTTTGGCAAAGCGATTGCCGGCACGCAAGTCCGTCACGAATTCCTCTTCACCAACACGGGCGACGCGACTCTGGAAATCAGCGGGGTTTATCCGGGGTGCGGCTGCACCACAGCCGGAGCCTGGACCCGGCAGGTTGAGCCGGGAAAAACCGGTGTCATCCCGCTCCAGTTCAACACCGAGCATTACGCCGGGCAGACGGTTACCAAAATAGCGACGGTGGCTTGCAACGACAAAAACCAGAGTGCGGTGCGACTGGAAATCAAAGGCACCGTCTGGAAACCCATCGACGTGAGTCCGCAGGTGGCGGTGTTGAACATCATTGCGGATGCGCCCTCCAATGCTCCGGCAGTGGTGAGAATTGTCAGCAGCCTCGATGAACCCATCACTCTTTCCGAACTCCACAGCAGCAATCCGGCCTTCGCCGCCGAATTGAAAACGATCCAACCCAACAAGGAGTTTCAACTGGTGATCCGGACGGTGCCGCCGCTGGGCCAAGGCAACGTGCAAGGAACAATCACAATAAAGACCTCCTCAACAAAAGTGCCGACAATCGAGGTCACGGCGCTGGCCGTGGTGCAGTCCGCGATCGTCGTGAGCCCGCCGCAGATCCTGGTGCCGGCGGGTCCGCTGCCGAGCGCCTTCACTTGCGTGGTGATGATCCGGAACAATGGCGCCGAACCGCTGACGTTATCGGAACCGGCTGTGAGCGCGGACGGCGTTCAGATTCAAATGAAAGAGATCCAGCCGGGCCGCCAATTTATGGTCACGTCGACCTTCCCGGTCGGATTTCAAATGGAGAGCGGCCGGGAGGCGGGACTGAGCATCAAAACATCCCATCCGCAATACCCCGTGCTTAACGTCCCCGTGCGCCAGACTTCGCGGCCGGTTTCGCCGCGTCCGCCAATTGTGCCCGCGCCTGCTCCACCCGTTGGCCGGCAGTAACGGCAGACCGCCTGAAAAACCCCCAATGGCGGCATTCGCGTGAACGACGATTTCCACCATTCACCCGCGCCCGATCGCGGAATCGGGGTCAGAAAAGTACTGTGCGAGGCCGCGCTTGTGGCAATGGTGGGCGCGGCAATCGCGTTTGCCGCGAATGCAATTTCCCCTCGAGGCCTGGCACTCGCGAGAAACTACTTCCCGGGCCCAACCCAGGGCGAGGTCTCAACGCCGGTTGCTCCCCCACCCTCGCACGGCGGCGTCGCCACCCAGGGAGCTTCCCCGGCCCAATTGGCAGAGGCGCAACTCAAGGCAAAAGGCCTGCAGTGGGTTGAATTGAAACAGGCCATCCGGCTTTTTCGCGATCCCCGCTTCCCGCAAGGCGGGGTCGTCTTTATTGATGCCCGCGACGGAGAGCACTATCGGGAAGGTCACGTCCCAGGCGCCCATGAGTTTGACCCCTACCACATGGAGAAACATTTCGCCGACGTGCTTCCCGCATGCCAGGCGGCGGACGAAATCGTGGTCTATTGTCACGGGGGCGATTGCGAAGACAGCCAGTTTGCGGCCGCGGCGCTTCGCGATGCGGGAATACCGAATCAGAAGCTGTTTGTTTACATCGGTGGAATGGAAGAGTGGACCACGAATGGTTTTCCGATGGAAACCGGCGAGCGCAACAGCGGGAACCTCCGAAACGCGGACCGATGAACGCCCCGTCACAAACCGGGAATCGCCGCGTGGTGAACGCGTCCGGGGTGGCGGCGCGATGGCTGTTGGGCGCGCTCTTTGTTTATCTGGGCCTGAGCAAGGCGTTGCATCCGGTTGAATTCCTGAAGCTGGTCCGGCAATACGACCTGCTTCACACCCCATTCCTGTTGAATTCGAGCGCCGCGGCGCTGCCGTGGTTTGAAATATTCTGCGGAATGCTGCTGTTGCTGGGGATTGCGGTGCGTGGAACGGCCCTGATGCTGATCTTCATGCTGGTGCCCTTCACCTGGGCGGTGTTCCACCGCGCCCTGGCCCTCCATTCGGCCCTGGCCATTCCCTTCTGCGCGGTGAAGTTTGACTGCGGCTGCGGCACCGGCGAAGTCTTTATCTGCAGGAAACTGGCCGAGAATCTGGTTCTTTTGTTGCTCTCCGGCTGGCTGCTGTCGGGATGGGGGCAAAAACTCTGCGCCCGGCACACCCTCGTTTAGGAAGTGCCTCAGTTCGGTGGGACACTCGCGCCACCGGAAAGTCAAACCCTGCCATAGCCATCGTTTAGACCGGGCCGGTCATGGATGGCGACCGTGGATGATAAGTTTTCAGGGCCGAAAAACGCTGCGAGCTTGACGGGCATTCTCCTGGTGTTCACTGTTTCCCGGCGGCAGATGGAGCCCGAAATTTGATTGAGAGCTTTTTATGAGTGACCCGCACAATTTATTTGGTTCGCAGCAGCCGTTCGACCCCGGCAGCGGCAAACCCGGATTGTTTTATTCGCTCCCGCATTTGGAGCAGGCCGGCATCGGGCCGATTTCAAAACTGCCCGTCTCCATTCGGCTGGTGCTCGAATCGGTGCTGCGCAATTGCGACGGCAAAAGGGTGACCGAAGCCAGCGTTCGCGCGCTGGCGAACTGGAAGCCGAATGCCGAGCGCGTCGAGGAAATCCCCTTCGTGGTGGCGCGCATCGTGTTGCAGGATTTTACGGGCGTGCCGCTGCTCGTGGATCTGGCCGCCATGCGCTCCGCCGTGGCGCGGCTTGGGCAAAACCCGACGCTCATCGAGCCGCTCGTCCCGGTGGACCTGGTGGTGGATCATTCGGTGCAAGTGGACTTTTCCGGAACGGCGGACGCCTGGCGCCAGAATCTGGATATGGAGTTCCAGCGCAACCGCGAGCGCTACCAGTTTCTCAAGTGGGGCATGCAGGCCTTCGACACCTTCAAGGTCGTGCCGCCGGGCATCGGCATCGTCCACCAGGTCAATCTCGAATACCTCGCCCAAGGCGTGCTCTCCGTTGAATCTCAAATCTCAAATCTGAAATCCCAAGTCTACTTTCCGGACACCCTCGTCGGAACCGATTCGCACACGACCATGATCAACGGTCTTGGCATCGTGGGCTGGGGTGTCGGCGGCATTGAAGCCGAAGCGGGCATGCTGGGCCAGCCGGTTTACTTCCTGACGCCGGATGTCGTGGGGGTTTACCTCACCGGCGCGTTGCGCGAAGGCGTCACGGCCACCGATCTCGCACTGACCGTCACGCAACTGCTGCGCAAGCTGAAAGTCGTTGGAAAATTCGTCGAGTTCTTCGGCCCGGGAGCCACCGCGCTGCCGGTCGTCGATCGCGCGACCATTGCCAACATGGCTCCCGAATACGGCGCCACAATGGGCTTCTTCCCCATCGACGAGGAATGCCTGAATTATCTCCGCGCCACCGGCCGCAGCGAGGCCCATTGCCGGACGTATGAGAATTATTACCGGGCGCAGGGCTTGTGGGGCATTCCGCAGGCGGGCCAGGTGGATTACTCGCAGGTTGCCGAACTCGATCTCGCCGCCGTCAAGCCAAGCGTCGCCGGCCCGAAACGGCCCCAGGATCGCATCGAACTCCAGAATCTGCGCCGCGAATTTTTCCAGGCCTTTCAGCGGCCCGTCACTGAAAATGGTTTCGGCAAGACGCCCAAGGATTTCTCGCGGTCTGTCAAAGTCGAGACCGCCGCCAAGAAGAAGGTCCGGGTCGCCACCGGCTCGGTGGTCATCGCCGCCATCACCAGTTGCACCAACACGTCGAATCCCAGCGTCATGCTGGCCGCCGGATTGCTCGCGAAGAAAGCCGTCGAGCGGGGGCTCAAGGTGAACCCGGCCGTCAAGGCTTCCCTCGCACCCGGCTCGCGCGTGGTGACGGATTACCTCAAGAAAACCGGCCTCCAGCCGTTTCTCAACAAGCTGCGCTTTAACCTCGTCGGCTACGGATGCACGACCTGCATCGGCAACTCCGGCCCGCTCGACGCCGGCATCGAGGACGCCGTCGTGAAGAACGACCTCGTCACCGCGTCGGTGCTCTCCGGCAACCGCAACTTCGAGGCGCGCATCCACCAGAACGTCAAGGCGAACTTCCTCATGTCGCCGCCGCTCGTCGTCGCCTTCGCCCTCGCGGGCCGGGTGGACATTGACCTCAGTTGCGAGCCGCTCGGCACGGACAAGGACGGCGGGCAGGTTTATCTCGCCGATATCTGGCCCACGCTCGCGGAAATCCGCGACGCGATGCAATCCGCGCTCAAGCCCGAAATCTTCCGCAAACTTTACAAGAATTTCGCCGCGCAGAACCCGAAGTGGAACGAAATCCCCTCCTCCACCGGCAACGTTTATGATTGGGATGCGAAGAGCACGTACATCCAGGAACCGCCTTTCTTCGCGAAATTCTCGAGGCAGCCCGGCGCCATTGCCGAGATCAAGGGCGCGCGCGCACTCGGCCTTTTCGGCGACTCGGTCACCACCGACCATATCTCGCCCGCCGGTTCGATCAAGAAAAGCTCGCCCGCCGGCAAATACCTTCTCGATCACGGCGTCGCGGTCGAGGATTTCAACAGCTACGGGTCGCGCCGCGGCAACGACCAGGTGATGACCCGCGGCACCTTCGCCAATGTCCGCATCAAGAACCTGATGCTCGGCGGCGAAGAAGGCGGCCATACGCTGTATTTTGGAGCGCCGGCCTCCGGCCCGGCGCAGCCGGAGAAGATGTCCATCTACGACGCTTCCATCAAGTATCAGGCGGCGGGTATTCCGCTCGTCGTCATCGCCGGCCAGGAATATGGCACGGGTTCGTCCCGCGATTGGGCGGCCAAAGGCACGGCGCTGCTCGGCGTGAAAGCCGTGGTGGCGCAAAGCTTCGAACGCATCCACCGCTCGAACCTCGTCGGCATGGGCGTGCTGCCGCTGCAATTCCTGGAGGGCACCACGGCGCAAACCTTGAAGCTCGACGGCTCGGAGACGTATGACGTACTCGGCTTGGACGCGGATCTCCGGCCACGGCAGGATTTGAGGCTGCGGATTACGCGTCGGGATGGTTCCGCGGAAGAGGTGCCGGTTCGTTGCCGGATTGATACGCCGATTGAAGTTGATTACTACCAGCACGGCGGAATTTTGCCCTGCGTGCTGCGGCAACTGCTGGCGAAGACTTGAATTCGCTGATTCTTGACATTGCCGCCGAAGTCATCGGCAAGGCGAGTCGTGCCCAGCCTGCGGACGCGACGTTGCGCGACGAATTGCGCGGCAAGCGTGATTTGAGCCCGGCGGAACGCCGCGACGTCACCCGTGCGGTTTTCACCTATTATCGCTGGCACGGCTGGCTCGAGAATGAAAAGGCATTGACGGCTCGCATCAGCCGCGCGCTCGAATTGGCGGAGCGGTTCCGCAAAAATCCTTCTTCCCTGCCGGTGGACGCCTTGCGCTCCAAAGCGGTGCCCGCGTGGGCCGCTGAAGAGGTGCAAATCAGCGACGAATGGTTGCAGTCGTTGCAGTGCGAACCGATGCTTTGGCTCCGCGCGCGGCCCGGGCGAGGGAGGGAGTTGGCAACAAAGCTTCGGTTGGCGAGAACGCTCGGCCTGCCGGAAGCGGTTCTTTATGAAGGCAGGGAAGATTTATTCCGAACGCCGGAGTTCGCGGCGGGCGAGTTTGAAATCCAGGACCTCAGTTCACAAGCGGTCGGCCTCATCTGCAATCCCAAGCCGGGCGAGACCTGGTGGGACGCCTGCGCCGGCGAGGGTGGAAAGACACTGCACCTGTCCGACCTTATGGGAAACCGGGGGCTGATCCGGGCCAGCGACCGCGCGGCGTGGCGTTTGCAGAAACTGAAGCGGCGGGCGGCGCGGGCCGGCGTGTTCAATTATCGGACGGCCGTCTGGGAGGGTGGAGCGCGGTTGCCGGTGAAAACGAAATTCGACGGCGTGCTCGTGGATGCGCCGTGCAGCGGCGTCGGCACCTGGCAACGCAATCCTCACGCGCGCTGGACGACCACACTTGCGGATGTGACCGAGTTGGGCGGTCTGCAGAAACAGCTTTTGGGGAACGCCGCGGCCGCGGTGAAACCGGGCGGAAAACTGGTCTATGCTGTTTGCACCCTGACCCGGTCGGAAACCACGGACGTGGCTGATGAATTTGAAAGCCGGTTCAAACAATTCAAACCGCTCCCGATGGCTGACCCACTGGTTCCGGAGCGCCCCGTTTCACCCCGGATATGGATTTGGCCGCAGCAGTGCGGTGGGAACGGGATGTTTGTCGCGGTGTGGGAAAAATGCCGTCTGAATGTCGAACTCTGAACTGTGGGTCCACCGCAGCCATCGGAGCGCGGTTCAAATCGCACCTTCCCGGCCGGGAATGTCTTA
>CAZFOA010000035.1:16779-22175 GCA_964520205.1 uncultured Verrucomicrobiota bacterium | reverse complement strand
CGGATGTTCAGTTCCTTGCACGCGCGGATGATGCGTACGGCAATTTCCCCGCGATTCGCTACCAGAATTTTTTCAAACATGCCGTTTCAGAAGCGGTTCACTACTCGAAAAACCGGGGTTTGATGAAATCTCAACTGGGGCGCACCCGGAACAGCGGCTGGCCGAATTCAACCGGCTTCGCGTTTTCAACCAGAACCTGGGTGACCACACCTTTGACCTCAGCCTTGATTTCGTTCATCACCTTCATGGCCTCGATGATGCACACCACCGTGTCCGGGTTGACCTCCGTCCCCACCTCGACGTAAGAACCCGATTCCGGCGATGGCGCCCGGTAAAAAGTGCCAATCATCGGTGATTTGATCTCCCCCTCGGGAATTGCCGGAGCGGCCGCCGGGAGGGGCGCTGCCCCAGGCGCAGCCGCCGCACTCGCCGCCGGAGGGTAACCGATGAGCGCGGACTCGTCAGAAACCGCGCCTCCCCCGCCGTTCATGCCACGCTTCAGTTTGATTTTAAAATCCTGCTTCTCCAGTTCAAACTCTGAAATGGAGTTCTTCTTCATCAAATCGATGATGGCCTTGATGTCTTTGAGGTCCACAGTCTTATTCCATTAAACCCGAGCGTCGGTTGAATTCGCCTTCACGTTTCGATTCTTAATAAGCAAAAAAGCAGCAGCCGAACATCGACTCTGCTTAACCTACAGTTTCAATTGCAAAGGAGGCTAATGGGTCTCGAAAAACAGGTCAAGAAGTAAAAATCAATCCAAACCACCCGCTGAAATAACCCCATAAAATGCCATTTTACACCAAAACTCTAGTGTTTTGTTGATTCGATAACGTTAACTGACGCTTCAAGTGCCAAAATGTATGAATTCGGTCCGAATCCGGTTATTTGGCCGTAGCAGACGGGTGCAATGAGCGATTTGTGGCGGAATTCTTCCCGGGCATGGACATTGGAAAGGTGGATTTCGATGGTCGGCACTCCCACCGCCGCGATGGCATCCCGCAACGCCACGCTGGTGTGCGTGTAGGCGGCCGCATTGAGCACGATGACATCGAACTTCCCCTTCGCCTGCTGAATCCAGGCGATCAATTCCCCCTCCAGGTTCGATTGACGGAAATCCACCTCCGCCTTCAGCCCGACCGCCTTTTCGCGGACTTTGGCTTCGATGTCGGCCAGGGTCATCCGCCCGTAAATCTCGGGTTCACGCTGCCCGAGAAGATTCAAGTTGGGGCCGTTCAAAAAGAGAATTTTCATTCGCCACGCAGGTTAGAAGGTATGTTTGAATTGTCGATTTGATTTGCCGCCGCCACCAGCCATCCCAGCAGGGTGAATGACGTCCAGGCCAGAGCCGGAATGTAAAGGCTGAACTCGCCCAAGCCTTGCACAAACCAGCCCAACACGCCCGCAAACACCGCGAATCGCACCGGATCCGCGCCTCGCCACAGCCGGCGTCCAACTCGCGCCAGCGACCAGCCAATCCAGACGCAATAGCTGATCCCGCCGATGACCCCTGAATCCGAGAACTGCTCCAGATAATCGTTGTGCGTCAGGCGCGCCATCTCCGCGCCCGGCGGCTTCAGCCGGGCGTAAGGCCGTTGAAACGTCCCCGGTCCCGAACCCAATCCGGGGTGCTCCCGAGTGACCTGCGACGCGACGCGCCAGTAATCGAAACGGGCGCCCAAGCTCGTGGCGCCGGCGGCAAAATAACTGTGGAACCGGACCGCGAATACCCCCAGACCGGCCACAACCATGAACGCAAGCACCGCATATTTCCAGCGATTCGGCCAATCCATCCGGAGCAACAAAACCCCGGCGAGTCCCAGGGCGATCAGCCAGCCGAGTTTGGAACCGGTCCAAAATAAACCGCCGCCGCCAAGGAAAAGAGTCAGCGCGATCAACACCCGGCGGGTCAGCGTCCGGAAATGCCGCGTGCAATGAAAAGCGAGGGCAATCGAAACCGGCCAGAGCAACAACACCGCCCCAGCCAGCGAATTGGGGTAGAACAATGTTCCGCTGACGCGGCCTTTCGCGTATTTCGCCAGAATAACCGGGTTGGCAACATCCACCCCATTCGTGGTGATAATCACGCCGTCGCGCTTGCTCTGCTGAAACACCTCGGGCGGATAATGGCTCCAGCCATCGCGCTCGCCCTCCACCAATGACTGGCGTTCCTGAGGAAACTCGAAGCAGCGTTGTCTCACCGCTTTGACCAGGCAAAACGCGAACCCAACGAGCAGGCCGATCAGCAGCCATCGCAACATTCGCTCGCGGCAAAAAACCAGCGCGCCCAAAAAATAGCATCCCACGCATCCGGCGAATTGTCCCAATGCCAGGGCCGTCAACCGCTCATCCTCCGTCCGTGTCGCGGCAACAACCTGCCAGCCAAACCATATCAGCGGCAAAACCCAAAGGCAGCGCGCACCCGGCCAGCGCGGCTTCATCGTGATCGCCAGCCCGAAACCAATCAGGGCGAGCGGCCCCAACAGCCAATAAGCCCATAACACCGGCCAGGCGTAGATTCTGGCCTCGTATAGATTCGTCGGGGCCGCGACTGCCCGATCGAGAATCACCGGGTTGCCAAATTTCAACAGGGACAAACCGAGCAACGCCCCAAAAATGAGGGCGTAGAGCCCGCATCCTCCCAACTGTCGACACACCGCGCCGGCCCGGCCAGTCCGGTCAGGTTCCCCACCGTCCGATCCGCACCCGGCATGCCTGGGAGAATTCATTGGAATCGCGCCCGAACCCGTTGGCTACAAGTGCAGCTTCAACAGGCCCACTTCCAACGCCAGCGCCTCCTGAACGTTGGTGTATAACAAACGTTGGGTTCCTTCCATGAGTTGCAGGTTGTCGAGTGCTTCCCGGGCCGAAATCCTTTGCGCGACCTGCCGGGTGCCCGCCAGTTCCGGAAAATTCAACAGCCCTCCCAGCGCGTCTCCCGCTCCCACCTCCGGCTTCGCCGCCAGCGTTTGCACCCAAACGTCGCGCAACCAGCGCTGCAGAAGGAGCAACAAATCCACGCGTTGCCGCCGATACTCCGCTTCGACCGCCGCCGACAATTCTTCCTCCCACTTTTCGCGCAGTTCCTTCTCCGCGTCCGCGTGGCGTTCCAGCGGCGAGCGCGCCGTCAAACTCGCCTCCACCGCCGCCTTGATGCCGTTCAGCTTCTGCAGCAGGACGTCCAGCAGCCGGTAGCGTTGCAGCAGACTCTTGTGTCCGGCTGCCGCCGATTCGCTGAAGGCCGCGAGCCACTCCCTCTCGGCCGGCGCCAGCGGATTCAATCCCTCCCCGGCGAAGTTCAGCCTCAGACAACGCGACAAAATGGTTTCGAGAATCCGCTGCGGCGCGGTGGTCAGGAGCACCAAAACCGATTTTTCCGGCGGTTCTTCGAGTGTTTTTAGAAAGGCGTTCGCCGCCTGCGGGTTCATCCGGTCCGCGGCCACGATCACCGCCACCTTGTAATCCGCTTCCGCCGGCTTCAGATAGATCTCGTGCATCAAGTCGCGCATCTGGTCCACCGTCACAACCCGCGATTTTGATTCGGGGCGCACCCAATGGACGTCCGCATGCTGCTCCTGATCGATCTTCCGGCAGTTTGCGCAGGTGTCGCAACTGTCGATCACCGTCCGTCCGTCCCGGCCGCGAACCGGCTGCAGGCAATTCAACGTCTTGGCCAGCGTGCGCGCAACCGCTTCCAGCTCGTCCGGTTGGGGACCGGCAAACAAATAGGCGTGCCCCAGCCTCCCGCGTTCCAGCGAACGCTGCAACAACCCCACGCTCTGTTCCCGTTCCCGAAAATCTTTGAATGCCATCGACGCTTTATATCGCGCTCACCGGAAGAAGGTAACAAAAATGTGATTTGTTCTGGTTTTAACGGCGCGTCTTGGGGCGTATTGCCTGAACCCGTTTCTGCCTTCGGACCGCGACCGGCCCCCGCTCGCAGCGGATTGGATTGCCTAACAGCCTGTCAAAAAAGCAGGAGACGACGTAAGGAGTCTCTGAATTCGCCCCGGTTTTCGGCTTTCCAAACCCTCGATTTTGCTGTAGCTTGCATTACACTGCATGAAGCTCAACGCGGGATTGCATCTTGCCTATTGCACGAATGTCCATCGCGGCGAGACCTGGGCGGAGACATTCGAATCGCTTAAGAACTATACCCTGCGCGTGCGGGAACGTGTCTGTCCGAACCAGCCCTACGGCATCGGCCTGCGCCTGGGCAATCGCGCCGCCCACGAGTTGCGGGAACCCACCGCCCTCCTCGAGTTCCGCCGCTGGCTCGATCAGCATCGTTGCTACGTGTTCACCCTGAATGGATTTCCGTTCGGCCAATTCCACGGAGCGCGCGTCAAGGAACAGGTTTACGAACCGGATTGGACCTCGCCGGAGCGGCTGGCCTATACGAACCTGTTGTTCGATTTGTTGTCGCAACTCGTGCCGTCCGGAATCGAGGGCAGCGTCAGCACCCTGCCCGGCTCATATAAAGGATTCTCTCTCCACGCCGACGAATTAAAGGCCATCCGCAATAACCTCTGGCATTGTGTCGAACACATCGCTCGGGTCAGCGCACAAACCGGGCGCAAACTGCACCTCGGACTCGAACCCGAGCCGCTCTGCCTGCTGGAAAGCAGCGGCGAAACCCTCCAGTTTTTCGATCGCATGCGCGCCGAGCATCCGCGCGACCCGCGCCTCGCGGAACACCTGGGCGTGAACTATGACACCTGCCATTTCGCGGTGGAATTCGAGGAACCCCAGAACGCCCTGAACTGCCTGCGCCAGCACGGCATCAAGATCAGCAAAATCCATTTAAGCTCCGCGCTCAAAGTGCGACCCACCATCGAGGCGCGCGCCGCTCTCGCCGGGTTCGCCGAAGATATTTACCTCCATCAGGTGGTCGTCTGCCGTTCCGACGGCCAACGGTTCATCTACCACGACCTGCCGGAAGCGCTGGCCGGCGAACCGCAGGAACCGCCCGACGCCGAACCGCAAGTTTCCGAATGGCGGATTCATTTTCATGTCCCCCTGCACTGCCCGCCTTCACCGCCATTGGACAACACCGCCGATCACCTTCTCGGCGTCCTGGATTTGCTGGGCGCCGATCCCACGTGGTGCTCGCATCTGGAAATGGAAACCTACACCTGGGAAGTCCTGCCGCCGGAATTGAAAACCGACGATGTCGTGGACCAGTTGGTGGCCGAATACGACTGGACGCTGGCGCGCCTCGCCGAACGAGGCCTCGCCGTCCCAACACACCAGCCGGCGTGAGTAGGCTCGTGTTTGGCAGAGAACTCTGCATCCGAGAACGGCCAACCATAGCAACCGTTTGGCTCCGCCCGCGGCGGGAGAACAGTCAACAGCATCAATTGTTGAATGTAAAGATGTGACCCCAAATCGCAGTC
>CAZFOA010000035.1:0-16679 GCA_964520205.1 uncultured Verrucomicrobiota bacterium | reverse complement strand
TCGCTTCCACCAACCAAGTTCCTGACGCAGAAAGGTTGAAAGCTTTGCCGGGGCCGGGTAGAAGTCTCTGCATGGCGCGATTGCGGACGTTATTTATCCTGGGACGGGTCTCAAACCTGCCGACGGTTTGGTCAAACTGTCTGGCGGGTTGGTGGCTGGGCGGCGCCGGGAATACCGGTAAACTCGCGATTCTTTTGCCCGGCGTGTCGCTTCTTTATCTCGGCGGCATGTTTTTGAATGATGCGTTCGACGCGGACTTCGACCGGCAGCACCGCAAAGGGCGTCCCATTCCGACCGGCGCCATTTCAATCGTCGCGCTCTGGCGCTGGGGGCTGATGTGGCTCGGGCTGGGGGCGCTGTGCCTGTTTTGCGCTGGAATCACGACCGGCGCGGCGGGTCTGGCGCTGGTGGTGTGCATTCTCGTTTACGACGCCATCCACAAGCTGCTCACGCTGTCGCCCGTGCTCATGGGCGTCTGCCGCTTCTGGGTTTACGTCACAGCCGCGTCCATCGGCGCGGACGGCGTGACCGGCTGGGCGCTCTGGTGCGGCCTGGCGCTGGCGGCGTACGTGACCGGCTTGAGCTTCCTCGCCCGCGGCGAAAGCACTCGCGCACCGGTGCCGCACTGGCCTCTGCTTCTTCTGGCAACGCCGATTCTGCTGGCGTTGATCATAAACGCCAGCGGTTACCGTGAGGCGGCCCTGCTGCTCTCGGCGGTTCTGATGCTCTGGAGCCTGCGGAGCTTGCGACCGGCGCTTTGGTCCGGCGAACGCAAGATCGGAGCAACGGTTTCTGGCCTGCTCGCCGGAATCGTTTTTGTGGATTTGCTTGCGGCGGCCGACGCGCCGCACCCCTTCAGCCTGGTGTTTCTGCTCTTGTTCGGCGCTGCTGTGCTCCTTCAACGCTTCGTGCCGGCGACTTGAGCCGAGCCCTCGCGCACCCCACCGCTTCCCTTAACCTCTGCTATTCAAAACGAAAACCGCAGATGAACACAGAGAGACGCAGATGGAATGAAAAGCATAGCGCCGTTAGGTGAAGTCTGGAAGCGATCCCGTTTTGCCGACTGGGTTTGCCCGGTTGGAGTATTCACGTTGCCAGCCTTATCTGCGTTTATCTGCGTTCATCTGCGGTTGAAATCAATGGTTCCGGCTTGGCTTTGGCGGAATGCGACCGCAACTTGGCGATCACCGGCGGCAGATGTTTCAGCACGTAATCCACCTCGGCGTCGGTGTTGTACATGCCGAGGCTGAAACGCACGCTGCCCCGCGCCCGCGCCACGCTGCAGCCCATCGCCATCAACACATGCGAGGGATCCAGCGAACCCGAAGTACAGGCCGAGCCGCTCGAAACGCAGATGCCGAGCTGATCCAACAGCATTAAAATGCCCTCCGCTTCGACGGCGTCGAACGAGAGGTTGGCGGTGTTCGGCAGCCGGGGCTCCTTGGCGCCGTTCCGCACGGTTCCAGGAATGTGCCTTAAGATTTCGCTTTCCAGTTTGTCGCGCAACGCCAGGACGCGCGTGTTCTCGTCCAACAAATGCGACAGGGCCAGTTCCGCGGCGCGGCCGAACCCGACGATACCGGCGACGTTTTCCGTTCCGCCACGGCGGCCATGTTCCTGGCCTCCGCCGATGACATAAGGATGATATTTGGTTTTGCGCTTCACATAGAGCAGGCCGACCCCTTTGGGCGCATGCAATTTGTGGGCGGAAAGCGAGAGCATATCCACGCCGAGATCTTTCACGTCGATCTTTAACTTGCCGGGCGTCTGCACGGCGTCGGTATGGAAACAGACGTTCTTGCTCCGGCAGACCGCCGCAATCTCCTCAACGGGAAACAAGACGCCGGTTTCATTGTTGGCCCACATGACGGAAACCACCGCCGTGTCCGGGCGAATGGATTTTTCGAGCAGGTGCAGGTCCAGGCCGCCGTCCGATTCCACCGGCAAAAACGTGATGTCGTATCCCTGCTTCTGCAGCGCGGCGCAGAACTTGAGGGTCGCCGAATGCTCGACGGCCGTGGTCAGGACGTGACGCCGGGACGGGTGCGCCGCCAGCGCGCTATGGATGGCGGAATTGCTGCTCTCCGTGCCGCAACTCGTGAAAATGATCTCGCGCGGTTCCGCATTGATGAGCGCCGCCACCTTTGCCCGCGCCGTTTCCACGTGCCCGGTCACCTGCTTGCCGAAGGCGTAAACGCTGGAAGGATTGCCCCAGTGCTCGCGCAAAAAGGGCAGCATCGCATCCACAACCTCGGGCGCGACCCGCGTCGTGGCGTTGTTGTCGAAATAATAAATCGGCTGCTGACTCATGATCTTGCATTCTCAACCCGGACTCGTCCATTTTCGGCGACAGGGAGAAACTTTAACCTGAATATTTCCCGCCGCGAACGCCGGGTCAGGGGACCCGGCCTGCGAGCCGGTGACTTCATTGCTGTAGGCCGGGTGCCCCCACCCGGCGCAGCGTCGCCGGTTCAATCGGCGCAGGACGTTTCCAGGTAAAAGCTGTAACGCCGGCAATGGGTTTGCGAGGCAAAAACTTGCTTTCCAACAGATAAAATTATTCAATTTGACTTTTCACGGTGAAAAGGTAGATAATCATACATAACATTAGCGATTAACTTGTGATTACCGAAACGCCAATAAAAGTGACGCATAACGAGGTCATTAAGGATGCAATACCGACGCTGGCAGGCACGATCGCGGCGACGATTGCGGACTCCGGCACCGATCATTTTTCGGAGGATGACAATCAGTTCCTGAAGTTTCACGGGTCGTATCAGCAGGATGATCGTGACCTGCGGAAGGCCGGCAAGAAGTATATCATGATGGTTCGCGGGCGGATTCCCGGCGGTGTGATGACATCCCGGCAATGGAGCGTGTTCGACGATCTGGCGTCGCAGTACGGCAACAACACGCTGCGCATCACGACGCGTCAAAGCATCCAATTTCATGGCATCGTGAAGGCCAATTTGCGCCCGCTGATCAAGGCCATCAACGAATCGTTGCTTTCCACACTGGCCGCGTGCGGCGACGTGAACCGCAACGTGCTGGCCCCGCCGACGCCCGCCTACACAAAAGCGCGCGAACAGGTTTTCGCGGACTGTATCCGCGTAGCCGACGCGCTCAGACCGCAGACAAAGGCGTATCATTCGATCTGGATCGACGGCGAGCAACTGGACCTCGACGATCCGGCGAACAAAGCTTTCGTTGATCCGCTGTATGGCAAGACCTACCTGCCGCGAAAATTCAAGGTTGCGTTTGTCATCCCGCCGGTGAACGACCTGGATGTCTTCACGAACGACCTTGGCCTGATCGCTGTGGTGGAAAACGACCGGTTGGCCGGCTACAACCTCGCCGTCGGCGGCGGCATGGGCCGCAGTCATGGCAACGAGGCCACGTTCCCGCGCCTGGCGGACGTGCTCGGCTTTTTCGCGCCGGAAAAACTGGTGGACGTGGCGAAAGCGGTGTTGACCCTTCATCGCGATTTTGGCGATCGCACCGACCGCAAGCATGCGCGCCTGAAATACGTCGTGGCCGAGCGCGGCGCGGACTGGGCGCGCGCCGAAATCGAGCGGCGCGCCGGCATGAGGCTTGAACCCGCCCGGCCTTATCAATTCACCACCACCAGCGATCTCTACGGCTGGCACCGGGCCGTGGACGGAAAATGGTTCCTGACGCTTTTCGTCGAAACCGGGCGTGTCAAGGACGCCGGGAGCCGCCGGCTGAAAACCGCGTTGCGCCAGGTCGCGGAAAAATTTCCGGACATCGAATTCCGATTGTCTGCGAACCAGAATGTCATTCTCGCGAACATCGCCGAATCCGACAAAGCCGCCCTCAACTCGCTGCTCACCGCGCACGGGGTGAAGACTGAAAACCAGGCGAGCGTGCTCCAGGCGGCGGCGATGGCCTGCCCGGCTTTGCCGACGTGCGGCCTCGCGCTGGCGGAGTCGGAACGCATGTTGCCGGGCCTCATCGACCGGCTGGAACGGCTCTGCGCCGAAGTCGGCGTGGCCGGCCAGGAAATCATCATTCGCTCGACCGGCTGCCCGAACGGCTGTGCGCGGCCCTACATGGCGGAGATCGCTTTCGTGGGCAAAGCGCCCGGGCGTTATCAAATCTGGCTGGGCGCCGACGCCGCCGGCACGCGGCTCAACCGGGTTTGGAAGGACGTGGTGAAGGAATCGGAGATCGAGAACGAACTGAGGCCCGTGCTGTCGCGCTATGTCCGGGAACGAAATTCGGGCGAACGCTTCGGCGATTTTTGCGCGCGCGCGATCTGGCCGGAAACGACGGCCGCCGCCGCCGCAGCCTGACTCCCGCGATGCTGACCGCACCCGAAATCCGGCCGCTCAACCAGCGGTTCAACGACCAACCCGCAGAGGAAATCCTGGCCTGGGCCTGGGAACGTTTTGGCGCCCGCGCCGCCATTGGCACCAGCTTTCAAGGCGCCGGCCTCGTCATGATGCACCTGGCGCAAACCCATGGCCTGCCCTTTCGCGTGTTCACCCTCGATACGGGACTGCTGTTTCCGGAAACGGTCGAGCTCAAAGAGCGTCTCGAACAATTTCTCGGACTCAAAATTGAATCCCTGGAGCCGGACCTGACGGTGGAGGAGCAAGCCGACATTCACGGCCCCGAGCTTTGGAAGCGCACTCCCGACCTTTGCTGCACCGTCCGCAAAGTTTTGCCGCTGCGCGACAAATTGTCCGACCTCGATTGCTGGATCACCGGCCTGCGCCGCGAACAATCGGAAACGCGCTCCGATATCGGCATCATTGAACTTTATGTCTTTGACGAAGCCGGCGGCCGCGACATTGTGAAGTTGAATCCGATGGCGAACTGGTCCCGCGAGGCGGTCTGGAACTACATTCGCGACCGCAAGATACCTTACAATCCGCTGCATGATCGCGGCTTTCATTCCATCGGCTGCCAGCCCTGCACGCGGCTGACCGCCAACGGCGAGGGTGAACGCGCCGGGCGCTGGACCGGCTTCAACAAGGTCGAATGCGGCATCCACACATTCATGCCTAAAAAGGTGGACTTCCAAATCTGACTCGCGGCACAATTATCCTATGGATTATCTGTCGAAACTCGAAAACCAGAGCATTTACATCCTGCGCGAAGCCTTCAACAAGTTCGAGCAACTGGCCATGCTCTGGAGCATCGGCAAGGATTCCACCGTGCTGCTCTGGCTCGCGCGCAAGGCGTTCCTCGGTCACGTCCCTTTTCCCCTCGTGCACGTGGATACAACCTACAAAATCCCGTCCATGATCGAGTATCGCGACCGCCTCTGCAAAGAGTGGAACCTGAAACTCATCGTCGGCAAGAACGAGGAAGTGCTCCGGAGCGGCGCAACCTTTCCCAACGGCAAAGCCACCCGCGTCGAATGCTGCGGCACGCTGAAAAAGGACGCGCTCCGGCAGGTGCTCGACGAGCATCATTTCACCGGCGTCATCGTGGGCGTGCGCCGCGACGAAGATCCCACCCGCGCCAAGGAACGCTACTTCAGCCCGCGGGACAAAAACATGGAGTGGAACGTCGAGGACCAGCCCCCCGAGCTGTGGGATCAATTCAAAACGGATTACGAAAAGGGCACCCACATCCGCATCCATCCCCTGCTCCACTGGACGGAACTGAACGTGTGGGAATACATCGAGCGCGAAAACATCCCCGTCATTCCGCTCTACTTCGCCAATGCCAAAGGCGAACGGTTCCGCAGCCTCGGCTGTTTTCCCTGCACGTTCCCGATCCAATCGAACGCGAAAACGATCCCCGAAATCGTCGCGGAGCTGCGCCAGACAAAAATTCCCGAACGTTCCGGCCGCGCCCAGGACAAGGAAAGCGAGGATGCCTTTGAAAAGCTGCGACGGGATGGTTACATGTGAAAACCCTTTTGAAATCGGCGCGAATTCCGGAAGCGAACGGGCCCCAGCGGCCCCATACTCCGACCGCCCCGGAATTACCCGGCATCCGGGCCTGAGAGATTGATTTTTCCATGCACAACGGAAGCACTGCAATAACCGAACAACTCAAAATCGTCATCGTCGGCCACGTGGACCACGGCAAATCCACCTTCGTGGGCCGGCTGTTCAACGACACCGGCTCTCTGCCCGAAGGCAAACTCGAGCAGCTCCAGAAAATCGCCGAGCGCCGCGGCGTGCCGTTCGAGTGGGCCAATCTCATGGATGGCCTCCAGGCCGAGCGCGACCAGAACATCACCATCGACACCGCGCAGATCTGGTTTCAGACGAAGCGGCGGCAATACGTGATCATCGACGCGCCGGGCCACAAGGAATTTCTCAAGAACATGATCACCGGCGCGGCGAACGCCGAGGCGGCGCTCCTGCTCATCGACGCGCACGAGGGCGTGCAGGAGAATTCCCGCCGCCACGGTTATTTGTTGAACCTCCTGGGTATCCGCCAGGTCGCCGTGCTGGTCAACAAAATGGACCTCGAAAACTACAGCGAAGCCCGGTTCCGGGGGATCGAAGCCGAATATCGTTTGTGGCTCAGCAGCGTCGGCATCACTCCGAAAATTTTCATCCCCATCGCCGCGAAAGACGGCGACAACATCGCCACGAAGAGCGCGAACATGCCCTGGTGGACGGGATCGACCGTTCTGGCCGCCCTCGATGAGTTCAAGGTTTCCGAACTGCCCGACGATCAGCCGCTCCGGTTCCCGATCCAGGATGTTTACCGGTTTGACGAGCGCCGCATTCTCGCCGGACGGATCGAGTCGGGTTCGATCAAGGTGGGCGACCGGCTTGTTTTTTCTCCGACCAACAAGGTGAGCACGGTAAAAACCATCGAGCGGTGGAATGCCCCCAAGACCGCCACCGCCGGCGCCGGCGAATCCATCGGGATCACCCTCACCGAACAGATTTTCGTCGAGCGCGGAGTCGTTGCCGCGCTGGAAACCGCGCCGCCGTACGAATTGACCCGGTTCAAGGCCCGCGTTTTCTGGCTCGGCAAAAAGCCGTTCGCCAAGAACAGAAAATACAAACTCAAGCTCGCCACCCAGGAGGTGGAGTGCGAAATCGACGCGATCGAGAAAGTCATCGACGCTTCCACCCTGTCCGTCATTTCACGCCCCCCCAACGAACTCTATGTGGGGCGCCACGAGGTCGGCGAGCTGACCTTGCGCACCAAAAAGCCCATCGCCTTTGATGCCATCAACGAAATCGTGCCCATGGGACGATTCGTCATCGTGGATGGCTTCGACGTCTCCGGCGGCGGCATCATCGCCCAGGACAATTATCCCCGGCGCACACACGACGCCCATCACAAGAGCAATAATATTTACTGGAGCCACGGCAAGGTCACGCCGTCCCAGCGCGAGGCGCGCAACGGACAACGGGGTTGCGTCCTCTGGCTGACCGGTCTCTCCGGGTCCGGCAAATCCACGATCGCCACCGAGTTGGAACGCGAACTGTTCAATCAAGGCCGGCACGTTTACATCCTGGATGGCGACAACATCCGCCACGGCCTCTGTTCCGATCTGGGTTTTTCACACGAGGACCGCAAGGAAAACATCCGGCGCATCGGCGAGGTGGCCCGATTGTTTGCGGATGCCGGGGCCATTTGCATCACCGCCTTCATCTCGCCGTACCGCGGGGACCGCGAATTGGCCCGCAAAATCCTCCCCCGGGACCGCTTCGTCGAAGTGTACGTCAACGCTCCGGTCAAAGTCTGCGAAAAGCGCGATCCGAAGGGTCTTTACGCCAAAGCGCGGGCGGGCGAAATCAAGGAATTCACCGGCGTATCGGCCCCGTATGAACCGCCGGCCAATCCGGAAATCGAGCTGCACACGGACAAACTGACCGTGGCGGAATCCATTGCAAAAATACTGGATTACCTGGATTTGCAGGACGCCGAAAGCGGGGTTTCGATTTAGCGGAAATTGCCCCTCTCATTTGCAGTGGATTTTTTTCCGGGCTGTCACTAGGATCGCGGCATGGCAGAGAAAAGCATCAATGAAATCTCCAGGGACGTAAGATTGTGGTTTCAGAAGGGCAGCGACGCGTTGCAGCGGGAAAACTATGATTACGCCATTGACCTTTTCAACCAGGTCCTGGCCAGGGAACCGGCCTTTTTTGACGGCCGCAAAGCGCTGCGCAACGCGCAGTTTAAGAAGGCCGGCGGGGGCCGCAGTTTCTTCAAAAAGATGCTGAGCAGCGCCGGTTCGTCACCGTTGGTGGCGAAAGGACAAATGGCCCTGCGCAAAAGCCCGGCGGAGGCGCTGCTGATTGCCGAGCAGATTCTCAACAACGACCCGCAAAACTCCCACGGCCACCGGCTGGTCGCCGAAGCCGCCAAGGCCATGGAATTGCCCCGGACGATGTCCTTGTCCCTGGACATCTTGGTGCGGAATTCCCCGAAGGACAAGGGACTGGCCATCGATTTTGCCAATGCGCTGAATGAAATCGGCGAAGGCGCCCGCGCCGAAGCCTTCCTGGCAGAGTTCATCAGCACCGCCGGTTATGACAACGAACTGTCCCAGGCGCTGAAGGATTTGTCCGCCCGCAAAACGCTCGGCGAAAAGGGCTATCAATCCGTCGCCACCGGCGAGGGTTCTTACCGGGATATTTTGAAGGACAAAGAGGAGGCGGTTTCGTTGGAACAATCAAAACGCGTCGAGAAAAACGAGGATACGACCGAGAAACTCATCGAGGAATACGAAGCCCGGCTTAAGACCGAGCCGAACAACCTGAAAGTGCTGCGGAACCTCGCCGAATCCTACGCGCAGATCAAGCAATTCGACCAGGCGCTGGAGTGTTACGGCCGCGCCAAAGCCTCGGAGGCCGGAGGCAGCGATCCCACGCTGGACAAGGCCATCGCCCAAACCCGGGGGCGGCAATTCGAACACCAGATCGAGCAGCTCGACCCGGCCGCGCCGGATTACAACGAGAAAGTCGCCGCGCTCAAGGCGGAAAAACTCGCGTTTCAGGTCGCCGATTGCCAGAAGCAGGTGGAAAAATTCCCCACCGACCTGGCCATCCGCTTCGATATGGGCGTGCTCTATTTCCAATCCGGCAAAATCGGCGAGGCCATCCAGGAATTTCAAAAGGCCCAGAACAATCCGCACAAGCGCCTCGCCTCGATGAGTTACCTGGGACAATGTTATGCCAAGCGGAAGATGTTCGACCTGGCCGCGCGGGCGCTCCAGAACGCGATCAAGGAAAAATTGATCTTTGACGATGAGAAGAAGGATTTCGTTTACAACCTCGGCACCGTGCTGGAAAGCATGGGCAAGAAAGAGGAAGCCATCGAGCAGTTCAAACTGATTTACGAAGTGGATGCCGCCTACAAGGATGTCGGGGCAAAGGTGGAGAAATATTACTCCGGACAATAAGACCACCCAAAGCGGTTGGGACGAGCCCGTGACTGGCGGAATGCTTCGGGAAATGGGGACTCGTGTCACTCGCCCCTCCGGTATCAGGAGCTTTTCAACGGGCGACCTGGATCCGTCTCCGCTCCAGCGCGAACCGGACAACTGGCTCTCATTCAACAACCCGGGCTGACCGTTTGCCTGGAGCCTCAACCAGGACCCGCCCGGGTCAAATAATGCAATATTTTCCTTTACGTACCAGACCGAAAGAATTAGAATTGTTTATAGATATGGCGTTTCTCCATCAAATTGGGAACGATGGAACCCCAGTTGAGCGCTGGGAATTGACCACCGGGCTGCTGGTGGTTGGCCGGGGTGAGTTTGCCGACGCTTTCGTGGAGGATGATTCGCTCTCACGGAGCCATTTTCTCATCACCAATGAAGGCTCGCATTTCTGCCTGATCGACCTGCAATCACGCAATGGCACCTGGGTCAATGGAGAACGGATTTTGGCTCACAAGCTTCGTCCCAACGAGTTGATCGCGGCCGGCGAGTCGCTGTTTTATTTCTCCGAAGCGCCGGTCACGGCATTCGTCCTGCCGGCCATCCTCGCTCTGCAAGGAATTCCCGCCCTGCCGCAGCCGCGCGTTTAATCCCGTTGAATCTGCCGCTGCCCGGTCAAGGGCGCGAAGAAACGAAGGCTTCGGCCAAGCCCGGCTTGACACTCGGGGTTTCGTTGTTATGCTCCCGCGTTCCGATTGCCGGGGTATTCCCGAACCAGACGTCATTCGGGCGGAATTCCCGGCTGCAAACTGAAATATTTTTATGAAACGACAGTATCAACCGTCGAAAAGACGCCGCCAGCGCCAGCACGGTTTTTTGGCGCGCAACAGCAGCAAGAGTGGACGCGCCATCCTGCGCAACCGCCGCCGCACGGGCCGCAAACGCCTGACCCCGGTCTAATGCCGGCCTATGGCCGCCGCCGCACCTCAGCCCCTGAAGTTCAATCGCGCCATGCGCCTCAAGCAAAGCCGGGATTTTGCCCGCGTGCGACAGGAAGGCCAACGCACGGTCACCGGATGCCTGATCGCCAACTGGCAGCGGCTGCCGCCCCGTTCGCTCCCGCGCCTGGGGGTCGTCACCGGAGGCAAGATCGGCAACGCGGTCGTTCGCAATCGCGCCCGCCGTTTGTTGCGCGAAGTGTTTCGCGTTCATCAGCACGACCTGGCCCAGCCGGTCAACCTGGTGCTGGTCGCCCGGGCTTCCATCGCCGGGAAAGGATTTTCCGCCGTGGAACGGGATTTTTTGACGACGCTGCGGCGCGTGGGTTTGTTGAAGGAAACGGTCGGTTGAACCCTTGACGCGCCGAACCATGCGACGCAATCGAAACACTTTGAATCCCGTTCAACACATTTTGATTTTCCTGGTGCGGCTCTATCGCTGGACGCTTTCGCCGGCGATGACTTTTCTTTTCGGCCCGCTGAGTCAATGCCGGTTTACGCCAAGCTGTTCGCAATACGCGGCGGAGGCCATCCGAACGCACGGAGGATTGGCCGGCAGTTGGCTGGCGGCCCATCGACTTTGCCGCTGCCATCCCTGGGGCAAGTCTGGTTTCGATCCAGTGCCTCGGGTGACAGCCGGAGGTCGGAGTCCGAACGCCTGCGGAATGCACCGCCAGGGATTGGCCGCGCCATTTGTCGGAACGGCGACGGATTCCGTTTCAGGGTATCACAGGTAATTTTTCATGGACCGCAAATCAATTGGCATTCTGGTGGCCTGCTTCGCCCTGATGATGCTTTGGTCTTTCGTCCTCGTGCCCAAGCTTTATCCGTCCAAACCGTTGCCTCCCGGCGCGACCAACGCCCTCGCCGCACCTGAGGCAGTCGAGGCCGCCGGCGGAACGAATGGGACCGGCACCTCGGCTCCGCCCTCCGCCACCCCGCCCGCGGCGGCGCAGTTTCCCGCCAACACCAACGTGCCCGAGGAACTGCTGGTCGCGACCAACGCGGACGCGCGCTACACGTTCACCTCGTATGGCGGCGGACTCAAGCTGGTCGAGCTGGTCGATTACCCCGAAACGGTTGCTTCCCGGCGCGGCAAACGGGCGGAATCGACCCGGCTGGCAACGCTGAATGCGCAGGCGCCCGCGCCGGCCCTGGCGGTGTTGGGCGGCCCCGCCGTGCAAGGCGACGGCATTTTCAACCTCACCAGAACCGCCACCGGCGTTCGCGCGGAGAAAACCCTGGGCAATGGATTGACTCTGACCAAGACATTCGACCTCGGCAGCAATTACCTTGTCTCCGCCACGGTCCGATTGGAAAACCATTCCTCCAACATTCTGGAGTTGCCTCCGCAGCAATGGGTCGTCGGCATGGCAACCCCCATGAGTTCGCAGGACAACGGATTGGCGGTCGGCATGATCTGGTACAACGGCGAGAAGGCGGCGGACGTGGTCGGCGCCAGCTATTTTTCCCCGCGCGGATTCGCCTGCACGCCGCGGATTCCTCCCATGGAGTATCGCGCCGGGCAAAGCAACGTCGTCTGGGCCGCGGTGCACAACCAGTTTTTCGCGCTCGTGGCCATGCCGCAGCAACCGGCCATGGAAGTGGTGATGGTTAAAGTCGACCTGCCGCCGCCGAGCGAAAGTGAAACCCAGGACAACCCGCGCGCGATCCGCCCGCTGGCGGGTTACGAAACCCGGCTGGTCTATCCCGCTTTGACACTCGCCCCGGCCCAGTCGGCCCAACGCCAATTCCAGCTTTTCGCCGGTCCCAAGGAATACCGCACCCTGTCCCAGATTGCGTCGCGGTTTAACAACAAAGTGGATGCCGTAATGAGCTTTGGGTGGACCGGATTCGTCTCCAAGGCGCTGCTGCTGGGAATGAACACGCTGCACCGGGCGGCGCATTTGCCCTACGGCTGGGCGATCATTGCCATCACGGTGATCATCAAGCTCATTTTCTGGCCGTTGACACAGGCCAGCACCCGGTCCATGAAACGGATGCAGGAGTTGGGTCCGCAGATGAAGGCGTTGCAGGCAAAGTACAAGGAAGAACCGCAAAAGCTCAGCCAGAAACAATGGGAATTTTATAAGAAGAACAAAGTGAACCCGATGGGCGGCTGTCTCCCGATGCTGGTGCAGATGCCGGTGCTGATCGGTTTCTTTTACATGATCCGCAGCGCCATCGAGCTGCGCGGCGAACCGTTTCTTTGGGTGGCTGATTTGTCCAAACCCGACACGCTGTTCATGATTCCCGGCATGAATCTCCCCTTCAACCTGCTGCCCCTGCTGATGACCGGCACGCAAATCTGGCAAAGCCATCTGACCCCCATCTCGCCAGGCGCGGATCCCTCGCAGCAGAAAATGATGCGCTACATGCCCGTGATCATGGTCGCCATCTTTTACACCATGCCGGCCGGCCTCACGCTTTATTACACCGTTCAGAGCCTCCTGTCGGTCTTGCAAACCAAGCTCACCCGGACGCAGCCGGCCGCCGCGGACCCCGCTCCAGCCTTGACGCCGCCGCCCAAAAAGAGGAAATAATGGGCCCAGTCAAATGGGCGACTTTCGATATCCGCAACCCTCAACTCTCAACTCTCAACCATCCGATGCCCGCTCAACCCAAGGCCACGCTCGAAAAAATTCTGGAACTGCTCGGCTTCACCGCCACCGTTGAAGAGCATGCGCTGGAAGACGGCCTGTTGCTCGAAGTCAAAACCGAGGATTCCGGCCGCCTCATCGGGCGCCAGGGCCAGACGCTCTCCGATCTGCAATACCTCACCAACCGGCTGTTGTTCCAGCAGGACGCCACCGCGCCCAAAGTGATGGTGGACGTGGGCGGCTACCGCGCCCAGGCGCGCGAGGCGCTGGTCAAAAAGGCCAAGGAAGCCGCCGAAAAAGTCCGCCGCTGGGGCGACGTGGTCGAACTCGAACCGCTCAACGCCTTCGACCGCCGCATCATCCACCAGGCCCTCAAAGACGACCCGGGCGTCGAAACCAAAAGCGTCGAAGTCGAAGGCACCGAAAAGAAAGCCATCCTGCTCAGGCCGAAACACTGATTCGATTTCCGAGACTTACGATTTACGAGTTCTACGGGCTAACCACACCGCGTCAATCGTAAATCGTAAATCGTAAATCGTAATTGCCAGCAGGTTTTCTCGGCTTGGTTGCGCCCAGCGACCAAAATCCTTCCTGACCGGCTATTTTGACGGGATCGGCCAGACCCAATCGCCTTGTTCCAAATTGGGGCGTCCGTCGTTCAACACGACTTGCCCACCGTCGTCTTTTTCGTTCCAGCCGATCGAGTAGAGCAAGAACTTTCCGCTCGCCGCGCCGGAGCTTTGCGAAGTTGGGTCCTCCATGCGGCGATACTTCAACGGCTGGCCGCCGATGATGTCGTGCGGCAGCTTGTCCGCGAATCGCGGCACCAGCGCATCGAGTGTCCCGGGATATGCTCCCTGCGCCAGGCGATAGCGTTCCAGAGCGCAAACGACGAACGCCTCGTTGACCTTGGTTTGATTGCGCGCCAGCGTCTGCGTGGCCCGGGTGTAGTTGGGCAATGCCCAGGAAGCCAGAAAACTGTAAGGGGACGACCACGACTGCTTGAGCGATCCGATCCTGACATTGGCTTCTTCGGTTTTGCCCGGCACCACCAGGTTGTTTTTGAGATCGTAAGCCTCGACGACGGGCTGCAGGCAGGTTTCATCTGTCACGATGTTCTGGTACACCCACCCGCGCGGCGCGAGTTTCAAGAAGAGGAACAAGGGATCTTTCAGCCGGTCCCAGAGACCAATCGGCATCTGGTTTGCCAGCAACGCCGCCGGAGGCTCAAAAAACATGTGACTGACTGCCGCGCGTTCGTCCTGAAATGACTCCGCCACGATCGGAAGCAGGTTGACTTGTTGGAGTTGGCTTTGAATGGCTGCGAGTTGCGGTTCCTGCCAGGCCTCCAATTTCACGCCGTCGACAACGGTGTCCACGTAAAGCCCCGTGATGGCGACGTTGATCATGGCGGCCACGAGCGTCATGGGTTTGCCGGTAGGCGCGCCCTCCAGCAAGCGGCACAAATTGTGAATGAGCGTCAAATCACGCAGCGCCTCCTCCGGTTGGCCCAGCACGAGATGGCATTGCGTGCGCTTGGCCAGCATCTGCACCACCGCGCGTGAAGTGACGAAGTTTGGAATTGGAATGCCGAGCGGCTGTGAATAGTCGCCCTCCATCCGCGCGTAAGGCCGTTTGAGCGCCTCGCGAATCAAATCGAAATCCGCCTCAAGCCGGTCGGTTTGCGCCAGGAATTCGGTCGCATCGGCGACGGTTAATTTCGCAATGTCGCGGCGAACACCGTTGGTCAGACGCTTCGAAAACTCCGTCGCACCGCGTCCGACAAACCATTCCTGCATCTTTGGCGCTTTGAAAATGTTCTGGTCGTCGGGAACGGCCGGCGGGATCAGCGCATTCCAATCTAGCACCACGCCGTTGGCTTCGAGGTTGCGTTTGCAGTTGTCCCACGCCCGTTTGCCGCGCCAGTCTTCCTCGGTGTAAAAGAGGGCGGCCAGCGTTGCCAGGACGGCGAGGCTGAGCAAGCCCCGTCGCATCGTCCGCCAACAAAACGGCCATTGGAATACCCGGCGAATCCGGGACGGTTTTCGGGTGGAAGAATCCGGAACATTCATGGTTTATTGTAGGAGGCGACGTGAGGAGGCTGTGAAATTGTTTCTCGTCCAAGCGCTTAAGCACATAGATATTTGAGACTCGTCACCTCGTCTCCTACGTTTGATATTTGCCATTTCAGCAGTCGTTCGCTTCGCGGTCGCGGACTGCTTCGGCGCGGCAGCTCAACCGGCGGGCTGTTCGCCGGTGGAAGCAATTGAGCAAGCACCTCGCGTTGATCTTCGATGCTCTGCCAAATGGCCGGAGCGGACCCCGGGCGCGCATCGGCCTCAATCAGTTGCCGGTCCGACAGGTGGACATGAATTCCCCACATCATGAGCCAAAGCGCAGCCATGCCTGCCCAGGCGCGACGGCAAGGCCAGATCAATTCACACCAAATAGCCCGGCACACGCGGTAGGGCGCAAGCCGGCGGACCGGTTTTGGCCTGTCCGCTGCCCCGAACGCTTCCGCCAAGGTCGCTTGCCGGATCGAGTCTAGTTTGGGTTCGACGGCCTGATGTCGTTTGAATAGGATTTCACGCGGCGTTTTCATAGTTGATTTCTTCTAACGCAAAGGCGCAAAGACAACGCGGTGTTTCTTGAACCCGCCCAAAGGGATTCGCCACCTTTGCGGAATTGGCAGGGGAATGAACGGCAGAGGAATGAACCGGACAAAAACCCTCCCATTCCTCTGCCAAACATTCCCCTGCCATGGTCTTGTTCTCCCGCTTTTGAACCGCGGACAGAGCTGCCAAAGCGGCGTAGCTCCCGCGCTGCGGGATTCCCGCCGCAGTCCAACAAGGTTTGGTTGCGGCTATACCGTGCCGCGTCTTTGCGCCTTTGCGCCTTTGCGTTAAATCCCGGGACTCTCATCGCTCCGCTCCTTCCGCCAGCTTTCGGAGGGCGCGCTTGCCGTAATGGATTCGGGATTTCACCGTGCCAGGGGTTGCGCCGGTGATGTCGGCGATTTCTTCGAGCGAAAACTCCTCGATGAAATGCAGAAGCAACGCGGATCGCTGCGGCGGCGGCAGTTGATTCAGCAACTTCATGAACTCCCTCTCCTGTTCCCGCCGGATGAGCAGGTCGTCCGGGCCGCTTTCAAACTCAACTGAACTTTCGGCCAATTCCTCGCGCAGCGTTTCCTCGCAGCTTTGTTTGCGCCAGCGTTGGACGCACTTCTGATGCGCGATGCCGAACAGCCAGCTTCCGAACTTGCCGTCGTCGCGCAGAGTGCCGATATGCCGGACGGCGGCGATGAACGTCTCCTGCACGATGTCCAGGCTCGATTGTTCGTCGCGGACCAACTCATAAACATAAACGTAAAGCGGCAGTTGGTAGCGATTGAAGAGAACGTTCCAGGCGTCCGGTTGTCCGGTCCTGGCCTGTGCCACAGGCAATTGTTCGCGTTCAGCCACTGCCAGCATTTACAACCAGTGGAATGCCGAAGGCGAGAAAAGGTTCAAACGGGATTGCGATTTACGATATGCGATTTACGAGTTCTGCGGAGGCGGCCAGGGCGCAATCGGTTTGGAGTTCCGCCTTCAGGCGGCTTCGTCGCAGCCTCTCGCCCGGACCGCGCAAACGCGGAACTCCAAACGGGGGATTGCCTTGACGCACCCATGCAACCACACCTCGTAAATCGTAGATGCGCGGCTTGTTCTGATGTGAAGTGTATTGAGTCCCCGGCTCAGGATCGGCCCA
>CAZFOA010000034.1:0-22254 GCA_964520205.1 uncultured Verrucomicrobiota bacterium | reverse complement strand
CCCTAGTCCTATGGCATGAATGTCTTTGTCACCGGCGGCGCGGGCTACATCGGTTCCATTTGCAGCGAAGAATTGCTGAACGCGGGACATCAGGTCACGGTTTACGACAACCTCACCGAAGGCCATCGCTCGGCGGTGGATTCCCGGGCTCGATTCCTCCTCGGCAAGCCCGAAGAACCCGGCGACATCCTGAAGGCGATCCAATCCGCAAAGCCGGACGCGATCATGCACTTCGCCGCCAACGCCCTGGTGGGCGAGTCCATGGAAAACCCGAAAAAGTATTTCCACAACAACGTGGTCAACGGCCTCAAACTGCTGGATGCCGCCGTCGAGTGCGGCGTAAAAAAGTTTGTGTTCAGCTCCACCTGCGCCACCTATGGTCCGCCCGACCGCGTGCCGATGACCGAGGATTTGCCGCAGCGCCCGATCAATCCGTACGGCGAATCCAAGCTGATGTTCGAGAAAGTGCTCTCGTGGTACCAGCGGATCTATGGCCTCGAATTCATCGCCTTCCGCTATTTCAACGCCGCCGGCGCCAGCGAAAAGTTCGGCGAACATCACCGCGTCGAGACGCACCTGATTCCGAATGTGTTCCTGGTGGCGCTGAACCGGAAACCGCAATGTGAAATCTACGGCACGGATTATCCGACGCCCGATGGCACCTGCATCCGCGATTACATCCACATCATCGACCTGGCGCAGGCGCACATCCTCGGGCTGCAGCCGGGCAAGCAGGGTTTTTACAATCTGGGCAACGGCGACGGGTACTCCGTCCGCCAGGTCATCCAGATGTGCGAAAAGGTGACGGGCCGGAAAATTCCCGCCGTCGAAAAGCCGCGCCGTCCCGGTGATCCGCCAAAACTCGTCGCCGCGGCCGAAAAAGCCATCCGCGAGCTGGGCTGGAAACCTCGGTTTCCCAAACTCGAAGACATCGTGGCCACCGCCTGGGCCTGGCACAGCAAGCATCCCACCGGCTATCCGGACTGAACCGGCTCAATTCTTTGCGTTGCGGTCCAGCCGGGCTTTTGCCGACAGCCCCTGTTCTTCAAAAGTGACGCCGAGTTGAGCGGAGCGGAGTTCCGCCAAAGCCTTGCTGGAACTGTTTTTTGGCTCGCCCGGATGGCCGAAGACGGTGGACTCCATTGTCTGCCACTTTTCATTCCAGACATAGGCGCCGCCGCCGGGGCAAAGCAGCTTGATGCCCCAGAGCTGTTCGTGGATTTTCACGGGATCTTTGTCGGGGTAAATCCGCTTCCACTCGTTGAGAATCGGCAGGCTATTCCAGGCCAGCAACTGGAGCTGGGTTTGATAGCTCTCCCGGGTCATCGTTTGGAGGACGTCGAAGAACTTGCGTTCGGCCAAGGCACAAAGACTCTTGCCCAGCCACGGGTTGGCGGGGGCGACCTTGGGATCTGAATTGCCGGGCGTGGCCCGTGCGACCTGGCGATCCAGCGCGCGTTTGAGCAACGGTTCGCTCAACGTGACGATCAGCGCGCGCGGCGTGGCGGCATAATAGGCCGCGAACTCCCTGGCCGACGGTTCGCCGTTCGGCGTTTTGGAGATGATTTTTACGTAAGGCTGGTCCCGGTAATTGAGATTCTGCCAGGTGGTCATGCCCGGCGCCGTCTGGTCCACAAATGCATGCAGAGCCGTCAGAAACGCGGCAAGCCCGAGCGGATTCTTGACCTCGCAATTCAGCGCCAGGGGAAGATCGGCATAATTCTGTTCCATGAAGATGTCCGTGTTCGTGGCCTGCGTCAGGCGATCCCAAAAGGGGTCTTCATCCGCATACAAGGCGATGGATTGCCCCAGCCAGCCCAGGAAACTGGCCTTGAGTCCGGGTGCCATGTTGCCCACGAAGTTGCCCGCCTCCTGAACGGGTTGCGATTGCGAATTGATGGCGAAGACCAGGTGCAGAAGCGTGTTCGTGTGCGGATCGCCTGCGCCCGGCGCAATCTGCGACCCGGAACTGACTTCGATGACGCGGCGATAGTCCGACCCCATGATCAGCGGCATCACGGTCAGTTCGGCGCCCAGGCGGTCCGGCGCGATCGTGAATCGGATGGCGATGGGATCGAAGAACTGCCGCCAGTTGCGCTGGTAACTGTCGCTCCAGCGTTGGTACGCGTCCGCTTCGGCCTGGGTGACCCGGGGCAGCGGAATTTCCGCTATCGGCGTCATGAAGTTCAAGGAGCCGTACGTCGAGGAAGCCACGCCGTCACGAGTCAACCGGAATTCACCGGCATCCGGGAGCTTGAAATCCGGAGACAGAATGGCGTCGGCTGCTTTTCCCGAGGCCAATTCATCAAGATGCGCCGCCTGCAACTCGGCCATGACGGCGGCGGCCCGCGTGCGACGTGAATCGGCGATGCGCCATTTCGGGCCGCACCAGCGCCGGATGGCTGCATCGGGCAACACGACAAACGCCGTCTCGCTTTTGTCCGTGCGCGGGTAACGCATGCGGAAGAAGACATATTCATCCTGTGAACGGAGCGGTGCGGCCATGCCTTTGGCGACCCGGACCAGATTTTCCAACTGAATCCGTGAATTGCTGACCAACACCACGTTGGAAACGGAGGCGAGGTACGAACTGACCGAGCGATCCGGCGCGACGACGCCGGCATAGCCGACGCCCTCGATCTCGCCCTTGAGGGATTTCACGGCGGCATTCGAGGATTGCGCCTCCTGTTGCCGGGCGGCGAGATAAGACCGGAGCAGCTCCGGATTGCGGGCTTCGAACAACACCGCGACATCGGACCCGACGCGCAGGAACGGATCGGAGCCGGTGAACGCCACGCTGACGACGATCTGTGGCCCCAGCAACCGCGAGATGTCGCTCAACTCAAGGCACAACTGCTTCTGGTAGCGGCTCCGCGAATTGGCGTCTTCGGAACGCGGCTCCAGCAGTTGCAGGACCGGGGTGCCGTTTGCGTCCGCCTCATCAATCATCCGCGTCAACGCCTGAAACGACGGAAGGAAAATCGCGTGCTGGTCGGCGGGAACAAACGCGGCGAGCGGATCCAGCTCGGGTTTGGCATCCTGGATTAATTCTTTCCAGTTCATTGCCTTGACGGTGATGCCCGTCAGATTGGTGATATCCACTGTTTCTTCCGCGGTTTTCGTGGCCGGCAGAATCCGGTCCAACTGCAGGTTCTCGCTTAAAGCCCGGCCGCCGGTGAACAGGTCGTAGGTGTCTTCCGGTTGGGATTGGCGCTGACGGCCCATGCCAAACCTGGCATCGGGCATCGAATTGGTCTTGGAACCGATGGCTTTGGCGGCGGCGTCCGCCTGATGCCGGAACCACGCCGCGCCGGGAATGTTGCGACCGAGCAACGTGCGATAATGGTTTTCTTTCGCCCGGAAGAACAGTTCCCGGGCGTCGGGCCGGGCATCAGCCGGGGACACTTTGAAGTCATACTTCGTCACGCCATTTGACTCGGGCTTCGACAGGAACAGGCGTCCGGTAATTTCCCTCGGTCCGGAAGTGCGGATGCAGAGGCTGCCGCGATCCATAAAGCGGTCCACGGGCATCCAGGGCGTGAACTCGGGGACATAGACGTAGACTTCGCCATCGCCATTGCCATCGAGCACCGGATGCCACCAGAGCGGCGAATTCATCCGCATCCGCCGCACGTCGGCATTCACGTCGGCGGCACCGGGCGGATTCTCGAGTGACTTCAGCGACGTCAAGGGGACATTGTAGTAAGTATCTTCAGCCGCAGCGAAGTTTGAGATCGCCAGGATAACCGCGCCGAGGAGAACCAGCAGATATTTGGTAATTTTCATAACGGGAAACACGGATGGCAAGAAATGGAGGAATGATTCATCTCCAGATGGATCGGGCTCCTGCCGTTCATTTGCTTGAAAACTACAAAGGAGCATCCGGATGACAAGCGAATTGTGGATGGCCCGCTTCGGGCATAATCCTGGAGCCGCGCAGAGTCCGGCACGGCACGGTCCGCGCCGTGCCTTTGCCCACTGGCATGGATTCTGCCCGAGGTGAGGTGGATTGGGACAACGCGCGCAGAACGGAACCAGAATCCCGGCTTCGGAAAGATCGTGTTTGGTCGATGGCGATGCAGGCAGCGGGCCTGGTTCGAGACTGTTGGCCGGCGAAATTTCCGGGGCCTTGGGGATCGAGGCTTCGTGCAAGCTGCAAGTTTGAGATTGCAGGATGCGGCGAATTTGTATGTGCTCAATACCCGAGATCAACCAAACGCAAATCACGAATGAATAATATACCCGCCAGCAGTTCGAAGAATGTCCTGACTTCGGACGTTGAGATCAAAGGCAACCTTAAATTCTCCGGCGAACTGACGTTCGAAGGCAAGTTGGACGGCGAAATCCAATCGGACGGGGTTTTGAACCTGGGCGACAGTGCGGTCATCAACGGCAACATCAACGCCCAGTCCGTCGTCGTCCGGGGAAAAGTAAACGGCAATATCACCGCCAAGGAAAAAATCGACATCAAAGCCAAAACGGAAATGTTCGGTGACATTCGTGCCGCCAGACTGGTCATCGAAGAAGGCGTCACATTCGTCGGCAAGACCGAAGTCAATCCGAACAAGGTCGCTCCCACGGCGGCGCCGGCGCGTCCGAACGAAGCGCCGAAGGCTCCCGAACCGGCCAAATTGCCCGTGCGTTGAACCGGCTCCATTCCCCAGAGGTGAATCTTAATGCCGGCGAGCCCGCAGGACCGAGTCCTGGTGCCGTGCCCGCGCTGCGGTCATCAGCAACCGGAGCCGCGCACCGCGTTTTCGACCGTTTGCAGGAAGTGCGGCCAGCATTTCCGGGTTCAGGAAGTTCTTAACCCCGCGCCGAAACCGGCCCAACCCGAGCCTGAGCGAAGGCGAATTCGCTGCTTTGAATGCGGCACGGAACTCGATGTCCCCGCCACGGCTGAGTCCACCATGTGCAAACGGTGCAGCCGCTACGTTGATCTCAAGGACTACCACATCGTCGGCGCCATTTCGAAGAATTTCAAAACCAAAGGCGCATTCGTCATCGAACTCAAGGGCTACGTCTTCAATTCCGAAACCCTGGCCGGCGATGCCGTCGTCAAAGGCCGTTTTCTGGGCAAACTTGTCGCCGAACAGTCGCTGACCATCCACTCGACGGCCGAGATCAAAGGCGGCTTCACCGCGGGATGCCTGATCATTCCGCCGGCGAACCATTTTCGCTGGAAGGATCCGATTAAAGTCGGCTCGGCGGAAATTGCCGGAGAACTGGCCGCCAATTTGCAGGCCAATGGAACCATCACCCTGAAATCCACCGCCCGGCTCTTTGGTGACTTGCAAGCCGATGGCCTGATCATCGAGGAGGGCGCGGTCATTGTCGGAAATCTGCGCATCGGGCCGGCAAAGTCTGCGGCTGCAAAATAGTTTCCTTTTCCGTTTGGAGCGGCTCATGGGCCATGAACGCGGCATGGGAGCGCCGGTCTCCGACCCGGCGAGAGTCGTTGTTCAAGCTCGAAACGAGCCGGGTCGGAGACCGGCGCTCCGGTTCATCGCGGCCTCGTCCCACCAAAAGGCACCCGGACCGGCGTCGCTTTAAACAACGCGAGGCCGAAGCGGGTTAAATACTGATTGCACAATAATTGCGGTTGTGATAGCAATTATAGGTGCATCAGAAAGGGAGCCTCCAAAAGTTGTTGCCGGCTTCACTGCGCAGCAACGCGGGTATTTGGTGTTTGAACCTTGGAGCGTGCGTGGTTGCGGGCTTGGCTGCCATGACGTTGACTTCGCAGGCGCAGAGTTACGGATTGGACACACGGCCCGCGATCGGTTCTTTTCTGAACGGTGTTCTTCCTCCGCAGGAGCAAAGCGCCTCGGGCTGGCAGGCGGTCGTGGCTTTTCCCAATCTGACCTTTGATGATCCTGTCTTCCTGCTGGCGGAACCGCACACCAACCGGTTGTATGTTTGCTGCCGGCAGGGGCCGATTTACTTTTTTACCAACGACCAGGCCACCACGAACAAAACCCTGTTCCTCGATCTCACCCCGGTCACGCAGGGAAATGAGGATTGCGGGGTGCTGGGGTTTGCTTTTCATCCCCAGTACGGTGTGCCGGGTTCCACGAACCGGGGATACGTCTATATCTATTACCAATACTCTCCGTCCCCGGACCCGAATCCGGTCCCGCAAACGCCCAGTTACAACCGTCTCTCGCGCTTCACAGTGCCGGATGGGTCGCTGACCGCGGACCCAAGCTCGGAAGTGGTCCTCATCAATCAGTTTGACCGCAACACCTGGCACAATGGAGGCTCGATGTTCTTCGGGCCGGACGGCTACCTCTATCTTACACTCGGTGACGAAGGCGACGCCAACAACAGTTTTGGCAACGCGCAGCGAATCGGCCTGGGTTTGTTCTCCGGCGTGCTGCGCATCGATGTCAACAAGAACCCGGCTACCAGCCATCCCATACGCCGCCAGCCTCAGTCGGGCGGCACGCCGCCGATCGGGTGGCCCGGAACCTACTCCGGCAATTATTTCATCCCCAACGACAATCCCTGGCTGGCGACCAATGGCTCCAATCTTGAGGAGTTCTACGCCATCGGCCTGCGCAGCCCGCATCGCATGACCTACGACCCGCCCACCGGGAATATCTGGCTCGCGGATGTGGGTCAGAACACGATCGAGGAAGTGGATTTGGTTCAGAAAGGCGGCAATTATCAATGGGCATACATGGAAGGCACGGCTCTGGGATACAACCCCAAACCCAGCCCGCTCGTCGGCGTGGACAAGCCTCCGATCTACACTTATCCCCATGCCAATGGCGACGATTGCATCATCGGCGGTTACGTCTATCGCGGCGTCCAGCACGCGGCTTATCTGACCGGGCAATATATTTTCGGTGACAACGGGTCGAGCCGGATCTGGGCCATGAGCTACAATGGCATCTCCGCCCCTCAAGTGACTTACCTCTGCGCGGCGCCCGGCTCCGGGGGCACCGGAACCTCCAGCTTCGGGCTGGATCAGAACGGCGAGATTTACGTATGCCAGATGGGGCTGGGTTCACAATTGTACCAGCTGGCCCGAACCGGGACCCAAGGCCAGGCGCCGCCCGCGCTATTGTCGCAAACGGGAGTGTTTACGAACCTCACGTCACTCGCGCCCAATCCCGCCCTGATCCCGTACACGGTCAACTCGCCGCTTTGGTCGGACGGCGCGGTCAAATCCCGCTGGATGGCGGTGCCCAATAACACCGGGCAAACGATCAATTTCTCCACCAACGGATTCTGGTCGTTCCCGACGGGCACCGTTCTGGTCAAACACTTCGAGCTTCCAATCAACCAGACCAACGCCAGCGTGCGCAAGAGGCTCGAAACCCGGTTTCTGATCCACGGGACGAACGGCAATTGGTTTGGCTTGACTTACAAATGGCGCGCCGACAACAGCGACGCCGATCTGCTGCCGGGCAGCTTGAATGAAACAAACCTCATCACGACCGCGACCGGCGTGCAAACCCAGGTTTGGTATTACCCGAGCCGGCAGGACTGCCAGATCTGCCACAACCAGAACGCCGGCCAGGTGCTTGGCCTCCGGACCTGCCAGATGAACGGCAGCTTCACCTACCCCGCGACCGGCCGCACCGACAACCAGCTTCGCACGTTGAACCATCTTGGCATGTTCAACCCTGCGCTTATCGAAACCAATATCCCGGCCTATCCGCAATCGGTCTCCGTCACCAACACGAACGCGGATCTCTCGCTCCGCGTCCGCTCCTACCTGGATGCGAACTGCGCCCATTGCCATCGTCCCAACGGGGTGCAGCAGGCATTTTTCGATGCGCGCCTGGATACGCCGCTGGCCAGCCAGGGCATCGTCGGTGGAACCGTCGGGGATTCGCTCGGCATCCCGGGAGCGCAGGTGGTTGCCCCGATGAGTCTTGCCCAATCGATCCTGTACCTGCGCATGAACAGCACGGACACCACCAAAATGCCGCCCCTGGCCAGAAACTTGGTGGACACCCAGGCCGTTGCAGTCCTGGCGCAATGGATCAACTCGCTGCCGTCGACAACTCCGCCGCCCAGCCCGTGGAGCCACCAGGACGTCGGCAGTGTCGGCGTCGCAGGAAACGCGACTTACAGCGCGGGAACATTTGCCCTGACCGCCTCCGGGGTGGACATCTGGGACGTGGCGGACTCGTTTCACTTCGTTTACCGGCCGCTTCTGGGCGACGCCGTCCTCACCGCCCGGGTGGCCACTTTGAACAGCGTCGATGAATGGGCGCTCGCGGGAGTGATGATCCGCCAGGATCTCACCGCCGGTTCGCCCGAGGCGATCAGCGGCGTGACGCTCCAGCACGGCATCAGTTTTACCCGGCGCCTCACCCCTGGAAACATCAGCGTTTACACCGCAGGGGCTCTGATCACCACGCCATACTGGGTTCGGCTCGTTCGCAGCGGGAACACGTTCACTTGCTACCAGTCATCCGACGGTGTGACCTGGACTGTGGTCGGTTCAGACACCATTTCGATGACCGGCACCGTGTATGCCGGTCTGGCCTACACGTCCCACAATAACAACACGCTTGGCACCGCCTCGTTCGATAACGTCCTGCTCACCGGGCCCAACGTGAACAATCCTCCCGTCGCCGGCCCCGACACCGTGACCCGCTGGATGAGTCAGGGCGTGGTGGTTCCCTCGGCCACTCTGCTCGCCAACGATACGGACGTGGATGGCAATCCGCTGAGCATCAGCAGCGTCACCCCCTTCAGCGTGGCCGGCGGGACGGTCACCCTGAGCAATACCTGGGTGAGCTACTGGCCGTTGTTCGGATACACCAACACGGACAATTTCAACTATGTGGTTTCCGACGGCAAAGGAGGTTCGGCCACCGGCCTGGTGACAGTCGCGGTAATTCCCGACCCGGTCAGCTCCGACCTGCTGGGCTTCCAAACCGGCACTGCTGGTTCGTATGTCGTCCAACTGACCGGCATTCCGGGCTTCACTTACACGTTGCAGTATTGCACCGGCCTGGGGACGTCTCCCTGGTATAACCTGGCCGTGGTCACCGCGGATGGCACGGGCCACATTCAGATCCTGGACACGCCGGCCACCAATTCTCCGGCGCGCTTTTACCGCGCCGTCCGCGGCATCGCGCCATAGAAGGGCGGGTGGCGGCAGGAAGCAGGGTGCGTCACTCCGGTTACACCATTTGGCAACACGCCCGTGCTTTTGAAAATCGCTCTAACCCATCACCACGACCTCATGATCCAGGACCAGCGGCAGATCAAATTCGGCCCAGCCATTTGCGACGGCGGCCTTCACCGGACGCTTTGAAACCAGGAGCTGGACACGGTTGCCGCGAATCCCGTCCGGGAGTTGCACCTTCACTTTCAGCGGACCGATCGGGATCAGTTCGTCCACCGGCGCGCGCCAGGTGCCGGCGTTCGTCAGGTTGACCAGGTGCAGGATCAATCTATTCTTCTGCCGGTAAAGGTGGCAGTCCACAAAGCCGGCGCCCTCGACCCGCAGCGGAAAATGGTCCCGCGCCGCCCAGCGAACGAGGTTGGCCAGCAGATTGGCGTGGTCCGTCAGGTTGTCCCGGCAAAAGCGGCGATCGAGGTCGGCAGGCAGGAAAGCCACGCGCCCGTCGGCCTCCCTCACGACGAGTCCAGGACAGTCCGGGCGTGGTTCGGGCATCAAGACCTGTTCCGGCGGGAAAAATGGAAATGCCGGAACAAAGGTCGCCAGGACTTTTGTTCCTCTGTCCACGCGCAATGGTTCCAACTCGCCGCCGAAGGGGAGGATGTCGGTCTCGTCAAAGCCTCTGAGCGCCGGATGCCGTTCGCCGGCGGCATCGGGCTCGTTGCCGGCGTGCGGGCCATAGGCACGCGAGCCCAATTCCGGCATCAGCCGCAGATAGGTGTGCTGCGTTTCCAGCAGTGAAGGCCGCATGGCCGGGCCGGTGGATGCGGATGTCCCGCTGATGATGTGTGCGCCGAACAGGTCCGCCAGCGCAAAATCGGCCTGCGGTTCGCCCCATTCGTTGCATCGGCTGCTGTCACCCGTCGCGATCAGGCTGCCCCCGCGTTTAACGAACCGCTGCACCCCCTCGACTTGCGGCGCGGACATCGCGGCGAGGTCCGGCAAAATGAGAACGGAAAACTGGTCGGCATCGCGCGCGATGTGGTCGGCATGAACCAGCAGATAGGGAATCCGCGCGCGCACCAGCGCAGTCGTCCAGCCGCGCCGGGGCAACTCGGCGATCTCCTCGGGATGGTCCCGGCCATGGTAATCCATGTTTTGTTGGGACCAGACCAATCCGACCGTCGCCACGGGCCGGCGGTTGGCCAGGTATTCCTGATTCTCCGCATGCCAGCGCAGGATCGGTTCGGCCGTGTGCAGCATCCGGCGATCCTCGGGATACGCGCCGACCTGGTGCCACCAGGGTTGAACGCCGCCGGCAAAGCCGTCCAGCATCCAGAGCCGGACTTCCGGTTCGGGCTTGCTGGACAGGCGGAAGGCGGGCCGGCCGCCCTGGTACATCGCCATGCTTTCGGGCATGAGCTTCTCCCAGCCGAGCAGACCATGCACCATCTTGCCCACCTCGCCGTTTTGCTGGAATCCCCGGTCGTTCACCCGCACCTGCTCGTCGATCATCACGATTTCCGACCGTTCGCAGATCGCCCGGTAATCGCGAAACCGCAGGCACTGGTAAGAGATCAAACCGCTGTTCATGCCAACCCAAAGGCAATGCGGCCCGCCGGCTTCGCGCGTCACGCGGTTGAACTGGTCCCAAATTTCCAGGCGGCGCGCATAGTTCCACTGGATCCACTGGCGATAAACCGGGTCGTCCCAGTTCTTCGCGCGCGGAATCGGCTGGCCGCTCTGCTCGCGGAATTTCCTCTGACAGTGGTCACAATAGCAAATGCTGTCGCGCTCCAGCCCGCTCCAGTTGTTGTCCGCAATTCCTTCCGGATGCGCGCGCTCGATGATTTCCCGGAGCACGGACGGGAGGTATTCGTCGTAGTAAGGACTGTTGACGCACGTCACGTAAAGTTCGGCGTTCCGATACGGCCCGCCGCCGGCGTCGCGGGCGATCCAATCCGGGTGCGCGCGAAAAAAGTCCTCATGCACGCGGTTGGAATCCATGCGGGCAAACACCGCGAGTCCATCCTCATGCGCGGCCCGGGTGAGTTCGCCGTAAAGATCGCGGTCGCCCAGACCGGCGGCGCGATGATGCAGCGGGAACTTGCTGGGGTAATAGGCGACGATGCCGCCGGCGTTGATGATGACGCCCTGGACTTGCGTGCGTTTCCAATGCTGCCGCCACCAGGCAATGTCGTATCGCTGCGGGTCCGTCTCCGTGATGTTGGTCTGTCCCCAGCGCAGCGCGCGGCGATGCCAGGGAAGGGTGCCGACTGAATCCGCCTTGCCAGCGCCCGAACCCGTTTTCATTGAATCCGCGGCCAGCGCGGCGAAATCGGCTGCGGCGAAAACCACCGTCGCCGCGGCGGATTTCTTCAGGAAAGAACGGCGGGTTTCGAGCGGAGTCGTCATGCCGCACATTTAAGCGGGCACGCGTTGTCCATGCCAGAAGGAAACGCCCCGCGCCCGCGGGTTGCGATCCTGGAGCCGTCAGGGTGACTGCGATAGCCGGCTGGCCGCCGGCGCCGCCGGGGTGTTCGGGCGCTTGTGTGACGGCGACGGGCGCGAACCGCGCATGATCAGTGCGACCGCCAGAACGATCAAGCCGCCCGCCCAAGATAATTCATGCGACAACGGCTCACGTCCCAGGGTGCAGCCGAGCAACACCGCGATCAAAGGATTGACGTATGCATAAGTGGAAACGCGCGAGGGCGTGCTCACCTGCAGCAGCCACACGTAAGCGGTGAACCCGATGAGCGAGCCCATGACCGTCAGATACAACCACGCGCCGGCCGACACCGCGGTGATCCGGCTCAGCGAAAATTTTGCGGCTTCACCCTGCAACGCTGCGAGCGCGAGCAACAAACCGCCTCCGGCAACCATCTGCATCGCAATGGCCAGCAACGCCGAGGCCGGCTTGCGCGCATGGCGGTTGAAAATCGAGCCCATCGACCAACCGATGGACGACGCCATCAGCGCGGCCACAGCCCAGCCGTAACCGGCGCCGGCGCCGCGGGCCGAGTCTTGCGCGAGGATTGTCACCCCCATGAAACCCAGCGCCACTCCGGCCAGCACCAACGGCCGGGGACGCAGGCCGCCCGGCCGCAGCCAATCCACCAACACCATCCACAGCGGCACGAGCGCCACCAGCAACGCCGTCACGGCGGAGGGAATCACCTGCTCCGCCCACGTCACACCGCCGTTCCCGATCATCAACATCAACCCTCCGGCAATGGCGGCGTCGCGCCACTCGCCGCGCGTCGGCCGGGCCGCGCCGCGCAGCCGCGCGAACGCGTAGAGCAGCGAGCCGGCCGCGACGAATCGTGTTCCCGCCATCAGGAACGGCGGGATCGTTTCCACGCCGTATCGAATCGCCAGATACGTGGACCCCCAAATCACATAGATGGCCGCAAACGCCGTCACGACGCGCCAGGCCGCCACGGCGCGGCGAGCATGCGCTTGAAAACCCCGGTTTGGATTTCCGCCTCCGGACGGTTCCCCGGCTGGACCGGTTGAAGGCGGAACTCCAACCGCAGCCGGACCCGTCTCGATGAGGTTTCCGGACATTGTTAGAGCGCCGGGCCGGCGACTGGGCTGCCATTCTGATTTTACACTTTCGCTTTTCATGTCTATTCGGCCGGCGCCAGGGCGGTGTCAAAAACTAAAAACCCACCGCCAGGTTGCCAGCGGTGGGTTTTGAAATCGTTTTGTTGATCGTCTATTGTTCCAACCCCCCACCGCCATTGGCGTGCCGAATGGCCGCGCCCGGCCATACGACGCGGGCCGAGGCCAGCGTGCGCTTCGGCGCGGTATTCAGATTGGCGGTGTCAGATCTCATGAATTCGGGCCAAATCTAGCCCGCTTTTCCGCCACGTCAATTTATAATTGGCCGCCGGCAAAGACGCGGCGGGGCGTCTCTGATGGAAAATCCAATTCAGCCGATTGCGACTGTTAAACCCTTTTTGTGACAGGGACGCTGATCCCTTTCGGGGCAACGCCACGCAGAAACCGCAAAGATTTCAACCGCGAAATACACGAATCACACGACATTTGTTTCAGCCGCAAGAAAGGGCAAAACAGAGCGGTCTGATTCCGCCAGGTTTGCTGCTGACTTTGATTGCAGGCGCGCCGGGGAGAAGCAATTTGTAAGAAACCGCGCGAGCCTGTAAGGTGGTTGCCGCAAAGCTGCAAACCAATGATCAACTTCGAAAAATGAAAGCCTCCTTCGGTTCCAAACGCATCCCATCCCTCGTGGCGCTCACCCTGGCCGCCCTGATATTCACCGTCTTTGCCGCTTTCGCCGCCGACAACAACGGCATTTTTAACGTGCTGGATTTCGGCGCGAAAGGCGACGGCACGAACGATGACACCGCCGCGATTCAAAAGGCGGTGGATGCCGGCGCGGCGAACGGCGGCGGCCAGGTGCTTTTGCCCGGCGGAAAACGCTTTCTCACGGGTGCAATCACGCTGCGCAGCGGGATTGATTTTCATCTGGCGCGCGGCGCGGTGTTGAAAGGCAGCGCGCGCTGGCAGGATTACGGCGAAGCCGGGGCATTGCTGTTTGCGAAGGATGCAACCGGAGTCACCCTCTCGGGCGACGGTGTGCTCGATGGCAATGACCACGCGGTGTGGCAAAAACTTGCCGACGAAGAGGCGGGCGGCGACGTGAACAAGCCCGGCTGGTGGCCGCAATCTTTCTGCGGCGTCTGGTGGCCGTTTGGCCGGAGTGCCACAGACAAGACGCTGGCCGCCGGACGGCCGATGATGATTCTTTTGATCGGATGCAAACAAACGCATGTGCGCGACATCACCATTCGCAACGCGCCGAGCTGGACGGTTCATCCGGTCGGTTGCGAAGACCTGGTGATAGAGTCCATCAGCATTCTCAACGATTGGAATGTGGCGAACAACGACGGGATTGATCTCGATCACTGCCGCAATGTGCGCGTGGCGAACTGCCACATTGACACGGCGGATGACGGCATCGTGCTCAAGAACACGCCGAACTTCGCGGGTTACGGCCGGAGCGAAAACATCACCGTCACGGGCTGCACCCTCGCGTCGCGCAGTTGTGCGCTGAAACTGGATGAAATGTATTCCTCGCCGGGAGTTCGCAACGTGGTTTTCGACGCCTGCGCTATTTTTCGCAGCAATCGCGGGCTGTGTATTCAGAGCCGCGACGAAGGCGACATTGAAAATGTTCTTTTCTCAAACATGACGATCGAAACCCAGCTTCAACCGGGCAAGTGGTGGGGCGCAGGCGAGCCGATTCATGTCAGCCATTTGCCGCGCAACCGGAACACGAAACTCGGACACGTCCGGCAGATTCGGTTCAGCAACATTCTTTGCCGGAGTGAAAGCGGCGTTTATCTTCGCGGCAGTCCGGCTCAACCCCTCGAGGACATCGGGTTTGACAACGTGCGCGTGGAAGTGGGCAAGACCACCGGCCAGCCCGGCGGATTTTACGATGACCGTCCGATCGGCACGGCCTCGGGCGGACAATTCGCGGGCATCTACACCAACACCATCGCCGGAATTTTCGCGCGGGAGGTGAACGGATTAAAACTGCGCGACACGCTGGTCGTGTGGGACAGCCCCAAGAGCGGCATCTATGGCAAGTCGCTGGATCAAGCCGGCGTTCAAGGCCTCGACTTGGATCCCGCTTCCTCCAACTCATTGTCCGAAAAATAACTTGAGACCTGCGCCAGACTCTTTTGAGCGAACGGCGGACAAACTTCTGCCGCGCGTTTATGAGGAGTTGCGGAAACTCGCGGCGCAGAAGATGGCGCACGAAAATCCCGGCCAAACCCTGCAGGCCACGGCGCTGGTTCACGAGGCGTGGCTCCGGCTGGGCGGCGATGCACAGCCGCCATGGCAGAACCGCGCGCAATTCTTTGCGGCGGCGGCGGAGGCCATGCGCCGCATCCTCATTGACCAGGCGCGGCGGAAAAAAGCCGCGCGCCACGGAGGCCAGGCCGTGCATCTGGGCCTGGACTCGCTTGAAATCGCCGCCGGAATGGAGGATGACCAACTGCTCGCGCTGCACGATGCGCTGGATCGCCTGGCGGCGCACGACGCCGTCAAGGCGGAATTGGTGAAACTCCGATTCTTTGTCGGGCTTACGATTGAAGAAGCCGCCAAGGTGCTCGGTCATTCCGAACCCACCGCCAAACGTTACTGGTCTTACGCGCGAGCCTGGCTGTATCGGGAAATCAACAAGTCGCGCTAGGGGGCAGGAACACCAACGAGGACAGGAGGCATTCCCCTTGACCGGCTGGGCCTATTTTTTCATCGAGTCCAAAAAGGGCCACGCGAATTCAATCATTCAAAACGGGATTTTAATTCATGAAGCGCGAATTCGCCGGTGTTTACAGGCCCGTTCGCCTGGTGGCTGGCGTGCTCCCGCAGCGGCGGCGGCGCTGGCACGGAGATTGCACATGTGTTTTCCGGTTATACCGAATGATGAATGCGTGCAACGAGAGCGTTTTGATTCAGAGCGAAAATTCCCGGGAATCGGCCAACCTGATCGCGGCCGGTTTTGGCGGGCGTCGCATCCGGATCTGGCTGGTGGATGACAGCAAGAATCTCCGCGAACTGCTGGCCGGGTTGCTGGCCGCCGAGGAGGGGTTTGATTGCTCGCGGCAATTTCCCTCGGCCGAGGCTGTGCTGGAGGCTTTGTCGATCGAGACGCCGCCGGACGTGATCCTGCTGGACAATCGGATGGGCGGGATGTTGGGAGTGGAAGCGTTGCGGCCGATCAAGCGGCTGGCCGGCGCGACCCGCGTGCTCATGTTGACCAGTTGTTGCGACCCGGAGACGAAAGCCCGGGCCTTCCGCAACGGGGCCTCGGATTTTCTGTCGAAGAGTTGCGACGTGAGCGAGATTGCCGGCCGCATACGGCAGGCGCAACTAAGTCCCGCGACACACTGTGTCCCGCATGACAGCCAAGGAAACATTTTGGGAGGGCGGCTGGGCCGCATAACGAGAGGAGGTGATGGAACGGAGCTGGAATTCAACCGTGTGGGCTGCGCGATCCGGATCGAAGACAAGCGCTTTGATCCGGACGCTGCGCGGCCAGGAAACAAAAAGCGGCTTAAGGCGCGCTGGCAGGGGGCTTCGGCACGCTTCTGGTGCGGAATGAATCGACTCCGCGCGGCGCTCCAGCGCGCGCGGGCTGGTTCAACCTGATTTGCGCATCCACGGGCGGGACATTCCGAGTTGTGGCTTTCCCGGAACCGAAAGGTCTACGACCGTGATTTCCCGCCCGCGCGATCGCGGGAATGAGACCGCCGCCGGACGTAGGCGAAACTTCCCAATGCCACGAGCAAACCGACAAATCCCACTCCGATGATGAACGGTTTGCGCGCGACGAGCCCAAGGTCAACGAGCAGGTAGCACCCCAACCCGCAGCCAGCCAGTCCCCCCACCAGCAACCGCCATCGCGACCGGAACGGCGCGAGAACCATGAACAACATCGCCGCGGCAAGATAAAGCCAGACGTCGGCGCGAACGTGGGCGTCGTTGCGATGGTTCAAGGCATTGGCGAACAGCGCGCTCAAAGTGTGAACAATCGCCAGCACTTCCAGCAGCTTGCTCGCCCGGCGAAGATCCAGGCTGGCCGCGCGTTCGGTGATCAGCATGAGCGCAAGGAAGAAAGATCCGTTCAGCACAAACGAAAGCGCCGTCAGGCGGCTCTGATCGAAGTAATGCCAGCGCGCGCTGTCCACCCCGAGCATTTTGAGCGTGGGACCGTTCAACGCGATCACATCGAGGCCGGCAACCAGGGCGAGCAAAGCCACGAGATGAAACGGCAGCGTCCAACGCACGCGCCCTTTTCGTTCCAATGCCAGCGCGACGGGTTCCATCGCGGCGAGCGGCAGGCACCACAGAGCTTTGGTCTCGGGCTTCTGATCCAGCCAGTTGAACAGCAGCAGAAAGCCAATGTAGGCGGCCGAAACCAGCGTCGCCGTCGTCCAGGCAAAACCTGTCATCTTCAACCGCCACAGGCACGCAACCGACACCACCAGCGCGGCGAGCGACGACGCGAAAACCTGTTGGTTTGTGAATGTCCCGGCGAAGAGTTGCGTGACGTTTGGGGCCGCCGCCGTGAACAGCCGCAACTCCGCCAGCAGCGAAAGCAGGCACGGCGCGACCGCCAGGGCCGCGCCGGCCAGGAAGGTGGCCGCGGCGAGAGTCTCGCGCTCGCGCTGCGCGGCGTAGCCCGCGATGAAGAGCGTCGCGGTGAAATACGCCGGCAGCATCCAGCGCCACGTCGGCCCGAGTTCATCCCGCAGCATCCAAACGGTCAGAATCGTCGCCACCACCGCCAGCCACGTCGCGCCGGACAGGATCGTTTGAAAGAGCGTGATCCGCCGCGCGTCAATGATCCAGTGGTCTTCGTCCGCGAGCAGCCGGCGATGCACGATTTCCAGCGCGTCACGTTCCTCGCGCGAGATGATGCTCTGGCTTTCCCACGCGCGCGCCTGGCTCGAGTATTCGCTGACACTCTGACGAAGCAAATCGTCGTAGAGCTTGGGCTTGAGCCGCACCGGTTCACCAAGCAGGAAGCGTCCAAGCTCAAGAGCGAGTTCGGAAGCGGTCGGCCGGTCGGCCGGATTCCAGGCGAGACAAGCCAGGCAGACGGCCTGCAAATCTTCGGGCACACCCAAAGCCACTTCGCGCAGGAATGGCGGGGCGGTGGCCGCAATGGCTTCCAGCACCTGGGCGGTGGTGGCGCCGGCAAAGGGGGGTCTTCCGGTCAGCACCTTGAACATCAGGCTGCCGAATGAAAACACATCCGATGCGGCGGTGAGCGGCCTGCCCAGGGCCTGTTCGGGTGAAGCATAGAGGGGCGTGCCTTCAAATCCGCCTTGCTGACGGCCGGCTTCCTCGAGCGAGAGCGCAAGGCCAAAGTCCAAAATGCGCGGGCGCATGTCCGGCCCCACAATCACATTGTCGGGCTTGAGGTCGCGGTGGACCAGTCCGCGCGCGTGGGCCGTGGCCAGTCCGCGCGCGACTTCGCGCAGCAGTCGCGCCTTTTGTTCGAAGCTGAGTTGCGAAGCAAAATGATCCAGCGGAAACCCCTCGATCCATTCCATCACAATGGCCGGCGGATCGGCCTCGTCGAGCACCGAGAAAATGGTGACGACGGCGGGATCGCCCAGGGCGGCCGCCTTGCGCGCCTCGTCGAGCACACGGCGGCGGACCTGTTCATCGGCCCGGCGGCGGAGAACTTTGATGGCGACGCGCCGGTTTAGTTTTTCATCATGCGCGGCATAGACCACGCCGAGGCTGCCTTCGCCGAGTTTGCGTTCGATCTGGAATCCCGGCAGAACCGGCGCGGGTTCCTCGGCCGGCGCAGCGGGAGATTCCGCGCGGGTGCGGAGTTGCCGGATGCGGAGTCCGGCCTCGATGCGTTCGCCGACTTCCTGGCGGAGAACTTCGGGCAACGAGGCCATGAAGTCCTGAAGGGATTTGCCGGGCTGGCTGTCCGCCTCGCGCAAAAAAGCCTCTGCGTGCGCCGCGGCGTTCATCATCACCGTTCCGTGTTTTGGAACAGCGGCGGGAGGTTGAGGCGAATCGTTTCCGGGTTTGCCGGGCGCCAGCAGAAAGTCTCCGGCTTCGTCATGCGCCCGGAGCAGCGACTCGACTTCGTGGCGCAGTTTGGTGTTGCCCGCGGATTGCCCGGCCACGAAATGATCGCGCGCGGCTCCGGAAGGAAGTTCCAGCGCCCGGTTGAACAGGTTTTCCGCAGTGGCCGAGAATTTGTCCATCGCGCTAAATCCTGACGGTGACTTTATCAGTGGCGGCGGGAGCGGCGAGCAAAAAGACCGGTAAAGGAAGCCAGAGGCGGGAAGCGAGCGGGCTGGGCTGGAGACAGGGGCGCCGTTGGGTCGGGCGAGGCTTTTCATGAACCGGAGCGCCGGTCTCCGACCCGGCCCGCTTCAAGTTTGAACACGATTCTCGCCGGGTCGGAGACCGGCGCTCCAATGCCGCGGTTCAGGGTCCGTGAGCAATTCCTAAATGAACAGGAAACTCCTGACGAGCCGGCTTGCCCCACCGCCAGCTTCAAAATATGGCACCGCCAGCTTGGAATACGGTTTCCCAGAAGCAATGGATCGGCTAATTATTTTGATCCTTTTCATCCGCCGATTTCGCGCTGATTGATTGAAGGCCGGTGTTTTGCCGTGCCAGACTACAAAAAGTGAACTTATGAAAAAACGCAACCTGATCGCAGTCGCAACCGCCGCCGTGCTGGTCGGCGCGTGCATCCCGTCCGTCAACCCGTTCTACACCGACAAGGATATTGTCTTCGACACCCGCCTGGTTGGGGAGTGGCAGGAGAAAGGCAAGGCGGACGGCCCGGATGCCTGGAAGTTCGAAAAATCAGGCGACAACGGCTACAAGTTGACCGTCACCGAAAAGGAGGGCAAGGAAGGCAAGTTCGACGCCCGGCTGTTCAAGCTGAAGGAGGAATGTTTCCTCGACCTCATTCCGACCGGCTGCAATTACGCGACGAATCAGGCCGATCTGGTGGCATTCTCAATGTTTCCCGGCCATCTGCTGGTGCGCGTGACGCAGTTCGAGCCGGTGTTGAAGCTGTCCTTCTTCAACTTCGACTGGCTGCAGAAATTCCTCGATAAAAATCCGAAAGCGTTGGCACACCATGTGGAGGGCAAAACGGAAAATGAAGACGGGCATATCATCCTGACGGCCGAGACGCGCGACTTGCAGAAGTTCGTGCTCAAGCACCTCGGCAAGGGTGAACTGTTCGACACTGACAAACCCGGCGAAATGATTCGCAAGAACGCCGCGGACTCTGCCGGCCCGTCGCCCAAGTAAGTCATTTGCCAGGCGGGATTTTGATTTTGAGGCGGGGTCATCGCGCCGGGATGACCGCGCCGCGTGCAGCGGCGCAAACGGAGCGGCACAGGCCGTTCCGTCCGCTGCACGCGGCCGGGGACGCCGCTGGCACGGCATCTACCGCTGTAGATTGGGAAACCCGTTTTAGTTCGTGCTGGCCAAGAAACGAGAGACGGAGTATCCTGGGGCCAATTCCAGTTTTGGGCGGGTTTTGCCGAAAATGAGCTTGGGGTTGGCGGTTGGAGTCCGATCAGAAGCGTCCGGAATTGGGGGTAACGAGCAAAGTTCATGATGGGGCTTGAACGAAACAAACCACGGGAGCGCTATTATCTTTTTGCCGGGATGGGGGGTCGCGCGGCGCGGCGAAAGCATAAATTGATGCTGCTCTGGGCTCTCATCACGGGCCTTTTCATTTCGGCCGTCGTCGGGGTGGTATTGTACTTCACGAATCATCTTTAGAAACGCGCCCGCTCCGCACCCGGCGCCGTCTATCCTTGCGGATGGTTGCTGGTCGTTTATATCTCATCCGCGCGATTCAGCAAACCGATCTCATGAGAAACCTCGTTTTCCAGACCCTGGCCGATGCTGCGCGCGACGGCGAACCGGTCGCGCTCGGCATCATCACCGGCGTGAAGGGGTCCAGCCCGCAAAAAATTGGCGCCAAAGCGCTCTTTTACGGCGACGGCCGCATCCGGGGCACTCTGGGCGGCGGTTGTCTTGAAGCGGAAATCCAGCAGCGCGCGATTCAGTCGTTGCGCACCGGCGAAGCGGCGACGTTCGACCTGTTGCTCGACCACGATTTCGGTTGGGACGACGGCCTGATTTGCGGCGGGCGGGTGTCGGGGTTAATCCTGCCCCAGGCTCAAAGAGCCGGCGTGGATTTTTGGAGCGCGCTGGCGGCGCGGCGAAGCGCGCTGAGCTGGGGGGTTAAAGCAGATTTCGGCGTGACGCGTTTGGAGACAGCCGCGGCGGCAAGCACGGTGGCGGCCGGCTGGCGGTATCAGGAAACCGTCGCTCCGCCCTGCGCGTTGTGGATTGCCGGCGCCGGCCACATCGCGCAAGCCGTGGCGCCTTTGGCCCTGCAACTGGACTTTGACGTCACGGTTTTCGACGATCGCCCGGCGCTGGCCAGCCATGATTTTTTTCCGCAGGAAGTTTGTTTGAAAGTGGGCGTCTGGGAGGAACTCGGCGCGCTGCCGCTGCCGGACGTGCCGGGTTTCGGTCTGATTGTGACTCGGGGTCACCGGCACGACGCATTGGTGCTCAAGGACTGGATACACAAACCGTTCCTGTTTTTGGGCATGATCGGGAGCGCGCGCAAATCGCGGACCATTTTCGGTCATTTCCTCGAGGAAAAAGTTGCCACTGCCGAAGAACTGCAGCGGGTCGCCTGCCCGGTAGGAATCGAAATCCATTCGCAAAGCGTGGTGGAGATCGCCGTGAGCATCATGGCGCAGTTCATCGAAAAGCGGGCGGAACTGGTTTACGAAAAGCGGGTGTCCCCCGCGGCGAAGTTTGAACTGGCCGGTCCGTGAACCGGTCGGGAAGGGTGAGTCACGCCGCACCTCGGCGAGACCGTCCGTCGGGCTTGGAGGTTTTGTGGCGCGCGGCGCGGCCGTTGCCTTTGAACCGGGCCAATTCGCGTTTGAGCGCGGTGACTTCCGCTTGCGCCTTTTCCAATTCGTCGCGGGTCGCTTTCCGGACTTTCCTGGCTTCCGCCAGTTCCCGCGCATGGCGGCGCAGTTCGAGTTGTGTCATGATGAGGCGGGCCAGAATGAGCAAGGCCTGTTGCTGGTCCGGGCGCAGTTCGCGGGGCACTTTGTCAAGGACGCACAGCGTGCCGAGCGCGTAACCATCCGGCGTGATGAGCGGCGCGCCGGCGTAAAAGCGGATTTTCGGATCGGAAGTGACCAGTGGGTTGCGCGCGAAACGCCGGTCTTTGGTGGCATCAGGGACAATAAACAAGTTGTCCTGCCCGATGGCATGAGCGCAAAACGAGATGTCACGCGAGGTTTCATTGAGATTCACGCCCACCTTGGATTTGAACCACTGCCGCTCCTCGTCCACGAGCGAAATCAGCGCAACCGGCGCTTCACAGATGCGGGCCGCCAGCTCCGTCAGGTCATCAAACACTTCCTCCGGCACGGTGTCGAGCACGTCGTATTGCCAAAGCACTTTGAGCCGTTTTGCTTCGTTCTCAGGAAGTGGTGCAACCATGGTTTGTTTCCGGTACGGAGACGAAAGCTACCTCGTTCCGGAGGGGGAAGCAATGACTCTTTTGGCATGACCCTTTTAGC
>CAZFOA010000033.1:0-22545 GCA_964520205.1 uncultured Verrucomicrobiota bacterium | reverse complement strand
CCGATCAGCGTGCAGGCCGCCACGGGGACGATCAAGGTTTTTTTGCAAGTGCGGCGCCGCCCGCGGCCGGCGGCGCGCGCCGGGGACAATTGACCTTGCCAATCCAGTCGCGTTTTCTCAAGGTGACAGCATGCAATCGCATGAATTATTGCGCGAAGTGGTCCAAAAAACCGGCGCCAAACACGTGGCGTCGGAGCTGGGCCTCTCGCTATCGATGATTTACAAATGGACGGAACCGGACGATGGCACGGGCAGCGGCACGGTCAATCCGCTCGATCGCATCGAAGCATTGTTGCGCCACACCAAGGATCCGCGGTTGGTTCAGTGGATTTGCCAGCGTGCCGGCGGATTTTTCATTCTCAACCCGAAAACAAACCAGCCGCACCCCGCGTTTCTCATTCCCGCCACAAATGAAATCGTCCAGGAATTCGCAGACTTGCTCGCGGTGATCGCCACGGCCGCAGCCGATAACCAGATCACCCCCAAAGAAGCGGCCTCGATCCGGGAACGGTGGGAGGAGTTGAAATCGGTGACTGAAACCTTCGTGGTCTGTTGCGAAGAGGGCAATTTTGCGGCAATGAAAGCAAAGCGCGCCGGTCTTTCAGCCAGCCAATAACCCCATTCCCTTCGGTTGATCTCAGGGCCTCCATTCACCGGTTTTTTTGAAAAATTCTCACTTTGAATTCACCGGACCCGTTTCATGGCGTGATAAGTGCTGAATCGTAAACCTACACAGATGGTCTCAGCGTCTCAAAGCACAGACTTGAAGGCTGCTTGGCTTCAAGCGGCATCCATCTGGATTCGGTGGAGGAACAGGATCCTCCCGGCTTTCTCAGCGGCCGGCTGCTGGCTGGTTCTCGCGCCGCTGATGGTCTGCGGTCAGGGGACGGAACTGAATTTTGCCGACTTCAACAACCAGGGGCCGTTCAACAATTTCTCCGGCGACAACGGCAAGTTCGCCAGCACGGGCGCACACATCGATGTTTCATTCGACAATCGTGTTTGTCACGGGACAAGCGGCGCTTCCTTGCGCATTGATTACGCGGTTCCGTCCGGTTTCTGCGGCATTTGGGATTCGCTTCTTGGCAAGGCGAGTTTCGGCAGATACTCCCTGAACTTCACCAATCTGTATGGGCCGCTGAAAAACAGCGCCGGAAATCCTTCGCGTGTCGAAAACGTTCGGATCACCCAATTCGGCTTTTGGGCCCGTGGCGACGGACAGGGAGACTTCGACCATAAAATCAAAGTCGAGTTCAAGACCCCACGGGAGCTGGCCGGCAGCGCGATTTTCGATATCCCCAATCGGACCAATTGGACGCGCTATGAATTCCCGATAAGCGCGTTTGGCACCAATGATCTGTCCCAGATGAAAGAAGTGGTTTTTGTCATCGAAGACTGGCGAAACCAAAGCCGCGAAGGCCGGATTTACCTGGACGATCTCGCTTTTACCACGGATGAACCGACCTATAACCCGGCGGGTTTGAGCGACGAGGCGATGCTCGACCTCGTCAGCCAGCGCGCTTTTTATTATTTTCTCACATTTACCGACGACCTCGGTTTTGCACTCGATCGCTCCACCTATTCGGACATGGTGAGTGTCGGGGCGGTCGGTTTCCAGTTGACCGCCTACTGCATCGGGCACCGCCGCGGTTGGGCCGACCGCGCCGAACTCGAGGAACGGGTGGCCACCCTCCTGCAGAACCTGAAGGACATACCCATGGGCCCGGAGGGAGGGACGTCGCGTGGGGGTTATCGTGGCTTTTACTATCACTTCCTGAGCGCCAATGCCGGCACCAGGAAGGACGCGCATGTGGAACTCTCGCTTTATGACACCATGCTGCTCATGTACGGCGTCCTCACCTGCAAGGAATACTTCAGCACAAATACCCAGATCCAAACGCTGAGCCAGCAACTGTTCGATCGCGTGGAATGGGAATGGTTTGTTGACCGGTCGCCGGGGGACCACGCCAACCAGTTTTATCTCGCGTGGCAGCCCGGCCCTCCGCCCGAGGGGGATTTTTTCAAACGCAGCGACGGTCAGGTGGGGACTTTTTTCAAGCATGTGGACGGCCAAACCGACGAGGCCTTGATGGTGGATATTCTGGCGCTGGGTTCGCGGACGCATCCCACCTCGCTTGAAAGCTACCTCGCCCGGAACCGGGTGTACGGTTCGTATCCCCCCGCCAGCCAGGAGGACATTATGATTTCCTGGCGAGGCTCGATGTTCAATTATTTTTTCGCCAGTTGCTGGCTGGATTTCCGGGATCGCGGACTGGACCTGGACCCGAACTCGCCGCGGAACCTGTGGCAGAACAACAAACTGGCGATCCTCGCCAACCGCCAGTTTTGCCTGGACCACGCGAGCCGGCAGACGGGGGGTTTGGATGGCCGCTACACGACGTATGACGGAACGGCATGGGGGCTTACGGCCTGCGACAACCTGGTACCGCCTTCAGCCCAGACTCCCAGCGAATACTTCTCCTTCGGCGCTTTGCCCTCGGAAGAGAACATCCGGTTCGGCACGAGAGCTTGTCAGGCCGGAACTCTCGCCGTGTACGGCGCGGCAAGTTCCGTCAATTATCTTCCCGACGCGGCCCTGGCCGCCTTGCGAGGTTATTTCGACGTGCCCGGTTTATGGAGTCCGCTCTTCGGCTTTGGCGACGCCTTCAGCGAGGATCCCCATTACATCAGCGCGCCCTATGACACTCATGGAAACCCAACCCTCCATTTCGCCGACTTCTTGAACGGACCCTGGATCAACCACATGATCATGGGGATCAATGCCGGCCCCATGCTGCTGGCCATTGAAAATTACCGCAGCGGACAAATCTGGCAGATGACTTCCCGGAATTCCGAAATCGCGGCAGGTCTGGATCGGGTTTTTGGCCTTGGTTCGCAGGATGGCATTGGAGTTTCGATGTCGCAACGCGGCGATCAACACAGCGTGAGTCTCCGCTGGCGACCCGAACCCGGCGCGGCCGAATACAATATTTACAGTTCCACCAATTTGGAAAACTGGAGATTGCAGCAGGCCGGAGTCAAGGAAACCGCCTGGACCGGCCCCAGTCTCGGGAAGTCAGCCCAGCGATTTTATCAGGTAAAGGGAGTCCGCTAACCCTCAAACCTCCGCCAGCGCGCGGTTGATCCGTTCGATGGCTTCATCGATCTGTTGTTGGCTCGTGAAACCGATGACCACCGCGTCAATGTCCTTGCAGGCCATGGCGTAGCGGATCGATTTTTCGCGGTCCTCAGGATTCTTGAAGTCGCCGTTGCCGAGGATTTTCATGCCGATAACGCCGTGACCCTTGTCGTGCATGGTCTTGATCTGTTCCATGATCGGTTTCACCTCGGTCGGAGTCTTCCCGCCCCAATCCGCGCTCATTCCATCCATGTGATTGCCTTGGGGATTCACCCGCACCAACTGCACCTCGGTCCAATCGGACTCGGTGGCATTGCGCAAGGCCGGCAAAGTATGGCAGGAGACGCCCTTCGCCCGGATCCATTTCTTCTCCTTCGCTTCGTTGAACGCGTCCATCACCCGCTTGAATTGATCGGTCCAGCCTTCCTTCGTCATGCAATGAATGAGCAGGCTGTCAATGTAATCGGTGTCAAATGTCTTGCGGTGGTGGTCAATCGCGGCGAGGACGTCGTCCGGCCGGCCGGGAAGTTTCGACTGGATAAACAGTTTCTCGCGCGGCAGCCCCTTGATCGCGTCACCAATCCAGCCAAAGGTCTTGTAAGCCTGGGCCGTGTCAATGTAAGTGATCCCCTGATCATAAGCGTAGTGGACGAGCTTGTTGAAATTCTCCTTCCCCAGAGCCGTCTGCTCGAACCCGTTGCTGCTGCCGGTGCCCATGCCCAGCCGGCTGAGTTTGATGCCGGTTTTGCCCAGCGTCACCTGGTCCACTGCGGTGCGTTTGACCGCAACGCTTGCCTGAGCCGCCGCCCAGGGCAAAAGCATTGCGCTTCCAGCCAGCGCGGTGGTGGATCGAATAAACTGACGGCGATTGAGCAGGTGCGCTTTCATAGGTGAATCAAGAGATGGGTTGGGAGTGTATCGTGGCTGACTGAGCCATTCCAGTCGCGGAGGAGTTCGACAGATTCCTGGTTTCACAGGATCGGATCATGGAATCAACTATGCGCGCTTTTCGGTCAAACGCAACGTCAATCTGAACCGATAGCGTTCGTTGCGACGCTGGAAAGGAGTGACACTATTATTGGTTGAGCGCTTCGAGGTATCGCTCGGCTTCAATCGCTGCCGCGCAGCCCATGCCCGCCGCGGTGATCGCCTGCCGATAGACACGATCGGCGCAATCGCCGGCCACGAACACGCCGGGAATGTTGGTCGCCGCCCCTTTTTTGGGCACAATGTAGCCGGCATCGTCCCTATCGATGACGCCTTTGAAGAGGTCCGTGTTGGGCACATGCCCGATGGCCACAAAAACACCGGCACAAGCGATCACCGTTTCCACCTGGGTCTTGACGTTCTTAACCCGCACGCCTGTGACCTTGTCCAGCTTGACATCGAGAATGTCCGTGACGACGGAATCCCAGACCGGTTTGATCTTGGGGTTGGCCAGAACGCGGTCGTTCATGATTTTGGAAGCGCGCAGGGCGTCGCGGCGGTGGATCAAATGCACGGAGGAACCGAAGCGGGTCAGATACAACGCTTCTTCGCATGCGGAATCGCCGCCGCCGACCACGACGAGCGGCTGGTTCCGAAACAGCGGCAACGCGCCGTCACAAGTGGCGCAAAAGGTCACTCCTTTGGTCTCGAGAAGACGTTCGTTTTCCAGCCCGAGATGCCGGTGGCCGGCTCCGGTTGCGATGATCAGCGCTTCGGTCTCGACCCTCTCGCCGTCCACCGTCAGGGCGAGCGGCCGCCGGCTTAAATCGACCGAATCCAAGCAGCCGAATTGCACCCTGGCTCCGAATCGTTCGGCCTGCTTCTGCATGCGCGTCATCAGTTCGTAGCCGTCAATGCCCTCGGGAAATCCGGGATAATTTTCGACCGTGCTGGTGGTCGTAAGCAATCCGCCGGGTTGACTGCCGGTGAGAACCAGGGGTTTCAGATTTGCGCGCGCCGTGTAGAGAGCCGCTGTCAGGCCGGCGCAGCCCGTGCCGATGATCACAACTTTTTCCATAAATCGGCGCAAGTTAGTTTCATCGCCGCCCGTTGGCAAGCGGGCGGTGCGAAATATTTTTCGCCGCTGTCAACAAACTGCCGGTGTCTGTCTCGTTTCCGGCCATTCAACTCCATCCGGCGGAGATCCTCCGCGGCTCAACGCTGTCCAAGCCGCGGCCTGAATCCGGATTGATAATCCCCGGATAAAATATTTCCGGTTCGCCAACGAGCCGGGCCACGGCCGCTCGCCTTTTGCTACAGTTTCTGACGCCGCAGTTCGGGCCGCACGCTGTCCACTGCGGCCTGGCGATCAAAGGGATTCCCCATAAACTGCGCCACTCGCGCCACCGCTCCGGCGGGATTTGCCAGCAACTCGCCGTAGTTGACAAACAGCGCTCGAATTCCCGGGCGGGCGGCCAGTTGGGCGCGCACGTGTTGAAGCTGGGCGCTGTACGTGTCTCGAAGCTGCTGCTCGCTCAATTCCGCGCCCCGGCGGCCCTGACGGACCAGCATGGCGTTCTGCGAAGCGATGACTTCGGCGAGATTACGCTCCATGAAAATGATCTGGTAGTGTCCGGTCCGCGGCAAGAATGGGAGCAACTGCGCCACGATTTTCACCACCTTGCCCTGCGCCTGCGGCAGCCAGGAGGCGTCCTTGGCCAGGTGCAGCGTCTTCTCGAATTCAAAATAGCCCAAAGGATTGTCCGCATCCGGTGCGCGCCGGGTGTCGGTCAGCGCTTCCCGCCCCGCAGCAACCAAGAGTTGCATCATCATCGAGGTGCCGCTGCGAGGCAGTCCGGAGACGACGCTGATGATTTTTCGGGCCTCCACTGCGGCGCCAAAAGGCGCGGGGCATTCGTCGTCTTCGGCGCGCCGTTCGAGTGTTTCCCCCGATCCGGGATGGATCACGAGTTTGGGGGCGGCGACCGCCGCGCCGGCAGCTCCGGCTCGCCGGCGGGCGGCCAACTCGTGCCTCAGCGAGAGACTCCGGCCTTCATGAGCGAAAGCTTCCGCCGGCCGCTCCAGATGCTGACGGTATAACCGCCCAAGCAACTCGTGAGCCGTCAGATTCCGCGGACTTTGGGCGACCGCGACCCGGAGTTCCTGCTCCGCCTCGGCATAACGCTTTGTCTCCATCAACGCCTGGCCAAGCAACGCATGAAGCCCCGGCTGAAAGTACACCAGGCTGAGGGACTCGGTCGCCCCGGCGATGGCTTCGTCATATCGTTCGGCTCGAAAATGAATGCCGGCCAGTTGAGCGTGCACGGAAGCATTTTCCGGATCCGAATCGAGTGCTTCTTCCAAGAGCCTGCGGGCCGCCTCCAGGTCTCCCAGCTCGGCCATCGCGCCGGCGATACCCTGGTTCAGAGCGTCGCCGGCGAGTTCCGTTTCAGCCCATTGTTCCAGACGACGCCGTGCTTCCGCGGGTTGCTTTTCCAGGAGAGCCTGGCTGATCATGAACCACTCCAACAATAGCGGTCTCCCGTGGGCCAATTCGCGCAATTGATGCATTTCGAACTGCATTCGCCTCGGTTCCGGCCGATCCGCAGATGCCTCCGCCTTCGGCTCGCCGGCTTTTTGCGCTTCGCGGCGCGACAATTCCGCCCTTGCCTCCGCCTGGTAACAGTCGATGCGCCGTCCCAATTCCAGAATCACCTGGCCGCGGCGCGCCACCTGGCCCAACGGACCGAGACAATCCACCAGCAATATCCCGAAGCGATGTTCCTTGGGCCAGCGCTCCCAAAGTTCAGCGGCCAGGGCCGCAGCCTCGCCGCAGTGATTCCCGTCGCGATAAGCCCGGGCCAGGTTGTATTTGAGTTCGCGAACGCATTCCGCAATCGTCTCCTCCAGGTTCGGGCCGGGCGGCGCCACGTAACCCAGCTCCACCAGTTGTTTGAAGGCTTGGGCCGACGCCACCGGATCCAGACGGGTCTCGGGCGGATGCGTTCCCGCGTCCCCAGGCACGTTGTCCCAGGACTCGATCGGCTCGATCTGCACCGGCTCTTTGAATGCGGTCAACAGCACCTTGCCGTCCATGTCCCGGCCCGGCGGCAGGCCAAAGAGAGTCAGAATCGTCGGACAGACGTCCAGCAGACTGGCGCCGAAAAGCGGTTCATTCACCCTTATCGCCGGTCCTTTGAGGCACAGGATGCCGTAGTGCCGGTGCTGCACGGCGGGGCCGGCGGGTTCAGCGGGGATATAACTCGGACGCAAATGATCCGGATGAAAACCATGATCGCTCATCAGGATGACGGTGGTGTCATCATCGGCGAATCCCAGCAACGCGCCGAGCATCGCGTCGTGATATCGGTAGGCGTTGGCCACGACCTGCTGGTAAATCTCAAAATCCTTTGAGTCCACCCAGGGTAATCGCGGCGGGTGATAGTTCATGAACGCGTGTCCGAAGTGATCGATGCCGCTGTAATAGATCGCGGCAAAATCCCAGGCTTGCGTCTCCAACAACTCGGTGGCCGCCGCATGCACGGACAGGGTCTCCGCAATGATCTTGCCCAGCGTATGCAGGCGTTTGTCCTTCGTCTGGTCCACCGAGTCATATTCCGGCACAAACAACCGGATGAACTCCCCGGTGAGTTCCATGGGGTTGACCCGCAGCTCACCAAGCGAAGTGGCCAGAGATGCAGGATGAATCGTGCCGGGGAGCAGCGGTGGAACCTTTCCCAGTTCGCCAGCCGGCTGTTGGAAATGGTTTGACACCATCACGCCATGGATCGGTTCAGCGGGGTGCGATGGCCACCAGCCGACGACCACCGACCGGCGGCCGGTCTTGTTCAGAATGTTCCAGACGGCGTTGGTTTTGCGGGAGAGCACGGTAATGGGGCGCACACCGGAGCCATCGGGCAACGGTTCCGAAAAGCCGTGAATGCCGTGTTTGTAGGCGCGCTTGCCGGTGGCGATGGAAGTCCAGAGCATCGGACTCAGCGCCGGGTAAATGGTGGCCAGATTGCCGTGAACACCCCCGGCGATGAGCCGGGCCAAATGCGGCATCTGACCCGCATCGAGCAGGGGCCGAATCACTTTCCAATCCGCCGCATCCCAGCCAATCAGCAACACGCGAGGTTTAGCCATGAGTCCTCTGAAACCAAACTTTTGTATGAATTATCAAATTCGATGCGGGTTGCCCAAATGATTATTCGGACCCATTTGGCGGCGCGAGGCTGCGAACGAACAAGCCGCAGTCCAAGGGCGCGACTCATTTCTTCGCCGACTTTTGCAGCTGAACCCAATTCCTGATCCGCCCCTCCAGCACGTCAAGCGGCAGCGCGCCATTGGCCAGCAGTTGATCGTGGAATGCGCGGAGGTCGAATTGAACTCCCAATTCCCGGGTCGCGTCAGCACGCAGCGCTTTGATTCTCATTTCGCCGATTTTGTAAGCCAGCGCCTGCCCCGGCCAGACGATGTAACGGTCCACCTCGACCGTGATGTCGTGCTCGTTCTTGCCGGCGTTGGCGAGGAAATAATCGATGGCCTGCCGCCGCGTCCAACCCATCGAATGAATGCCCGTGTCCACCACCAACCGGATCGCGCGCCACATTTCGTAGGTGAGCTGCCCGAATTTCATGTACGGATCCCGGTACATCCCCATCTCTTCGCTCAAGCTTTCGGCATACAAGCCCCACCCTTCGACGAACGCCGTGTAGCCGCCGTATTTCCTGAACTCGGGCATGTTCTCCATCTCCTGCGCGAGCGATATCTGCAGATGATGGCCGGGAACGGCTTCGTGCGACGTCAGCGCCTCCATCTCCCATTTGGGCCGCGTGTCGAGCGCATATGTGTTGGCATAAAAATATCCGGGCCGGCCCGCTGGAAGCGATCCGGGCTGATAATAAGCGGTGGTCTGTGACTTCTCCGAGTAGGCCGGCACGGGCAAAACGCCATAAGGCAGCCGCGGCAGCTTGCCGAAAAACCGGATCAACTCCGGATCAATGCGTTTGGCAATGTCGCGGTAGCCGCGCAGCAGATCCTCCTTGTTGGTGTAATAGAAACTCGGGTCTTTGCGGAGAAATGCCAGGAACTCATCGAACCCGCCTTTGAATCCGGTCTGCGCAATCACCCGCTCCATCTCCGCCCGAATCCGCTTCACTTCAGACAAACCGATCCGGTGGATTTCCTCCGGAGTCAGCGCGGTCGTCGTCGTGGTGCGGATGTTGTAGGCATACCAGGCTTTGCCGTCCGGCAAATCGCTCATCGCGATGCTCTCCCGCGCCCCGGCGATATACCGGGTTTGGAGAAAATCGTATAATTTGTGGAAAGCGGGCACGACCTTTTCCCGCAAGGCGACCGCGGCTTCCTCGCGCAAACGCGCCCGCTCAGCTTTGGGAATTTCAGAGGGGAATTCCGTGAACGGTTTCAGCAGGGCATTCCTGTCCGGATCCTCCAGCATCTGATCCTTCACCTGCTGCGGCACGTCGCGAAGCGTGATGCGCGGCGGCGTGATCCCGCTTTCAAGCCCTTTGTTCAACAACACCAGCGTCTGATCGATCAGCGCCGGCAGGGCGTTCAGCCGCGCAATCATGTTCTCGTAATCCTTGACCGTGGCGCGCGGAGAAATTTCCAGTGTCTCGGCCGCGTCCTGTTGCACGCCGCCCAGTTGGTTGACCGCCAGGTATTCGCCTTTGAATCGCGTGCCTTCGATGGCGTCCTCCAGGTTCCGGCGGAACAGATCGTAGTTCAACTGCTCGGCAGGGCTGAGTTTCGCGCGGTTGATGACCTGGATTACTTTCAGAGGCGCCTGCAGTTCGCGTTTCCGGCGCGCAATCGCTTCCAGTGAATTATCCGTCCAACGATCGTTGAAACCCGCGTAACCCACCTCGGTGGCGAATTCCGGGCTCTCGCGCATCGTGTATTCCCAATCCAATTGCAACAACCGTAGCAGCCGCACGGAATCAATCAGGCGATTGGTGGCCAGATTGGCGCAATCGGCCTCGAACGCGGTCTCTGCGCGGGCTGCAAGAAATCCCGTTGATGCGATCGCGACAGCCAAAGCCAGCCACCTGCAGGCATTTCGTGAGGTCATGCGGGCAAATTAACCAGAGCGCGCCTCAACGCAAGCGGCGTTTTGGCCGTAGAAACCCTCTGACCGTGATCGGCATCGCGCTCACCCCAGCACCGTCAGCAACATTCCCACCACGATGCCGATCACGGCGAGAAGTTTCTGGCGCCCGCTCGCCTCGTGGAAGAATAATATTCCGCCGGCAAACGCGACCAGCGTGCTGCCGCGGCGCAGACTGATGACGAGCGAAACCAACGCCATCGGCTCGCGCAACGCGGCGAAATACAGGTAATCGCCCACCAACATGGAAAAGGCGATCAACGGAATGGTCCAGCGCCATTCAAACTCGTGGCGCGGCCACCAGCGCCGCTTCCATCCGATCGTCAGCGGCGTAAAAAACACCAGCATGTAAATGGAATACCAGGCCTGAACCGTCGGAACGGAGAGGTTCACCGTGCCCAGCAAATATTTGTCATAAACCGCGCTCACCGCGTTGAGCAGCGTGCCGATGATCACGAATCCCACCCATTTGTTGCGGTGGAAATGCACCCCTTCGCGCTGGCCGGCAAACGACAACCCCACAAACGAAGCCAGCGTCGTGACAATGCCCAGCGTCTCGAGAAGAGTCGGCCGCTCCGCCAGGATCACGACCGCGCCCAAAAATGTCCAGATCGGGCCGGTGGCGCGAATCGGCGATGCGAGTGACACCGGCAGATGTTTGAGCCCGAAATAAGTGGCCGCCCACGCGGTGGCGACGAGGGCTGCTTTCAGGACCAGCAACAGATGCTGCCTGAAGTGAATCGGATCGGCCACCAACGAAGCAGGCAGCAAGCCGGGGTGAAACCATTGGACAGCCATCAACACGAGCCAGCCCGCCGCACAATACAACATGGCATAAAACAAGACCGGTGTGACCGCATTCTTCTGGATGGCATGCTTGGAAGAAAGCTCGTTGACGCCGGCGAAGATCGCCGATAACAGGCTGGCAACTATCCAATGCATGAAACGTCGGGGGTCCGGGTTGCCGCGAACCCCGCTATGAGCCGAGAACGCCGATAAACCGGACGCACTCTCCCGCCGTGTGGCGGAACTTCGCGCCGCCTGATGGCATCGGACCCCGTCGGTCCATGGCGAGGTCCTTCCCGATCCGTCGTGCGCGCCGTTTTGGCTTGGAGTTTGCTATTCACCGGCAACGAATGAATATCACTGTGTTGGCGTTTGTCATCTGGGCTTTCCTGGCGACCGTTTTGCTGGCCGCAACGTTGGGAACAGAATCCAATTTTGCAAAGGCGGGGTTCGGACAAACGCGCCGCACCGGCGCAGCTTGCCTGCCGAACCGATGGATGATCGTGTTCGCCTTGTTTGCGGCCGTGATAATTTATTTCCTCCTGAGTTGAATCCGGCGACCGTTGACCGCCGTTGCGGCGCCCGACAAATCCACATTCTGGTTTTGGCTGTCCATCGCCTGGGCAGGATCGCGGCGTAGCGGTCCCCCGCCCGGTTACAGGTGCGCAATGATGTTGTCCCCGAACTGCGAACACTTGATCTCCGTCGCGCCTTCCATCTGGCGCGCGAAGTCGTAGGTGACACGCTTTGATCCGATGGCGCCGTTCAGTCCTTTGAGAATCAAATCCGCGGCTTCGGTCCAGCCCAGGTAACGGAACATCATCTCGCCGCTCAACACCACGCTGCCGGGATTGACTTTGTCCTGATTCGCATATTTCGGGGCGGTGCCGTGGGTCGCCTCGAAAATCGCATGACCGGTGACGTAATTGATATTGCCGCCGGGCGCGATGCCGATCCCGCCCACTTGCGCGGCAAGGGCGTCGCTGAGGTAGTCGCCGTTCAAATTCAACGTGGCGATGACGTCGAATTCTTCCGGCCGGGTGAGCACCTGCTGCAGAGTGATGTCCGCAATTGAATCCTTGATCAGCAGCCGCCCGGCCTTGAGCGCGGCCTGCTGTTCCTCGTTTGCAGCAGCTTCGCCTTTGTCTTTCTTCGTCCGTTCGTACTTCGCCCAGGTATAAACCTTGTCGCCAAAGATCCGTTCCGCCGCCGCATATCCCCAATCGCGAAAGGCGCCTTCGGTAAACTTCATGATGTTGCCCTTGTGCACCAGCGTCACGCTGCGGGACTGGAAACGCAGCGCATAATCCACGGCGGACTTCACCAGGCGGATGGTGCCAACATTTGAGACCGGTTTGATCCCGATGCCGACCTGGATTGGAAGGCGCGAGGCGTCGTGATCCGGCGCCGCAAGTTTCATGTATTCGGCCATGGCTTCCTGGGTGCCAAAGCGAATCTTTTTGAAATCCTTCGGAAATTCTTTGGCCAGAAAATCCAGAACCTTCTGCGCCTCCGGCGATCCGCCGGCGTATTCGATCCCGGCGTAGATGTCTTCGGTGTTCTCGCGGAAGATCACCATCTTGACCTTTTCCGGATGCTTTACGGGCGACGGGACTCCGCTGAACCACTGCACCGGGCGCAGGCAAACGTAGAGGTCGAGCATCTGTCGCAGCGCCACGTTGAGCGAGCGAATGCCGCCGCCGACGGGCGTGGTCAGCGGACCCTTGATGCCGACCCGGTATTCCTTGAATGCCTCGACGGTGTCGTCCGGCAGCCAGTTGTCGAATTTGTTCTTGGCCGTTTCTCCGGCAAACACTTCGAACCAGGCGATTTTGCGTTTGCCGCCGTAGGCTTTCTGCACCGCGGCGTCGAACACGCGCACGGAAGCGGCCCAGATGTCAGGCCCCGTGCCGTCGCCGCGGATGAACGGGAGGATGGGATTTTCCGGCACATCGAGATTCCCATTCCGGATCGAAATTTTGCCCCCTGTGGGCGGTTTCAGGTCTTGGTACGCCATGGTCTGAGTTTGAGATTTACGATTTACGCGCTTTCAAAATTGGTTCGGTCAGAGGAAAAGGCCGAATGTGGCGGAATGCAAGTAAAGAAAACGCCGGGCGGCGGGCGGACTTGGAGGAGGGAAGATTGCGTTGCGGTGATCCCGTTCATCGCCCGGATCACAAGGCGCCATTGCCCTGGCGCCGCCGAAAATGGGTCGCTTTGAGAGCAATTCACCGGATTCACGGAGGATTTGGGGACAAGTTGGCCGATCCAACCGCAAAAATGGCTTGTCTCTTGCTTGAGAAGGGTTTGCCGCGCTGTTTTCTTGGAATTGAAGCTGTGCAGCAAAAACACCGAGGCCGCATCGTGTTCCTAATCAGACACTTGTTGTTTGAAGTTCGCCGGCGTTGTAACCCGCTCATCGGTAGAGTTGGGACGTTGTTATATTTTTTGACAGGCCTTTCGGTCGTAACGGCCGCCGACACCGGCAATACGAACACCCTTTCCTCGGCCGGGCTGGCCGACATGAGCATCGAGCAGCTCGTCAACGTCGAAGTCATTTCTCTCACCTCACTTTTCAAGAAGGACACCAAGCTCGACCAGGCTCCGGCGGCGGCCGCGGTCGTCTCGTCGGATGATGTCCGCCGCCTTGGAGTCACCACCCTTCCGGAAGCGTTGCGGATGGTTCCCGGCATGGACGTAGCCCGGATTGATTCGCACGAGTGGGCCGTGAGCGCCCGCGGGTTCAACGCCCAGTTTGCCAACAAGCTGCTCATCCTGGAGGACGGCCGATCGATCTACGGTCCGGCGTATGGCGGCGTCAACTGGGGCATGCAAGACATGATCCTGGAGGACCTGGAACGAATTGAGGTGATCCGCGGTCCCGGCGCTTCGCTTTGGGGCGCCAATGCCGTCAACGGAGTCGTCAACGTTCTCAGCAAAAGCTCAAGGGACACCCAGGGCCTGTTGGTTTCCGCCACCGGCGGCACCGAGGACCAGCCGGGGATTGCGGTCCGCTACGGCGGCGAACTCGCGACCAATCTTTTTTACCGGGTTTACGGAAAATATTTCAACCGGGACGGTCTGGTGACGTCCAGCGGCGCCGACGCCAATGACAGCTGGAACTCAATGCAGGGAGGCACGCGCATGGATTGGGAACCCAGCGACGAAAACAAATTCACCTTGCAAGGCGACTATTACAACGATTTCGTGCATGACAACGAAACCGTGGCGATCGCCGCACCGCCCTATGTGACCAGCACCAATATGCAAAACCACGATTTCGGCGGCAATGTGCTGGGGCGCTGGACGCATGCGTTCTCAGAGTCTTCGACGCTGACGCTGCAGACGTATTACGATCATTTCAAACAGGAGCAGGTCGGGACTTCGGAAACACGCGACACCTTTGATTTCGACGCGCAGCACCGGTTCCAACTGGGGATGCGCAACGACATCATGTGGGGGCTGGGCTACCGTTACTCGGCGGATGAATTCCCGACAGCGCTGCCGGAGGCTTTCTATTTGTCCTGGGTGCCGCCGCGGCGGCATGACCAGGTGTTCAGCGCGTTCGTGCAGGATGAAATCATGCTGGTGCCCCGGCGTTTCAGCGTAACCATCGGATCAAAATTCGAGCACAACGACTACACCGGCTTCGAATGCGAGCCAAGTGTGCGATTGCTCTGGACGCCTTCGGAGAAGCAGACCGTTTGGGCTGCCGTATCAAGTGCCGTGAGAACACCCTCCCGCTATGAAACCGGCGCGCGAGTCAACTATTCCGTCTTCGACAACACCAATATTGACCGTTTGATCGGCAACGAGAACGCGGAATCCGAGCAATTGATCGCTTACGAACTGGGCTACCGGATCGAGCCGACCAAACAATTGTCCTTTGATCTCGCTGGATTCTACAATCGCTACGATAAACTGTTGCGATTTGTTCCAGGCACCAATTTCAGTCAGGGGACGTTCATGGTGTTTCCTCAAACATTGCAAAACTCCGGTTCCGCCGAAACCTTCGGCACGGAACTGTCCGTGCAATGGAAAGTGACGGACGAATGGCGACTGCTGGCCGGGTACTCCTGGGAAGAGGTGAATCTGAATCCGAACGATCGCGCCTTCCAAGGCAACCCCGAGCAGCAATTTCAATTGCGCTCGTATCTCGACCTGCCCTGGCACCTGGAATTCAACACGGCGGTCTATTACGTCGATAGGCAAACCGCCGAAGCCGGTCTCGGAACGGAGACCATTCCAGCCTATGTCCGGCTCGATCAAGGTCTGATCTGGCACCCCACCAAATCACTGGAATTCGGCATCTGGGGACAAAATCTGATCCAGGACCGTCACGCGGAATTTCCAAGTCTGAAATCTTCCGTGCTCACCGAAATTCCGCGCTCAGTTCTGCTCAAAATGACGTTTAGATTTTAACCCGCTATAACCGTGAGACACGACTTAAACCTCCAACCAGCCTCCGGCGGCAGCTCTGCCCGCCGGTTCGGCGCGTTCGGGGTGTCGAGTCGACTGGCTCGGCTGGCTGGGGCAATTGTCTGTCTCGCGGTCCTGGGAGCCGGCTTGGTGTTGGGAACTGGCACCGCGTCGGCTGCGGAAGGTGCGCCTTTGGATTTTCAAGTGAAAGCGGCTTTCCTGGTCAACTTCCCCAAGTACGTGGACTGGCCCTCTTCGGTCTTTGACCAAACCAACAGCCCGGTCACCGTGGCCATTTTCGGAGACGACAATGTGGCGGGGGAATTCGACAGCATGATCGGAGGCGGCAGAATCGTTGGTGGCCATCCCGTGGTGCTCAAGCGCATCACGAAGGAGGATCAAATCGGCCCCGATTGCCAGATTTTGTTCGTCGCCAGCTCAGAACGGCAACGAATTCCGGCCATCCTCGAAAGGATCAAGGGAACAGGAATTTTAACGGTCGGTGAAAACGACGATTTTCTGGACCGAGGCGGGATCATCAATCTGGTTCATCGCGACCGAAAAATCCGTCTGCAGGTGAATTTGACCGCCGCCGCACAGGCGCACCTGAAAATCAGCTCCCGGCTGTTGGTCGCAGCCGATGAAGTGAAAGGCAAATTCGAGTAAGAACTATGCGCGTCCTCCACGACATGTCCATCCGGTGGAAACAGATGCTGATCATCATGCTCACCAGCACCGTCGCGTTGCTGTTGGCCTGCGCCATCTTTGTGGCTTACGACGTGGTTAGTTTTCGCAAGGGGATCGTGAAGAAAGTTTCGGTGCTGGCGGAAGCGATCGGCAACAACTGCACCGCCACCATCGAGTACGACGACCCCAAGACCGCGGAGGAAACCCTCAGCGCACTGCGCGCGGAACCGGGGATTGTTTCCGCCAGCATTTACACCCTCAAAGGAAAGGTGTTCGCCGTTTACAACCGCGCCGGGGCGAAGGCGCCGGCTCCGCCCCCCCTCCAACCCGCCGGGTACGAATTCAAAGGGGACTTGTTGTTCCTGTTCCACCCCATCACCCAGCGGGGAGAAATCATCGGAACCATTTTCGTGGCCTCCGACCTGACGGAGCTTCGGGAGCGGCTGGTCCGCTATCCCGTCATCGTGGGTGGAATGTTCGCGGCCGCGCTGCTGGTCGCCTTGTTGCTGTCCGCCCGTCTCCAACGACTGGTTTCCAATCCCATCCTGCATCTGGCCCAGGTCGCCCGGTCCGTGGCGCTCGACAAAAACTACTCGATCCGGGCGAACAAAAATAGCGGCGACGAACTGGGCCAGCTCATCGACGGCTTCAATGAAATGCTCTCGCAGATTCAGGCGCGCGATGGCGCCCTGCGCGCAGCCCACGACCACTTGGAACGCCGGGTGGAGGAACGGACCGAAGAACTGCGGCAATCGCAGGCGCTGTATCATTCGCTGGTGGAACACCTGCCGGTGAATGTTTATCGCAAGGACGACAAAGGCTGTTTTGTGTTCGTGAATTCCCACTTCTGCCAGTTCCAGGGACTTGCCGCGCAGCTGATTTTGGGCAAGACGATTTTCGACATCACTGCGGACAAGGATTTGGCGGAGCGCTACTCGCGCGAAGACGAGCAAATAATGCGGGTTGGCGAGCCGATCGAAATGGAGATGGAACACCGCGACGCAGCGAACCATGCCCGATATCTTCAAGTGATCAAGTCGCCCGTGTTCGCTGCCGACGGAAAGATCGTCGGCACCCAAGGAATGTCCTTTGACATCACGGAACGCAAAGAGGCCGAAGCGAAACTGCAGGAAGCCCATCTGGAACTGGTCAAGACTTCGCGCCAGGCGGGCATGGCCGAGGTGGCGACCAGCGTGCTTCACAACGTGGGCAACGTGCTCAACAGTGTGAATATCACCACCGAGCGGATTTTCGAGAAATTGAAGGCATCCAAAACCGCCAACCTCGCCCGCGCGGTAGCCTTGATGCGCGCCCACGCCGGCGATTTGGGCGAGTTCATTACGCAGGATCCGAAGGGCCGCCAAATACCCGAATACTTGGAGCATCTGGCCAACCACCTCATTCAGGAACAAACCGTCTTCACACACGACATCGAGTCCCTCCGAAGCAACGTCGAACATATCAAGAACGTCGTCGCCATGCAGCAAAGCTATGCCAAGGTTTCCGGGGTAACGGAATTGGTCAACGTCACCGACCTCGTTGAAGATGCGTTGCGCATTGACGCGAGCGAACTGGAGCGTCACGGCGTGCAACTCGTTCGCGACTATGACCCGGATGCTCCCGGAATCAACGTGGACAAACACAAAGTGTTGCAGATCCTGGTGAATCTGATTCGCAATGCCAGACATGCTTGCGACGATTCGGGCCAGGCCGAAAAGCGCCTGACCGTCCAGGTGCGACGGGAGGACAACCTGGTGCGCATCGCCGTGGGAGACAATGGCGTCGGGATTCCGGCCGAGAACCTCACCCGGATATTCAACCACGGTTTTACCACGCGCAAAGGAGGGCACGGGTTTGGACTCCACAGCGGAGCGCTGGCCGCGAAGGAAACCGGCGGCCGATTGCTTGCGCATAGCGACGGAGCCGGCAAAGGGGCTGTCTTTACCCTCGAACTTCCCTTGGAGGCCAACCCTCAGCCCAATCAGGGGCACCTATCCCGAACGCGATCAAAAAAGGCCTGAGATCAGTAGCAACAACCTGACGTTAAGTTGTTTATACATAGTGAGAATACTGACCTGCGGCACAAGCAATGCTTATTGGTTAATGAAAAACTGTTCTTCTACCAAGAGAATGCTCGTGTTATTCGATCATCCGGGGTCAAAGCCAAGTTGAATCGCGCACAAAACTCAACAGACACATCCACTTCAAAAGGAATGTGAAACAGCTCCAGGCCATATTGCTTGCGTTTCTGGTCACTCTTGCGGGCGCGTTTGGCGCTCGCGGAGCGACCACGACAACCACTGCGTCTGGTGGCAATTGGAATGCCACCACCAGTTGGGCGGGCGGTGTCGTGCCCGGAAACACGGACGCCGCGGTAATTCTGGCGGGCGCTTCCGTGACGGTGACGGCTGGCGCAACGGTCGGTTCAATTACGTTCAGCAACAACAGCTCGAGCACAGCCACCTTGACCGTCAACCCCGGCATCACCTTGACGGTGACTGCGGGTGTTACCAATGAAAACGCGGCAACGATCAATACGTCGGTCCTGATCCAGGGAGCCGGTACCCTCAATTGCGCTTCCCTGGCCGTCGGCGGCACCACAACACCAACGCCGGCCAGCAGCGATTTCACAGCCACGCTGACCTCCACCATTTCAAATTTGTCGGTTTCTGGAAATCTGACGGTCAAAGCCCTGTATAACTCGACGCAGTCAGCTGCCAATCAAGGCACCTTCGCGCTTGCCTCCGGGTCCGCCACCGTGGCCGGCGGCGTCGTCTTCGTCACCGTCCCCTTGTTTGGTCCAACGCTGACTCTGGCAACGGGAAGTCAAAATGGGACGCTGACGCTTTCGGGTTCGACGCCCTTTACGATCACCGGCGGCGGGTCGAGCACTTTCACCGCGAATGGGACCAATGCGACCGTGACATACTCCGGCACGGCTCAAACGGTGCAAGGGGCAACGTACCAAAACCTGTTTCTCTCCGGCTCCGGAATCAAGACGATCTCCGGAGTCAACGTGAACGGCACCTTTTCCATGCGCGGCACAGCGACTGCCAGCGCCGCCCCGACTTACGGTGCCGGTTCCACACTTGAATACAACGGAAGCGCGACGCAAACCAGCGGGCCTGAATTGACAGCCAACCTCCCGAACCTCTCGATTAATAACGCCAATGGTGTGACCGTGACCGCCAGCCCAACCGTCTCCAATACTCTCACGCTTGCCAGCGGCCAGCTGGCAACCGGAGCCAATCAAATCAACCTCGCCTCGACCGCTGTCATCTCCGGGGGAAGCAGCGCCAGTTATGTGAACGGCAGCGTTCAAAAAACCTTCACTGTTGGCAACAATCCCTTCACGTTTCCCATCGGCGACAACTCATCCTACACGCCGCTGGCGCTGTCAAACATGTCCGTGTCCACCTCCGGCAGCCTCAAAGCGAACACCACCAGCGGCAGTCATCCTCAGTTCGGCACGAGCGGGATCGATTCGAATCGCAACGTAAACCGGTATTGGACGCTGACCCAGTCCGGAGGCACCTTTGGCACCTACAACGCCACGTTCAACTATCCGGCAGCGGATGTGGACACCAACGCAACGCCGGCCCTATTCCTGGCGCGTCAATGGACTGGCAGCACCTGGTCCGCTGCGACTGTCAGCGGAACTCCGTCTTCAACCTCCACCACCATCAGCGCCCAGAGCGGGTTCGGCGATTTCGTCATCGGAAACCCGTGGCCATGGTATAACGGCGCCTGGCCTTACCGCGTGGCGATCACCATTGACCATACCAAGGTCACCGGCCCCCTCACCAATTTCCCCGTTCTCATCAACCTCACCAACAGCGCCCTCCAGCAGTATGCCCAAGCCAGCGGGAACGATCTCCTGTTCACAGCAAACGATGGAACGACAAAACTGGCCCACGAGATCGAGAACTACACCAACTCGAATGGCTCACTGGTCGCCTGGGTCAACGTCCCGTTGCTGTCCGCGACCACCGACACGATCCTCTATCTCTACTACGGCAACCCCTCCACGACCAACCAGCAGAACGTGGCCGGCACGTGGAACTCGGGTTTTAAGGCGGCGTGGCATTTGAACAACCTTTTCACCGATTCCACCTCGAATCACTTTACTGGAGTTAATACCGGCACCCTCGACGCGGCAGGTAAAATTTCCAACGGCAGAGCTTTCGTCCGGTCCAACGGCGTTGACTACATCACCATCACCGGCATGATGGGATCCTCTTCCAATCTCACGTTGAGTGCGTGGATCAATCTGACCACGAAAGATACCGGCGGCGCGGAGTTCATCAGTCTCGGCGATCACGCCGCACTGCGACAGGATAATACAGGCATCGTTGGCTTCTTTTACGATGGCGGCGCCTGGCACACCACCCCTTCCTCCACAAATGCCGCGGGAACCGGGTGGCGATACGTTGCCTATACCTACGGTGACGGCGGACAAAACCAGAAGCTTTATGTCGATGGCGTGCAGATCGCGTCCTCAGCATTCACAAATTCCATTTCTTATGCCGGGTTGGGACCGAACACCCTCATCGGCATGCACGGCAATGGACAAGCCGGATTCAGTTTCGACGGGACCATGGACGAAGTTCGAGTCTCCCAAACGGCCCGCAGCTCGGCGTGGTTAAGCACCGAGTACAACAACCAAAGCTCGCCCGGCACGTTCCAGCGGGTCGGCACCTCGGAACTTGTCTCCCCCACCAAACTGGCCGTGACCTCCGTCAACGGCGGGTCTTCCCCTGCTGTCGGCGCCGCGTTCAATGTCGTCGTTCAGTCGCAAGACAACGGTGGCATCCCTCAGAACGTGAAGAGCAATACCGCTGTCAGTCTGAGTTTGAACACGGGAACCGGTGCCCTGGGCGGCACTCTCACCGGCACGATCCCCGCCGGGACCAATTTCGTGACGATTAGCGGAGTCACTTACTCCAAGGCCGAAAGCGGAGTGAGCCTCACCGCAACACGGACCAGCGGCGACAACTTGACACCAGGCAGTGGCGGATCGTTCACCGTAATCCCGGGCAATCAATCCATCACCTTCCCCTCGCCGGGCAATCAGACCTATGGCGTCGGACCCATCGCGCTCGGCGCCACGGCCTCGTCCGGTTTGACGGTGAGTTATAGCGTGATCTCCGGACCGGCCACAGTTTTGGGCAATGTGCTCACGATCACCGGCGCCGGCTCCGTCACCCTCCAGGCATCGCAGACCGGCAACGCCAGTTGGAATGCGGCCACACCGGTCAATCAAACCATTTCCATCGCCCAAAAAACCGTCATCGGCGCCATCACCGCGAATAACAAGACTTATGACACGACCACAACGGCGACGATTGCCACCCGCACTCTCAGTGGCGTGACCAACTCCGATATCGTCAACCTGTCCGGCGGTGCGGCGACGTTCGCCGACAAGAACGCAGGCAATGGCAAGGTGGTGACGGCCACGGGCCTGAGCCTGAGCGGCGCCAACGCCGGCAACTACGTGCTGGCCTCGAGCTCCGCCACAAACACAGCCAACATTGCCAAAGGCGCGCTGATCGTGACCGCCGCCGGAGTGAACAAAATTTACAATGGAACAACCAGCGCGGCGGTGACCCTCTCGGACAACCGCCTGGCCGGCGACGTGTTGACGACGAGTTATGCCACGGCGGTTTTCACCGACCCGAACGTGGGCAACGGCAAGACCGTCAACGCAAGCGGCATTTCAGTGATGGGACCAGACTCCGGCAACTATGCTTTCAACGCAACGGCGGCCACCACTGCGAACATCACGCTCGCCACACTCACGGCCACCGCGAACGATACGAATCGCCCTTACGGCACGCCGAACCCAGTATTCACCGTGAGCTACAACGGTTTCGTCAATGGAGAAAGCACCAATGTTTTAAGCGGCAGCCCGGCGATGAGCAGCCCGGCGACGACCAACAGCCCCGTCGGCACTTATCCAATCCAGATGACCCAGGGGACACTGAGCAGCCCCAATTACACTTTCACCCTGGTCGATGGGACTCTCACCGTATTGCCGGTGCCGCCGGTGCTCGCGATCCAGTATATGGCCGACACAGGAGGTCAAACGAACGAAGTCGTTCTTCAGGGCGTGGGCATAACACCGGGCAGCACCTGGAATGTCCAGGCCTCGGCGGATCTCCTGCAATGGACCGATATCGGCACGGCGCAGGCCGCAGTGGACGGCACGGTTACCTTCACCGAAACCAATACCCTGTCCTATCCGACCCGGTTTTATCGCCTGTCCAGCAATTGACGGCCGAGTCTGAATTCAGAAAATCAAGAAAAGTCCCCGGCTTCACGATCGGCGGAAAGCTCCAGCCAAATCGCGACTGCCATCCAAAGCCCGATTTGCGCCAATGCCCTCTGCGGTAGGCTAGAGCATTTTCAAAAAAGCTGTAGCCGGAGCGCGGCGTTTACGCCGCTTCAACGTCGCGTC
>CAZFOA010000032.1:5844-22545 GCA_964520205.1 uncultured Verrucomicrobiota bacterium | reverse complement strand
ACGCCAAAATTGCGCGTTGCTTCATCGAAGGACGGCCGTGCCGTCCCGATCGGGAGCAGCCTGCCAATCGCCTCCGCCCTCCGCCGTCCCGGCGCAGAGGAATCCTGTCGCCGGCAAGTTTTGATAAGTTTTCGGCAAGTTCTGGTAAGCGTTGATTGTCGCCGCTGGCTCAAAAAGTGCTAAACTTGAGCAGCATGAAACGGATCGGCATTGAATCAATTCCAGTCAATCGCCTCGCTCATCCTTTCCCCAAGGTGGTGATTTTCGAGATCGTGTGCGGCTGCAACCTGAGTTGCATCATGTGTCCGCAGCCCAAGATGACGCGTCCGAAAGGACTCATGGATTTGAATCTCTACCGGCGGTTGACCCGGGAGGTTGCCGAGAACGATCCCGAGACGGAGGTCTGGGCGACGATCATGGGCGAGGTGTTTGTTTACAAGGACCTGGTTTTTGATTATCTGCGTTTTGCGAAGAAGGAAGCCGGGTTGAAAAAGGTCTATCTGAATACCAACCTGGTTCTGTTCCGCGAGGAATGGATCGGCCGGTTGGAGGATTCGGGTTTGGACAAAATCACCGTCGGAATCGATGCCGCGACTGAGTCAACGTACGACAAGGTTCGGGTGGGTGGAAATTTCCGGACAGTGGAGAGGAACATTCATGCCTTGCTGGAGGCGAAATCGCGAGGCCGGCTGCAGAATCTAGAGATCATCCTGCAGTTTATTATCCAGGACGAAAACCAGCACGAAGAGGAACTGTTCAAGCAAAAGTGGACCGGCCGGGGTGTAACCCTGAAGATCCGGCAGAAGCTGGGGTGGGGTCTGGGAGTGGAGGCCGACAACCTGGCCATTCCGAGCAGCGAGCGAACAATTCCCTGTCCGTGGCTGATGCGGACGATGTCAATTCACTGGACGGGGCAGGTGGCCCAGTGTGACGCCGAATGGAATGGCGACCGCTATGTGGGCGATTTGAACAAGCAGACAATCAAGGAAGTCTGGCTGGGCGAACTGCTCTCCAAGCGCAAACGGCATCTGGCGAACGATTTCGATTTTGAGCCCTGCCGCGACTGCAAAGACTGGCAATGCGGCCGGGCCGAGTTCTACCACTGACGCCGGCATATTGCCGGACTTTCGGCTCGTTTCCTATTGCACTGCTTTCTTCAGGGCAGCACGGCCCGGGTATCACCCTCATTCGGCCATTTTGTAGAAATCCTTTTCAATGGCCCGTTTGGCTTCCGAGGGATGAGGACGAAACCCCTGATATTATTGGCGCGCCCGCCGCGACTCGAACGCGGGACCCTCTGCTTAGAAGGCAGATGCTCTATCCAACTGAGCTACGGGCGCACTGACCTATCTGGCACGCATTTCGCACCAAAGGCAAGCTTGTTTGGCGCAGCTTGAAGACGGAGCTATTCGAGGATGATTCGCTGGCCGAAGCTCTCAAGCAGACGATCTTGCCGATATTTAAAAATCCGTTCCACGTCCCGCCGGACGAAAAGCCAGTTCGTCAGAGCGCCGCCGCGCGGGCTGTAGCGGACAAGGTCAGTGCAGAACGTGCCACCATCGCGCTCCTCGAACGCATGCGTGTGATGCCACAATTTATAAGGACCACGCAACTGAACATCCACAAAACGGTGAGGCGGCTTCCACTCTGCAATTTCAGTGCGCCAGGGGATGGGCAGTCCGCGCAGGCGGATCCGATACTCAATGAGGGTGCCGGCGCCCATCACTATCGGAACGGGTGTGAGCACCTCGAATTTCAACCATGGGGGCGTGATCGCTTCCAGGTTCCGCGCTTCAGCGAAGAATGGAAAGACTTCGTCCCGTGGACGCGGAAGCCAAAGCTCCGTGTGGAATGTAAATTCCTTCATCGGACGGCGGTTCAAAGTTTCGTCTTGATGCCGCACGCCCGCAATGCGCACCAGCCGCGGAGCGACTCGAAAAGGACAAACGCGCCTGAGGCCAGCAGCCCCGCACCGAGCCACGCCGATATCGTGAAGCCGAAGGCGGCCCCAACCAGCAGCGCCAGCGCGCCGAGGCCGCGAACGAGCCGACCCTTGTTGCCAATGTTTGGAGAGAAGAGGTTTTTCATCGCTTTGATTTTCTGGAGGGTTTGCGCAGGTCGTCGAGAATCGAGCCCAGGTGGGGGAGGTCTTTTATTTGCAGCGCGCCGACTTTCTCCAACACGTCCCGGTAGGCGGGCATCGCCCGGCCGCCGATTAGGAGGACTGTTTCCGGCGGCAGCAACTCGCGCAACCGCGCCAGTTCTCCCTCCAGGCGCGGGTCATCTTCGGGATAGACCAGGCTCAACGCCACGGCGCGCGCCCGGTTCTGCCGCGCGGCACCAGCAATCTCCGCCGCCGGCAGGCTTGCGCCGAGATAGGTGACATGCCAGCCGAGATTTGCCGCTGCCGCTCCGACCAGCAGCGCCCCCAGCTCATGCAATTGCCCGGTTGGTGTGGCAACGACCAGCACCGGCGCGCCTTCCACGCCCGCAAACGGCTTGGTGGCGTGGCCCAAAAAGATGCGAATCACCGCACTCGCGAAATGCTCGTGCGCCGCCGTGATGCTCCCGTCGCGCCATAACTCCCCGATCGTCAGCGCCAGCGGAGCGATAACCCGCTGCAGCAAGCCTTGGGCGCCCAGCGCGGTTGCAGCATGCTTGAGCGCATCCTCCAATCTGCCGGAGTCGAGCGTCTTCACGGCCGCGATGCATTCCTCAAGCAGGGGTGTCGCCCTTGCCGATTTTCCCGGCGCACCCGTGCCGCCGCCCTTGTCGCCGGAAGCCTCGGCGGCGAGTTTGCGCAACTGCTCCGTCCGCAACTTCGCCACCAGACCAATGCTATGTCCCGCCCGCGTGATTTCACGCAGCAGACCCAGCCGTTCGATCTGCTCTTCGGAGTAAAGGCGGCGGTTCGTGCCCGTGCGGGCCGGCTCCACCGCGCCGTAACGCTTCTCCCAAATCCGAATGACGTGCGCGCTCAATCCGGTGCGCCGAGAGACTACTTTGATTGCTTGATGAGCATTGATCATAAAACTAGACAAAAGATGGACAACATCAAAGCCAATTGCAAGAAAAGAATTGATTCACAACGAATATATACTCGATAAAACAACATAACATGCCTGACATCAGATCAATACCACAGGACTCAGCGACCGTAAAAATAAATTAGACAAATCATTGACAAAAATCAATTACTTAGACATATTCTCTACACGCTAGTTGTTGGTGGGTCGGCAAGTTCACTATGAAATCGAATCGCGAAGATCGGAAAGCAAGCGCAGGCGTCGTCCAGTTCCGGGCCACTAAATGCCGGTTTGGGCGACCGGCCCGTTTCGCGCTGGCCATCCGCCTTGCTGGCCGGATGAACTCTGTCCAGGCCCGACCGCTCGCCAACTCCTGATCTCACATCCATGAATAAACAAGCTCTCATCATCGGCGCCGGCCCTGGCGGACTCGCTTCCGCCATCCTCCTGGCGGCGCAAGGCCTCAAAGTCAAAATCGTCGAACGTCTGCCCATCATCGGTGGACGCACGTCCAGCATCGAGGCGGAGGGATACAAGTTCGATCTCGGCCCGACTTTCTTCCTTTATCCCCGCGTGCTGGAGGAAATCTTTCGAGCCGCCGGAACGAGCCTGCGCGAGGAAGTTGAAATGGTGCGGCTCGATCCACAATACCGCATTCAGTTCGGCGCAGGCGGCAAACTCGACTGCACTCCGGACATTCTTGCGATGGAGCGCCAGATCGCGGCGCTGTCGCCCAAGGACGCCCCCGGCTTCCGCCGCTTCCTCGACGAGAACGGCACCAAACTCGCGCTCATGGAACCGTGCCTGGAAAGCGCCTTCCTCGGGTGGCAGGACCTGGTTCAGGCGCGCCTGCTCAAGATGCTCCCCATGCTTCGTCCACATCAGTCCGTGGATGCCTACCTCAAACGATTCTTCACCGACGACCGGGTGCGCCTCGCGTTTTGCTTTCAATCGAAATATCTCGGGATGTCCCCGTTCCGCTGTCCGAGCCTGTTCTCGATTCTTTCGTTCCTGGAATACGAATACGGTGTCTTCCATCCGATCGGCGGTTGCTCCGCGATTACCGCCGCCCTGGCCCGCGTGGCCGAACGTTTGGGCGTCGAAATCCGCCTCGACGAGCCCGTCGAAGAAATCCTCTTCGCCGGCAAACGCGCCGTCGGTGTCCGCACCGCCAAAGGCACGCATCGCGCCGACGCGGTCGTCGTCAACGCCGATTTCGCCCGAGCGATGGAACGTCTCGTGCCCGACCAACTCCGCCGCCGCTGGACGAACCGCAAGATCGCGGGCAAAAAGTTTTCCTGCTCCACCTTCATGATGTATCTCGGCATCGAAGGCACATTCGACCTGCCCCATCACACCATCCACATCGCCGGGGACTACGCGAAGAACCTGGATGAAATCGAGAACCGGCATGTTCTCAGCGATGACCCGAGCTTCTACGTTCAGAACGCCTGCGTCACCGACCCCGGCCTTGCGCCGCGCGGTCACTCGACGCTTTACGTGCTCGCGCCTGTCACGCACCAGCATCCCAATGTGGACTGGTCGAAGGAACGCATCCGTTACCGCGAACTGCTGCTGCGCCAGATCCGGAAGGCCGGTTATGACCTCGACCCCGACCGCATTCGATACGAGCGCGTCCTCACGCCCGCCGACTGGGACACGCGCTACGAGATTTATCGCGGCGCGACATTCAATCTCGCGCACAGCCTCGACCAGATGCTGCACCTCCGTCCGCACAACCGCTTTGAAGACCTCGATGGCGTTTACCTGGTCGGCGGCGGCACGCACCCGGGCAGCGGCCTGCCGGTGATTTTTGAGAGCGCGCGCATCAGCAGCAAGCTGCTCCTCGACGACCTCGGCGTGACCAGCAACATCACTCAAACACCGCAGAATCGGAGCGCGGATGTTCCCAGTCGAAGCACTAATCCCATTGCCGAGGCTGTTGAAATGTTCTCGCGTCTCATCAATCCTAAATCTGCGCCCATCGCCAACGAGCGCACCACGAAATTGTCCTCCAAGCCATGAACTCCGCCGGCGAACCAATGCGAATCCCCATCGTCTGCAACGACATTGATGCCGACATGAATGCTGCCGTCGGGCGAGCGATGACGGAGGCTCGCGCGGCACAATCGCGTTGGTCGCGCACGCCGTTGGATTGCCGCCTGGATTTGATTCGCGAACTCCGCCGGCTGATCGCAGAACACGCTCCGCAACTGGCCCAAGCTTCCGCTTCCGCCCGCCGCCGTCCCGCTCTCGAATCCCTGACCGCCGAGGTTCTTCCCCTCGCCGAAGCCTGCCGTTTTCTCGAACGCGAAGCCGGAAGGATTCTCGCCCCGCGCCGCCTTGGCAGGCGCGGTCTGCCGCTTTGGCTCGCCGGTGTTCGCAGCGAAATTCACCGCGAACCACTCGGCGTCGTTCTCATCATCGGTCCGGGCAACTACCCGCTGTTGCTCCCGGGTGTTCAACTCATCCAGGCCCTCGCAGCCGGCAACGCCGTGCTGCTCAAACCGGGCATTGGGGGTACGCGCGCAGCCCAGGCGCTCTCTGAGTTGGTGGGGCGGGCCGGCTTCGATCCGCACCTCGTCGCGTTGCTGCCCGAATCCGCCGAATCCGCCCGCGCCGCCATTGTGGCGCGCCCGGATAAAGTCCTGTTCACCGGCTCGGCGGCCACGGGCGAGAAGATCCTCGCGCAACTGGCTCCGCACTTGATTTCCGCGACGATGGAATTGAGCGGCTGCGACGCGGTCATTGTCCGCGCCGACGCCGACCTCGACCTGACCGTGAAGGCTTTGGCCTTTGCTCTCATGCTCAATGGCGGCGCCACTTGCATGTCGCCGAAGCGGGTATTCGTTCACCGGAGCATCGCCACGGAACTCGAAGGCCGGCTGGCTCGCACATTCAACTCTCGTAGAAGCCGACGTGAGGAGGGTCATGCTGCTTCGGCGGAAAGTCAGAGCCTCCTCACGTCGGCTGTTGGAAAGAATTTGCGACCGCTGATTGAGGATGCGCTCACTCGCGGCGCGCACTTCATCGTGGGCGACGAACAGGCCAACGCTGCGGTCATTCTCGGAGGCGTTGCTCCCTCAAGCCGGTTGCTGCGCGAAGACATCTTCGCTCCCGTGCTCGCCATAGTCACCGTGGCTGACGATTGCGAGGCGATCACTCGTGCCATCGATTGCCCGTTCGCTCTCACGGCAAGCATCTTTTCCCGAGACGAATCCGCGGCTCGCCGGATCGCCGCTCGCCTCAATGCCGGCGTTGTCACCATCAACGATCTCATCGTCCCGACTGCTGATGCCCGCCTGCCCTTTGGCGGACGCGGACGCAGTGGCTTCGGCGTCACGCGCGGCGCGGAAGGGTTGTTGGAACTCACGATCCCGAAGGTTGTCACGGTCAGCCGCGGCAAATTCCGGCCGGCGTTTCACCCGCCGCAGCCCGGTGACGAAGCCCTGTTCAACGCCTATCTCATACTCACTCACGGTCGCGGCCTCAAAGCGCGCTGGACTGCCCTCGTTTCACTCATTCGAAGCATTTACCGCAGACCCAAATTATCCCCAGAGGAGAACCCATGAAGACTTCACAGAACGACCGCATCGGCGTCATCGGCGGCGGACTCGGCGGACTTGCAGCGGCCTGCACCCTCGCCGCGCGCGGCTACAAAGTCATCCTCTTTGAGCGCAACGAATGGCTCGGTGGCAAGGCTGCGGTGCTCGAAGGCCATGGCTTCCGCTTCGACATGGGGCCGACCATCGTCACGATTCCATCGGTGCTCCGCCGCATCTTCTCTGAAGCCGGCCGTCGCATGGAGGATTACCTCGAACTCGTCCGCCTCGACCCGCAATGGCGCTGTTTTTTTGAGGACGGCTCGGTTCTCGATTTGAATCAAGACCCTGGCACGATGGCGAAGACATTGGATGAATTCGCTCCGGGCACGAATTCCGGCCGGCACTACCGCGATTTCCTGGCGTTCAGCCGGCGCCTAAACGACATCTCGCAGCGCTATTTCTTCTACAAACCCATCGGCGGCTTGCGCGATATGTTCGATTTCAAGAGCTCTTTCGACCCGAAAGTGCTCGGCGACGTGCTCGCCATGCGCATGGGCCGCACGGTCGCTGGAACAGTGCGCGCCTTCAACCCCGACCCGCGCGTCGCCCAGATGATTGACCATTTCACGCAATACGTCGGCTCGTCACCCTATGGCTCGCCGGCCGTGCTCTGCGGCATCGCCCAAATGCAAACCGACGAGGGCGTCTGGTATCCCATCGGCGGCACGCGCGCCGTGCCCGTGGCCCTGGAGAAACTCGCGCGGGAACTCGGCGTCGAAATCCGCACCAACACCAAAGTCGAAAAAATCCTCACGCAAGGGGGTGGCGTCACCGGCGTTCGCACGAATCACGGCGACGAAATCCAACTGGCTGCCGTCGTCTCCAACAGCGATTCGGTCCGCACGCACCGCGAACTCATCATCGGCAGCGTGGGCGCGAGGTTCGAGAAACGCCGCAGCTACGAACCGGCTTGTTCGGGCGTTGTATTGTATCTGGGCTTGAACCGGCGATACGAACACCTGGCGCATCACGATTTCGTTTTCAGCCGCGACCCGCACGAGGAGTTTGATTGGATCTACAAGAAAGGCGAACCTGCCCCCGACCCGACGTGTTATCTCGCCGCGACCACCTGCACTGAACCTGCCTCCGCGCCCAGGGGCGGCGAGGCGCTTTACGTCCTGGTCCACACGCCCTATCTGCGGCCGCATCACGACTGGAGGAAAATGCTGCCGGCTTACCGCAAGGTCATCATCGAGAAACTCAAGCGCACGGGCGGGATGGAAGACATCGAGGACCGCATTGTCTTCGAGCGCGCGCTTACACCGCAGGACATCCATGACCGTTATCATGTTTTGAACGGGGCGATCTACGGCCTGGCGAGCCACGGCCGTTTTCTCGGCGCGTTCAAGCCCGGCAATCGTTCGCCGGATTTGCACGGCTTTTATTTGGCCGGTGGCGCTGCGCATCCCGGCCCGGGAATGCCGATGGTGCTGATGAGCGGTTGGATCGCCGCGGACGCTCTCGACAAGGACGGCGTAGCCGGGCGCGGGGAGCATCGTCCTGCGCCGCTCTCCGAGCCCCAGCCCGCTGAAATGGCGGTGGCATGAACCTCACGAAACACATCGAGGTTATTGGCAGTCAAGCCGTCTCGGGTTCGCAAGTGGGCAGCACAACGACTGAATACACTCAACGCAGACAGGGCGCGTGCACCTCCATCCCAACCGTCTCGCGCCTGCCCTTGAACTGGTTCACCTGGTATTCGCGCCGCTACATTCGCCGCCACTTTCACTCCGTACGGGTCTCGCGTTCGGGCTTGCCGCCGGCATCGAACCTCCCGCTCGTCCTCTACTCGAACCACGCTTCCTGGTGGGACCCGCTCGTCGGACTCGTTCTCAAATCAGAGTTCTTCGCCGACCGCACACTGTTCGCCCCCATCGATGCGGCCATGCTCGAACGTTACAAAATATTTGCGAAGCTCGGCTTCTTCGGGGTCGAGCAGCATAGCCGTCGCGGTGCGGTGCAGTTTCTTCGCACCGCCGAAGCCGTCCTGAAATCGCCGCAACATCTCTTGGCGGTCACTCCGCAAAGCCGCTTCGCCGACGTGCGCGAACGCCCCGTCCGTTTCGAAGCGGGACTCGGCCATCTGGCGACCCGCCTTAAGCGTGCGCTCTTCGTGCCGTTCGTTGCCGAATATGTTTTCTGGGAGGAGCGGTTGCCGGAAATCCTGGTTCGGTTCGGCGAACCGGTGGAAGCGCGGCGCGAGCACGCCTCCGCGCTCACGGCCGAAGGTTGGACCCGGCAATTCGAGCAGAAGCTCCAGGCGGCTCAGGATGCGTTGTCCATTGAATCCCAGCACCGCGACCCCGCCGCGTTCCAAACCTTGTTGAGCGGCGGCGCGGGCCAGGGTGGCATTTACGACTGGTGGCGCGCCGTGAAAGCGAAACTGCGCGGAGAATCATTCAACCGGGAGCACGGACGCAAATGACTCTCGAAACCCTAGCCCTCGTCGCCTTCGTGCTTGCCGCCATCCCCTGCGGCTTGTTCCTGCTGAACCTGCTGGTCTACCGCCCAATCGCAAATGGCAAATCAAGAATCGAAAACCCCGTCAGCGTGCTCATCCCCGCCCGCAACGAAGAGCAAAACATTCATGCCACGCTCGAAGCCGTGCTCGCCAATCGCGGTTGCGACTTTGAAATCGTTGTGCTGGACGATCATTCCACCGACCAAACGGCGGCCGTCGTCCGCGACCTCGCGCGCCGGGATGATCGAGTTCGAGTGGAATCCGCGCCGGCATTGCCGGCGGGCTGGTGCGGCAAGCAACACGCCTGTTTCGTCCTCGCCAAACTGGCGCGCCATCCGCTGCTCGTGTTCATTGATGCCGACGTGCGTCTGGCTCCTGATGCACTTGTCCGCATGGCAGATTTCATGGAGCGCAGCGGTGCTGATCTCGCCAGCGGCGTGCCGCGCCAGGAACTCGGCACCTTCAGTGAACGACTGCTCATTCCACTGATCCATTTCATCCTGCTGGGTTTTCTTCCCATGCAGGCCATGCGACGGACGAGGCTGCCTGCCTTTTCCGCCGGTTGCGGTCAACTATTCATCGCGCGTCGCGACTCCTATGAGCAATGCGGCGGACACGCCGTGTTGCCCGATTCGCTGCACGACGGCCTCAAGTTGCCGCGCGCATTTCGCCGGGCTGGCTTCCGCACGGATCTCTTCGACGCCACCGACATCGCCACCTGCCGCATGTATCATACGAACGCCGAAACGTGGCGCGGTCTCCGCAAGAACGCGACCGAAGGCTTGGCCGCACCCGGCACGATCCTGCCCATGACGGTGTTACTGCTCGGTGGTCAGGTGTTGCCATTTGTCCTGCTTGCCTTCGCCCCGATGCTTTCCTCATCTGGCTTGACGTTCGCCGCCTTCGCTGCTGCCATGACATGCGTTCCGCGGTTGGTTGCCACCCGCACATTCCGTCAACCTCTCGGTGCCGCATTCCTGCATCCTCTCGGCGTCCTCGCTCTGCTCGCGATCCAATGGCACGCGCTCGTGCGTCATTTCGCCGGCAAGCCTTCCGTTTGGAAAGGCCGGGCCTACTCGCCGATGTCTGCGGTCGAATCAGCCAAACCAGCTTGAGCAACACACCCTGTGAAAACCCCCATGCGCTTCTCCAAGCTTCAGCCAATCGCTTCAACCGCTCTTTTGCTCCTGGCAGCAGTCTGCACGGCGCCCGGAACACCAACCAATTCCGAACCCGCGCTGGCCCCGTTCGAACTGCGCGACCAATACGACATTCGGCACAAGATTTCGTTTCCAGCGACTAACGTCATGGTCATGACTGTCGCCGACAAGAAAGGCTCGGAGCAGATTGACGGCTGGATTGCGCCGCTCAAGGAACGTTACGGGGCTCGGATTGCCATCGAGGGGATTGCGGACATGAGCAAAGTGCCCGGTCTGCTGCGCTCGATGGTGCGGGAACAATTCAAGAAGCGCCGCACGCATCCGGTGATGCTCGATTGGGACGGGCCAGTGTCCCGCGGATTCAACTGCCACAAGGACGAAGCCAATGTGTTCGTCATTGACCGGGATGGGCGCATCACCGGCCATTTCACTGGCGCAACCAATGAAGTTGCCCTGAGAGAGCTTTTCGTCGACGTTGACAGGGTCCTCACGAAACCACCCCAATGAGTCCTCGTCCCCGCCCCAGACTCATCCTGCTCACCGGCGCCATCGGCTGCATTGGCGGGCGGTGGGTGCCGCGGCTGTTGGAGGCGGGGCATCGCGTGCGTTGCCTGGCGCGCGACCCGGCCAGGCTGGAGGGCAGGGAGTGGTTGCCGCACGTCGAAGTGCTGGTTCCTTGCCTCTTGTGGGTGAGCTTGGCGGCAACGCTGAACTTCGCCTTATGGCGGCTGAACCAATGAATTGGCCGTGAACGCCTCTGCTTCAATCCTCTGGCTTCGCCTCGACCTTCGCCTTGCGGACAACCCTGCACTGCAGGCGGCGATCAAACGCGGGGGCGCAGTCATCCCTGTGTTCATTCACGCGCCCGACGAGGAAGCCCCGTGGCAGCCGGGCGCAGCATCGCGTTGGTGGTTGCACCAGTCGCTTCACGCGCTTGATGCGGACTTGCGCGCCGCCAGCTCGAAGCTGGTCATCCGCGAAGGGCCGTCGCTCGCGACATTGCGACACCTCGTCAAGGAAATCGGCGCAGGCGCGGTATTTTGGAATCGTCGCTACGAACGTGCCGTCATCGCGCGCGACGCGACGATCAAAGAAGCGCTGCTCGCCCAGGGTTTGGAGGCCGAAAGCTTCAACGGCGCATTGCTCAACGAGCCGTGGACGATCCAGAATCAAAGCGGGAGGCCATTCCAGGTGTTCACGCCGTTTTGGCGGCATTGCCTCACGAAATCTGCGCCCGCCGGGCCGCTGCCTGCGCCACGCAGAATTCCAGCGCCGAACAGCTGGCCGAAGTCCCTCGCGATTGAAGCACTTGAGCTGGAGCCAAAGATCAAATGGGCGGAAGGGATGCGCGCGGCCTGGCAGCCGGGCGCGGCCGGCGGTCGCGCGCAACTCAAACGCTTCCTCAAGGAAGCCCTGTTGAATTACACGGAAGACCGCAATCGCCCCGACCGCGTCGGCACCTCACGGCTGTCGCCGCACCTGCACTTCGGCGAAATCACGCCACGCCAAATCTGGCACGCGGTTCGCCGCCACGCCGGGGCGAAATACATTCCAGAAACAACGTGGCGGGGATGGCAGTTTCTCACTGAAATTGGCTGGCGCGAGTTCGCGCACCATTTGCTCTGGCACTTTCCACATACCCCGTCCATGCCATTGCGCGCGGGCTTCAAGAATTTTCGGTGGCGTAAAGATGCGGCCTTTCTGAAGGCCTGGCAGGATGGCCGCACCGGTTTTCCCATCGTGGACGCCGGGATGCGCGAGCTGTGGGTCACGGGCTGGATGCACAATCGCGTGCGGATGATTGTCGCCTCGTTTCTTGTGAAGGATTTGCTGATGTCATGGACGGAGGGCGCGCGCTGGTTTTGGGACACGCTGGTGGATGCCGACCTGGCGCAGAATACGCTTGGCTGGCAATGGACCGCGGGCTGTGGCGCGGACGCCGCTCCTTACTTCCGCGTGTTCAATCCCATTGGCCAGGGCGAAAAGTTCGATCCGTACGGCGACTACGTGCGGCGTTGGTGTCCCGAACTCGCGAAGCTCCCCGGCGAGTGGCTGCATCGGCCGTGGCAAGCGCCTCCGGAAATCCTCGACCGCGCCGGTTTGCGGGTTGGCCGGGATTATCCCGAACCCATTGTCAGCCATGCCATCGCCCGCGAAGTTGCGCTTGAAGCATTTGCCAGAATAAAGTCCGCCGCTCCTTGACTGCAGTATCCCGCAGGCTGGCCAGTTGCCTTCGCCGTTGTGCCTGTGTCCGCCAACATCATTGCTCCACCATCCTTCAATTGGGATTTCGGAGATGGCACAGTGCATAGCACGAGCCAGTTTCCGGCCCACGCATACACCCACCTCGGGCAGTGACAATCGGGCAGTGGTTGCGAATGTCAGCGTCTATTTAAAAGTCCCCTTTCCGGCTGCAGACAGGCTGCCAGTGATGACAAAATGAGTGCCTTCATAGCTTCCTGTGCCGGCGAAGGCGGCAATCTTGGCTGATGTGGTTACGCCTAAAGTCTTTGTTGAACTGGAGATGGCATAGGTAACCGTGCTTTTCATCAAGCCCGTCATGTTGCACTGAAAGCGGACACCTCCGATGATCCCTGAATCGTCATAATCAATTGTCGGCACCTGCAGCTTGGTCACGGTCGGGTCGCCCCAGCCAGTACTGTTCTCTGTCTTGCCGCTATGAACTTCGACGATCCCGTTGATTGGGATTCTTAGAATGTTGGAGACATCAACGATAAGGTTGTTGTTCTTGTCCAACACCTGGCAAATATAGCTGGTTTCGCTGACTATTGCCGCCAGCTTCGCGCCCGCAGGAAAGTTGGTAAAGGCATACCTGCCGGCTGCATATTCATCCCGAGCCAGAAACACGAGGATTTGTTTCGTGTTAAGAGCCAATTTAGTCGGTGCTGCAACCGTGGTGACGGTGCCGTTGTTGTTGGTGCCGCCTTGCTCCTGAATCGTCGCGGTGATCGCCAGAAGGTTTGTCACTTGCTGCGCTTGAAGGCTGCCCGCGGCAAATGTTAGAAATGCCAGCGCGGCGATGCCGGCAATGATTTTTGTTCTTAGTTTCATTTGGGTTTCTTGGTTTGTTTCGTCACTTCAAGAATACATTCACATAACTACTGTATATATAAAGCAACATCACGCATTCTACTGCATCATCAGAACGCGTCAATCCAAAACTGACACGCCCGAGGGTGCCGGCTGCAACGTTTGATTGAAAAGCGCGGTTCTTTTCCGCAAGCTGTCGGGGTGAAACCGCGAACGCTCATCCTGCTGTTCCTGGCCGCATCGCTTTGTGCAAGCTGCGAAAAGAAGCCCGCCGCCGCAGCGCCGCCCGCGCCGTCCCTCGAGGATCTGCTGCCCAAACACGCCCAGGCAAAGCTGCAGACCATGAAAATTTATCTGGGCGCGGAGACGTTGGACGCGGAATTGGCGCTGACCCGCGATCAGGAAACGGCCGGCATGATGTTTCGCACCAATATCCTGGAAACCGATGCCATGCTCTTCGTCCTGCCCTTTCCGCAGCGCGCGTCGTTCTGGATGAAAAATTGTCCCGAGTCCCTTTCCGCCGCCTACATCGATCCCGACGGCGTCATCCAGGAAATTCATCACCTGGAAAAGAATGACACCAACTCCGTCGAGGCCGCGGCGGCCAACATCCGTTACGTGTTGGAGGCCAAGTACGGCTGGTTTGCGCGGCATAATATCAACCCCGGCGCCGTCATCCGAACCGGGAAAGGTTCGTTGACGGAAACCTTTTTTCCAAAATAATTTCGTGCGCGCCGAATCCGAAAAGCTCTTCGCCGAGGCATTGAAATGCATTCCCGGCGGCGTCAATTCACCCGTGCGCGCGTTTCGCGCCGTGGGCGGCCAGCCGTTCTTCGTCAACAGAGCCAAAGGCTCGCGCGTCTGGGACGTGGACGGCAACGAATACCTGGATTACGTGCTGACCTGGGGGCCGGCGATCCTCGGTCACGCGCCTCCGAAAATCATTGCCGCGATCAAAGCTGCCGCCGAAAACGGCACCAGCTTCGGCATTCCCAATCCCTACGAAGTCACGATGGCCAGACTGATCTGCAAGTTCGTGCCCAGCGTGCAAAAAGTGCGGATGACCAGCTCCGGCACGGAAGCCTGCATGTCCGTCGTCCGGCTCGCGCGCGGATTCACCGGCCGCGACAAGATCATCAAGTTCGACGGCTGTTATCACGGCCATGTGGATTCCCTGCTGGTGAAAGCCGGGTCCGGCGCACTCACGTTCGGCCATCCCGACAGCGCCGGGGTGCCGCCCGCGTTCACGCAGCACACGATCGTCCTGCCCTACAACGACACCGCCGCGCTGGAAGCGGCGTTCGCTGCGAACCCGGATCAAATCGCCGGCATCATCGTCGAACCCGTCCCCGGCAATGCCGGCCTGTACCTGCCCAAACCGGGTTACCTGGAATTTCTCCGCCAGATTACGAAAACCAACGGCGCGCTGCTCCTCTTCGATGAAGTCATGACCGGGTTCCGTCTGGCCAAAGGCGGCGCGCAGGAGCGCTTCGGCATCACCCCGGACCTGAGTTGCTTTGGCAAAGTCATCGGCGGCGGCCTGCCCGTGGGCGCGTTCGGCGGGCGGGCGGATATCATGGATTATCTGGCGCCGCTGGGACCGGTTTACCAGGCGGGGACACTGAGCGGCAATCCGGTGGCGATGGCGGCCGGCATCGCCGCGCTCGAAGAATTATCGGAGGGACGAGTTACACGAGTCCCCAACTTGAAAACCGAAGTGAAGTCAGGGACTCGGCTAACTCGCCCCTCCGGAGCAGACGCCTACGCCCGGCTCGAAGCCCTCGGCGCGCAGCTCGAGGCCGGAATGCGCGGCGCGGCGAAATCCGCCCGCGTGCCGGTGCAATTCAACCGTTGCGGCTCGATGTTCTGCGCCTACTTCACCGGCGAACCGGTGTGGAACCTGGCCGACGCCCTGAAGAGCGACCGCGAACGTTTCAAGAAATATTTCCACGGCATGCTGGACGAAGGGATTTACCTCGCGCCGTCCCCATTCGAAGCCGGCTTCCTTTCCACCGCCCACAGCGAGGCGGACATCGAGCAAACGGTGAAGGCGGCGGCGAAGGTTTTCGGCCATTTATGAATTAACCGAAAGACGCCGGGAGCGCAGGCTGTGATTGCTTCGCGCTCCGCTTGTCTGTATTGAAACTTGGAATGAGAATTCTCGCCCTCGACCACGGAACCCGGCGCATCGGCGTCGCGGTGAGCGACGAACTGAGGATGATCGCCCAGCCGCTGGAATTCATCCTGGCGGAACCGTTCGCCGGCTTTCTCACGCGCCTGAAGGAAATAATCCGGGAAAAGGAAGTGGAGTTGATCCTGCTTGGGATGCCGCGGAACATGGACGGCAGTTACGGTCCGGCGGCGCTGAAGGTTCGCGAATTTGCGGCGGTGTTAAAAGACAAGATTGCCGTGCCGATCCAGATGTGGGACGAGCGGCTGACCTCGGCGCAGGCGCAGCGGTTTTTGATCCAGGGCGGCGTCCGGCGCGACCAGCGGAAGAAAAAAGTGGACCAGACCGCCGCGGCGATTTTGTTGCAGAGTTATCTGGACGGTCTCGCAAGCGGAGTGGTGGAGTAATGCGATCTCAACACTCCAATCATCCAACACTCGAGCACCCCGCAACGCCTGGCGCCGTCAAATTCAAATTGACGATTGCCTACGACGGCACCGGGTATGAAGGCTGGCAGGTGCAGAAAACCGGCACGGGCGTGCAGGAAAAAGTGGAGGCGGCGCTGGCGAAATTGTTTCCGGGGAAACCGCGCCTGCACAGTTCCAGCCGGACGGACACCGGTGTGCATGCGCTCGGCATGGTGGCGCATTTCGAAGTGCCGCGCGCCGAACGCAGGATGACCCCGCGCAAACTGGCGCTCGCCCTCAATGCATGGCTCCCGGAGGACATCCGGGTGGTTTCCGCAGCGCGCGCCGCGAAAAGTTTCCATGCGCGTTTCGATGCCGTCGGCAAACAGTACCGCTATTTCGTCTGGAACCACCCGGCGATGAATCCGCTGCTGCGCCACACGGCCTGGCATGTCCCGCGCCCGCTCGATAAGCGCGCCCTCCGCACCGCCGCGCCGCTGTTTGTCGGCCAACACGATTTTAAATCGTTCGCGGCAAATCGAAATTACGAAATGGAATCGACCGTGCGCAGGCTCACTCGCTGCGACATCAGGGAAAGCGGGCCGCTGCTCACATTCACCCTTGAAGGCGACGGCTTTCTTTACAAGATGTGCCGCGGCATCGTCGGCACGATGGTGCAAGCGGGCCTGGGGAAATTCCCGGCAGACGAAGTCCGTCACATGCTCGCCAAGAAGGACCGCCGGATGGCGGGGATGACCGCGCCGGCGCATGGGCTGGTGCTTTGGAAAGTATTTTATAAGTCCAAAGTCCAAAGTCCAAAG
>CAZFOA010000032.1:0-5744 GCA_964520205.1 uncultured Verrucomicrobiota bacterium | reverse complement strand
AAGTCCAAAGTCCAAAGTCCAAAGCCCAACGCCCAAAGTCAAAAGTCCAAAGTTTGAAGCCCGGAGCCTGAATCGGTCATGCGTATTGTCCTGGTTGAACCGGAGATCCCGCCGAACACCGGCAACGTGGCGCGGTTGTGCGCCGCCACGAAGACCGTGCTGCATTTGGTCGAGCCTTTTGGGTTCAAACTCGATGACACCCGGCTCAAGCGCGCGGGCATGGATTACTGGCGGCACGTGGAGTGGCATCGTTGGAAAAACTGGACGGCATTTGCATCGGCCCGCAGCGCCGACGCCACCGGATCACGGCTTTGGTTCATCGAATCGGACGGGCCCCGGGACTACACGGAAGCGCGGTTCCGGGCCGATGATTACCTGGTATTCGGGCGCGAAACGGCCGGTTTGCCGAAGGCATTGCTGGAAGCCAATCGCGAACGCTGGTTGCGCATCCCGATGTTCAATCCCGACGCGCGTTCGCTGAATCTGGCCAATTGCGCCGCCCTGGTTCTGTTCGAGGCGCTGAGACAGCAGGGATTTCCCGGCGCGTTGCGCTGACCCTATCTTGTTGCTTTTTGACGCAACCCAGGTGTAGACACATTCAAGTGCAACGTGGTTTAAAGATCACGCTCATGAGCATCCGATACTCCGACCGGATCCTGACAGCGCTTCTGCTGCTTGGGGTGTGTACCGCAATAATTTCGACCGCTTTGGCGGACGACAATCCGCCCACGCTCGAGCAAAGAGTGGCCCGGCTCGAGGCGGCGAATGCCGCGGTCGTGACGCCCGCCATCAATTCGGGAGACAACGCGTGGTTGCTGGTCAGCTCCGCGCTGGTGCTGATGATGACGGCGCCGGGGCTGATTCTGTTTTACGGCGGACTGGTGCGGCGCAAAAACGTCCTTTCGACCATGGGCCACAGCCTGATTCTGATGGCCCTTATTTCGGCGTTGTGGATGATTTACGGTTACAGCATGGCGTTCGGCAAGGGCAACGCGTTCTTTGGAAATCCGTTTCAATATTTTCTCCTGAGGGGTGTCGATGGCGCGCCCAACCCCGACTATGCCGCCACGGTGCCGCAACAGAGCTTCATGCTTTTCCAGATGATGTTCGCCATCATCACGCCGGCGCTGATCAGCGGGGCGATCGTCGAGCGCATCAAATTCAGCGCTTACGTGTTGTTCACGGTGCTTTGGGTGACCGTGGTTTATTTCCCGCTGTGCCACATGGTCTGGGGAACGGGCGGTCTGTTCAACTGGGCTCAGGGCGGACGGTTCCCGGTGCTCGACTTTGCGGGCGGGACCGTGGTGCACGTGAGTTCGGGAGTTTCGGCGCTGGTCTGCGCGCTGATGTTGGGCAGGCGCACGGGTTATCCGCAGGAGCCGATGCCGCCGCATAACGTCGTGCTGAGCCTGGTTGGCGCCGGGCTGTTGTGGGTGGGCTGGTTCGGATTCAACGCCGGCAGCGCGGTGAACGCGGGTGCGTTGGCCAGCAGCGCGTTTGCCGCCACACACTTCTCGGCGGCGGCGGCCGCGCTGGGCTGGGCCGGTATGGAATGGCTGGCCAAAGGAAAACCCAGCGTCCTCGGCGTCGCCTCCGGCATGGTCGCCGGACTCGCCACCATCACTCCGGCGTCGGGCTTCGTCACCATCCCGGCCGCCTTCCTCATCGGTTTGACGGGTGGAGTCGTTTGCTACCTGGCCGTCACCCGCCTGAAGAATGCGTTCCGGTATGATGATTCCCTGGATGTTTTTGGCGTGCACGGCGTGGGCAGCACCGTGGGACTGCTCCTGGTGGGCTTGTTCGCCAACGCCACGGTCAACGGCGCCATCGCCTCGACCTTCCACTCCGGCGGCCGCATCGTCTCGCTTGCCGGGAGCATGGCGCAATTGTCGAATCAGGTTCGCGGCATCCTGTTCACCGCGGCGCTGGCGGCGCTGGCCACCTTTGTCATCCTGAAGGTGGTCGAGGCAACCGTCGGCTTGCGCGTGTCGGTCGAAGCGGAGGATTCCGGGCTGGATTTAACGCAACACGGCGAAAGCGCCTACAACGACTGAAGGACTCCGTCATGAAAAAAATCGAAGCGATCATCAAACCGTTCAAGCTGACCGAAGTGAAGGACGCGCTGCACGAGATCGGCATCCAGGGCATGACCGTGACCGAGGTCAAGGGGTTCGGCCGGCAAAAAGGCCACACGGAAATCTATCGCGGCAGCGAATACACCGTGGATTTTCTGCCGAAGGTGAAAATCGAGATGGTCCTTCGAGACGACCAGATCACGGCGGCGGTCGAAGCGATTGCCAAGGCGGCTCGCACGGGAAAAATCGGCGACGGGAAAATCTTTGTTTTGCCCGTGGAAAACGCGCTGCGCATCCGCACCGACGAACAGGGCGAAAGCGCGGTTTGATCCTTCCCGCGTCAACTCTTGATTCGACGCCGGAGCCCGCCTGCCGCCGGTCCGTCGCGGTGCGACGGTTGGCGGCATCCCGGCAACTGAAGCGCTTCGACTAGATCTCCGCCTCCGCTTTCCGAACCACCGTGATGACGGTGGCGGCCGTGTCCGCCATGAGCAAATCCTGTCGGACCCTGGGATTGCGCAGGAGCCGGCTGATGCGGGCGAGCATGGCCAGGTGCTGGGTGACCGTGGGCGCCACCACCAGAAAGAACAACTGCGCGGGTGCGCCGTCGATGGCGCCGTACGGAATGCCTGGTGCATGGCGCCCGAACACCAGGACCGGACGATCCACCAACCCGACAAGCGCGTTGCGGGCATGGGGCAGCGCCACCCCGTCGCCGATGCCGGTGCTGTAAAGCTGCTCGCGTTCGCGCAAAGCGCGGAGCAACGTCCCGCGAATTTCCAGCCGGTTCGCAATGGCCGGTATCCGGTCCACCAGCTCTTCCAGCACGGCGTCGCGATCGCCGCCTTTCAAATGGAGCTGAATGGTCGCCGGCGAGAGCAGTTCGCTCAGCACGATGGTTCCAGAATTCTTTAGCATGCCTCAGGTTAAAGCCGCCAAAGTCGGCGGGAAGGAAAATATGAGGGTGCCGCCGGCCGCAGCTTGGACACCACGACTCCCAATTCAAACGCGCTGCGGCTCACGGCGCCGCGCTCCTGACCCTCACTTCGAATCGCGCCCTGCCGCGAACCCAATCACTTTTTTCTCGCCAAAGCCTCGCGTTGAGGGCAAACAGTGCGCTTCTATTTGAGTCATGGCCGAGCAAATCGTCATTCTGGATTTCGGATCGCAATACACCCAGGTCATCGCGCGGCGCATTCGCGAGTGCAATGTGTATTCGGTGATTCTGCGGTACGACACTCCCGCGGCGGAAATCGCCGCGCTGAAACCGAGCGGCCTCATTCTGTCCGGCGGACCGGCGAGTGTGTATGCGAAAAAGGCGCCGCTGCCGGATCAGACGATTTTCAAACTCGGCATTCCGGTGCTGGGAATCTGCTACGGCGTCCAGGTGCTGGCGCAATTCCTCGGGGGCAAGGTCGAGTCCGGCCGGAAACGCGAATACGGCAAAGGCACGCTCACCGTCCAGGACAGCTTCTGTCCGCTGTTCGCCAACCTGCCCGAAACCTTGCAGGTCTGGAACTCGCACGGAGACAAACTCACCCGGCTGCCGGCCGGTTTCAAGCCGGTCGCGATCACGGAAAATTCGGATTACGCCGCGATTGAAAACCGTCCGCGGAAAATGTTCGGGCTGCAGTTCCATCCCGAGGTCGCGCACACGCCGCGCGGCAAGGAAATCCTCGCCAACTTCGTCCACAACATTTGCGGCTGCGGCAAGAACTGGACGATGCGCCATTACATCGAGCAGGCCGTGGAGGCGATCCGCCGGCAGGTCGGCGGCGAGAAAGTGATCCTGGGCTTGAGCGGCGGGGTGGACTCGAGCGTCGCGGCGGCGTTGATTCATAAGGCGATCGGAAACCAGTTGACCTGCATTTTTGTGAACAACGGCGTCCTGCGCGGACGGGAGGCGGGCGTGGTGCGGGAAGTGTTCGTGCGCCATTTCAAAATCAGGCTGCAGTACGAAAACGCCTCGAAATTATTCCTGCGCCGCCTCAAAGGCGTCACCGATCCCGAGCGCAAACGCAAAGTCATCGGCCGGACCTTCATCGAAGTGTTCGAAGCCGCCACGAAACGCGCCGGCCAGGCCCGGTTCCTCGCCCAGGGCACGCTTTATCCGGACGTGATTGAATCGGTGCCGATCGCCGGCAACCCGGCGGCGATGATCAAGAGCCATCACAACGTCGGCGGGCTGCCGAAGAAGATGAGGTTTAAACTGGTCGAACCGCTGAAATGCCTGTTCAAGGACGAAGTTCGCGAACTGGGGCTCGAGCTGGGTTTGCCGCGCGAAATTGTGTTGCGCCAGCCGTTCCCCGGTCCGGGTCTGGCAGTGCGCATCCTGGGCGAAGTCACGCCGCAACGCCTGGAAATACTGCGCAACGCGGACACCATCGTCGTTGAAGAAATGAAAACCAGCGGTTGGTATTACAAGATTTGGCAGAGTTTCGCGGTGCTGTTGCCCGTGCGGAGCGTCGGCGTCATGGGCGATGAGCGCACTTACGACTACACGATCGCCATCCGCGCCGTGGAATCGCAGGACGGCATGACGGCGGACTGGGTGAAGCTGCCGTATGATTTGCTCGAGAAGCTGGCCAACCGGATCATCAACGAAGTCAAAGGCGTGAATCGTTGCGTGTTCGACATCACCAGCAAGCCGCCGGGCACGATCGAATGGGAATAATCCCGGGAATCATCCGCGCCTTATGAAGTTTCGATCGGAGACTGTCCGGCTCATTGCTTTTGCGGCGGGTTCAGCGGCTTTAGGCCTGGCGGTTTCGCTCTCGCAGGCCGGCGAAAACGAGCCGCGCCGGCCCTTTGCGCAATGGGCGGAAGTGCCGGGACAGGGACAATTGCTCTTTGGCATCCTTTATGAGCAGTCCGAGGCCTACCATATCTGGCAACAGGGCAACAACCGCGCGGACGTCAACCACCGCGCGGGCGGTGAAAATTACGGCATCGATGTGCGGCAGGGCTATTTCAGCTTCGACTACGGCATGACAGAAAAATGGGCCGCGGACCTCAACCTGGGCGGCACGACGGTGGGCTGGCGTTCATTTGACAATGGCGGAATCCAGCAAACCACCGGAGCAATGGATCCAACCTTCGGTGTTCGCTATCAGATTTTCAACGAAACCAATTCCCCGTCACCCTGGTTGCCAACGCTGACCTTCCGCGCCGGCGCCATCCTGCCCGGTTACTACGACCGCCACCTCGCCTTCGCTCCCGGGAACCATGGCGCGGCCATCGAGCCGTCCATCCTCTTCCGAAAACACGTCGGCTGGGAAGGATTCGGCGTTTGGGGCGACGCGTTGTATCGCTGGGAACACACCCTCGGCGCCGATCAATACATCGCGGCGATCGGATTGTTCCAGCAGATCCACGGCTGGGAACTGGACGTGGGCTACCGGCATTTGCAGTGCATCTCCGGCGAGAATATCGTTCTCGGTCCACAAACTTCTCCGGGAACCTATCAGAGCATCACTTATCCCATCGACGTCCGGGAAATCAGCGATTCGATTGACGCGGGATTCAGCTACACGACGAAGCGGCGCGTTCGTTGGGGATTTCACGCGCGCAAAACCTTCGACGGGAGCAACACCGACTCCGCCCTCTGGCTTGGCGCTTCCGTGGACATCCCCATTGATCTGAACCACTCCAGGTAATCCTTCACCGACT